>JADHSN010000028.1 GCA_016776875.1 Gammaproteobacteria bacterium | reverse complement strand
GCCATTGAGACCGCGCTAGCCACGGACCGTCATTCGCTTACGGAAATCGTGCACTATGGGATGAAAGAGAGTTCAAGGCTTGGTAATTTGCTCAGTCGTGCACGGTCAAGCGGTGTGAAGATTCGTCGTGCTCAGAAAAAGGAGTTAGATAATCTTGCTGGCGACGTTCGACATCAGGGTGTTGTGGGTCTATTGGCAAAGGTGCCTGGCGAAGGTCTGAGCGAACTCCGAACCTGGCTGAATGAATTTACGGGTGTGCCACTTATCATCATCCTCGACGGTCTTGAGGACCCCAGAAATGTCGGCGCATGCCTACGGACGGCAGCGGCAGCGAGCGTTGATGCCGTGATTATTCCAGTGAAAGGTGGCGCAGGCTTGACTCCGGCGGCGTTGCGGGTTGCCGAGGGGGGGTTTCACCATTTAAGAATTTTTGAGGTGGGTAACTGGAGTCAGGTGCTTAAGATGTTAAAGACCGCCGGGATTTGGGTTTTAGGGGCATCCGAGACAGGCCGAACATCCCTTGATGAATTTGATTTGACGGTACCGGTCGCTTGGATTTTTGGGTCGGAGGCGACGGGCATTCGGCAAATTTCGGCAAAGCATTGCGATGCGCTTGTCCGGGTTCCTACGGAGCACGATTTTCCAAGTTTAAATGTCGCGGTGGCGACCGGAGTAGCACTATTTGAAACTAAGCGACAACGAAAGGTGCTTTCTGAAAATTCGTAGCTCAGCCTGACAACTCTGTTTTACCGGGAAATTCACATAACTTTTTGATGACGCAGTTTTGACAAAGAGGTGCGCGCGCTTTGCACGTGTATCGTCCGTGAAGGATTAATAGATGGTGCGCATCGATGAGAAAATTCTCCGGGGTGGTTTTTAGAAGTTGCTTCTCCACCGCTAACACTGTTTTCCCTCGCGCAAGTCCGGTTCGATTCGAGATCCTGAAGATATGGGTGTCAACAGCGATCGCGGGCTCGCCAAAAGCGGTATTGAGTATGACGTTGGCGGTTTTTCGTCCAACGCCGGGTAACCCCTCTAGTGCTGCTCGCGTTCGAGGCACTCGACTTTGATATTTCTCGATCAAGATATTGCAGGTGCTGATGATATTTTTTGCCTTGGTATTGAAAAGACCAATCGCGCGAATGTATGGGGTCAGGCCCTCCACACCCAAATCACGGATAGTCTCGGGGTTCGGAGCGTCACGGAAAAGGGGTCGAGTGGCACGGTTAACAGAAATATCAGTTGCCTGGGCTGACAGGATAACTGCAATTAGAAGCTGAAAGTGACTGCGATATTTAAGTTCAGTCTTTGGTTCAGTTATTTCTCGAGACAGCAGCGAGAAAATTTGAAGACGTTGAGACGCGTTCATCAGCGACGAGTAGATGAATCCGAAGGTTTCCGTCGGGCCCTTACGCGTTCAACGCTCGCCTTAATTTCGTCGAGTCGGGGCCGAGACCTTACACGAAGCCTTGTTGATTCTTCCGGATTTTTAGCGCGACTTTGGTGAATCAAAAATTGATTTTTGAATCGGAACTTGTTCTCGCTGATGAATTGTTGAAACGAGGCAGAGTCCGGCGCTTTCGGGGAATGAGGCCTAATGCAATCAACCGGACACGGCGGGAGGCATAGCTCGCAACCCGTGCAGTGATCAGCTATTACGGTGTGCATCAGTTTCCCGGATCCGATGATGGCATCCATCGGACACGCATTAATGCAAAGCGCGCATCCGATACAGGTGTTTTCATCAATCCAAACACCGTTTGGAATGACGGCATGATCATATTCGGGATTGATTTGATCACATTCAGATTCGAGAAGCTCACTAAGTTGGATCAATACTTGTTGGCCTCCAGGCGCACAGCGGTCACCTGTGGCGGAATGATTACTCATGGCCTCAGCATAGGCGGCACAGGAGGGATAACCGCAACGTTGACATTGGAGTTGTGGTAGCAGGGCGTCGAGCCGAGACTCGACTCGTTTCAATTCTTCTACAGATCTCGTTGTCATAAAAGCCGAGACAGCGCGGTAAAAAAGCGATCAACGTCGTCGAGATCATTATATAGGTGAGGGGTTACCCTGAGCGATTGACCTCTTGCGCTCACGAAGATGTTTTGTTCGGCCAGGTTTTGTATTAAACCTGAGGGAATATCGTTTTTAAATCGTAGTCCGGTGAAATGCGGAGAACGAAAAGGTTCCGGGAGAATATCAAATCCAGTTCTCCGGCCATGGTCGCATATCGCTTTGTTTATCTCCCGAAGTGTATTTTCAACCCTCGGAAGTTCCCACGCGATAAGTTGGTTGAGACTCGTCAGTAATGCAGGAAGGAGGGCGAAATTACCCATTTCCCCCATATCAAATCTTCGGGCTGCCGGTTGATATTCGTCTCGGTAGGCAACAAGGTTTTGAAAATCTACCGCGTCCTTGCGGGCGAAGGCATTAAGCTCGAGTGGATGACCCAGGTGATGCTTTGGGTGGACGTACATGATTCCGGTGGAATAAGGACCGAGTAACCATTTGTAGGCCGCCGCGATCGCAAAATCAGGCTGAATGGTTGTGAGATCAAAACTCATTGCACCGAGGCTCTGGGTCAGATCGAGAACAAGACCGGCATTTGTATGATCGAGTGCTCGTCGTATTTTTTTAAGGTCTATGAGCGATCCATCAGTCCAGTGACAGTGGGGAAGCGCCGCAAGGCCGGTTGTTTCAGATATTGCATTCAATATCTGCGATGTCCAATCACCGTCAGTTGGTCGAGAAACCGTAATCAGATTTCCTTTTAACTCTTTTGCAAGAGACTGCCAAATATAAAAGTTAGAAGGGTACTCTTCGGCAAGGACAATAATGTCCTGTCCCGGCCTCATTCGGATATTCTTAGCGGCTGCGGCGAGACCATAGCTCGCTGAGGGAATTAACGCGATATTATCGGGGCTGCTCTGCAAGAGTGCGCCTGCACTCTCTCGCACTGACTCTGCAGTTGCAAAGAAGTCTGGCGGTGTTATTTCCCACGGTCGGCTTTTGCGGCGAAGACCTTCAATTCCTGCAGTGCAACTTTGCCGCAAAAGTGGCGACATATAGGCGCAATTAAGAAAAACGGTGTTTTCAGGTATATCGAAAAGGTCGCGCTGACAGCCAAGCGTTTCAGGGTGCACAGGTAAACAGCGATAAGGTTATCGGACCGGCATGCCCGGTTCAGCACCGTCGTCCGGCGAAAGGACAAACACACCACCAATATCATTCTTGCCTGATGCGGCTAGTACCATTCCATTTGATACTCCAAAACGCATCTTCCGCGGCGCTAGGTTTGCGACCATCACAACCTTTCGACCGATCAGCTGTTCTGGATCGTAGGCATTTTTAATACCGGCGAAGACTTCTCGGATTTCTTCCCCAAGATCAAGGGTCAATTTGATCAGTTTGTCAGCACCCTCGACTGTTTCTGCATTCTTTACTAATGCAACACGGAGATCAATTTTTCCAAAATCACTAATTGATATTTGATCGGCAATAGGCTCGTCGCTTAGGTGGCCCGGAGCGTTTTCCCCATCTTGTGTTGTGTCGGTCACTTTGAGATTTTCCATAATGGCTGCTGCCTTTGAAGGTTCGATGCGATCCATCAGACGCTTAAATGGACCAATTTGATGAGAAATTAGGGGCTGACTGACTGACACAAGCGGGGTGCCCGTCCCGATTGGACACTGCAGAAATTCCGCGCTACGTGCGGCGAGGCCTGGCACGATAGGCGCCAGCCAAATCATTAAGATTCGGAATAAATTAAGCCCAAGACTGCAAATGGCTTGTAGTTCGTCTTCTTTGTCTTTTTCTTTGGCAACGACCCAAGGCTGTGCCTGATTAATGTATTGATTCGCCGAATCAGCCCACGCCATAATTTCGCGAACGGCGCGTGAAAATTCACGATTTTCGTATGCATCGCAGATGGTGTTGTGCGCGGCGGTGAATTGATCAAAGAGTTCGGGGTTCACGACCGATGCTGACAGTTGTCCTTTAAACCGCTTGTTGATAAAACCGGCGCATCGACTTGCGATATTCACTATTTTTCCGATGAGATCAGAATTGACCCGGGTTACGAAATCGTCGAGATGGAAATCAAGATCTTCCACCCGATTATTTAATTTAGCTGCGAAGTAGTACCTTAGGTAGTCGGGGTCCAAATGCTCGAGATAGTCACGGGCGGTGATAAAAGTGCCGCGCGACTTCGACATTTTTTGACCGTTAATGGTGAGGAATCCATGGGTGAATACCGCTGTCGGCGTTCGGAAATTTCCGCCTTGGAGCATGGCCGGCCAAAAAAGGGTGTGAAAATAGAGAATGTCCTTTCCGACGAAATGGTAAAGTTCTACCTCAGAGTCAGTTGACCAAAACGTATCAAAGTCGAGACCTTTTTTTTGGCAAAGATTTTTGAAACTTGCCATATAACCGATCGGTGCATCTAACCAAACATAGAAGTACTTGCCGGGAGCATCAGGGATTTCGAATCCAAAATAGGGCGCGTCGCGAGAGATATCCCAATCTTGCAGGCCCGTATCGAACCACTCGTTGAGTTTGTTTCGGACTTCTGGTTGCAACCGTCCGGAGCCGGTCCAGTTTTTGAGCATTTCTTCAAAGTCGGACAAGCGAACGAAAAAATGCTCTGACTCTTTTTCGACTGGGGACGCCCCTGATATCACTGAGACCGGATCCTTGATATCCGTCGGTGAGTAGGTTGCGCCGCAAGATTCACAACTGTCTCCATTTTGGTCAGCGGCCCCACATTTTGGACATGTCCCTCGTATAAATCGATCGGGCAGGAACATGTTTTCAACAGGATCAAATGCCTGCGTAATGGTGCGTTTTTCGATGTGTCCTTTTTCGAGTAAACGCTGATAGATCGTTTCGGAGAAATACCGGTTTTCCTCAGAGTGGGTCGAATGGTAATTATCAAAAGCGATATGAAAGTCGCTAAAGTCGCGGCGATGCTCGACTTCGATGCGCTGGATGAGTTGTTCGGGACTAATGCCCTCACTTCGAGCCTTGAGCATGATCGGGGTGCCGTGCGTATCCTCGGCGCAAACATAGTAGGTTTCGTGTCCCCGCAGGCGCTGAAACCGTGTCCAGATATCGGTTTGAATGTACTCCACCAAATGGCCCAGATGGATAGGGCCGTTGGCGTAGGGTAGAGCGCTTGTGGCAAGAATGGTTCGAGGCATCTGAGTTAGCCGGGGGGATCGGATTAGGTCGAATTCGAATTTCCCGTTTGAAGTGAAACAGGCACCCGAAATACAGGTGTAAACGCCCTAATTATAGCTTATACACTCAATGTTGATGCATCGTTGTGGTAGCATCGGGCACCTCAAAAAAGGTATTGTTGATTACCCGCTTCAAAATTTTAACTCTAATTGGGAATAACATGACTGAGATCCACACTTCAGCACTGCTCGAAGCAGTTGGCAACATTTTTGATCCCCACACCAAATCAACCCTCGAAGAGTCAAAAGCAATTACGGCCTCAAATATTGAAGGGGACACGGTATCGCTTGAGATAACACTTGGATACCCGGCGGCTGGCTGGCAGGCAACTCTCGACGCTTTGGTTCGAGAGGCGATAGAAGGTGTTGTGGGTGGGTCTTGTACGATCAACCTGTCAGTGAAGACGAGTGTGGTTGCCCATGAAGTTCAGAAAGGCGTTACCCCGCTCAAAGGCGTTCGCAATATTATCGCCGTGGCGTCCGGAAAGGGTGGAGTGGGAAAATCTACGGTTTCTTCGAATTTGGCGCTCGCACTTTCTGCAGAAGGTGCGAGAGTGGGTATTTTGGATGCTGACATTTATGGTCCGAGTCAGCCCCGCATGCTTGGAATTAGCGGTCGCCCGCAGTCATCCGATGGAAAAAGCATCGAGCCGATGATGAGTTATCAAATTCAAGCGATGTCTATTGGTTTTCTGATCGATGAGGATACGCCAATGATCTGGCGCGGACCGATGGTGACACAGGCTCTCGAGCAACTCCTCAATGATACGCAATGGAAAGATCTGGATTACTTGGTCATTGACTTGCCACCGGGTACCGGCGATACGCAATTGACACTGGCACAGAAAGTTCCGGTTTCTGGAGCGATTATTGTGACAACACCTCAAGATATTGCGTTATTGGACGCAAGAAAGGCATTGAAAATGTTTGAGAAAGTTGAAATTCCAGTGCTCGGTGTGGTCGAGAACATGAGTACGCATATCTGCAGCCAATGCGGTCATGAGGAAGCAATCTTTGGTCAGGGTGGTGGGCATCGTATGGCAGAGGAGCACAGTGTTGATGTTTTAGGCGGTATCCCACTCGAGATGCGAATTCGCGAGGATGCAGACAGTGGCCGACCGACGGTAGTCGCTGACCCTGATGGCAAAGCGACTGCAAATTACAAAGAAATCGCTCGAAATGTAGCCGGTCGACTTGCGGCACGAAAACGTAATTATGCTGACGTTTTCCCTTCAATTGTCGTTCAGAACACCTAACAGGATGACCGATGTCTATTAAGTCAGATCGTTGGATCCGAGAAATGGCTAGCGCGGGAATGATTGAGCCATTTGAATCAGGACAAGTTTCCAGTGTTGATGGTGTCAAGGTAATTTCGTATGGCACCTCAAGCTATGGCTATGACATACGCTGCTCGAACGAATTTAAAATTTTTACGAATATCAACTCGGCGATCGTTGATCCGAAATTATTTGATGCGAGCAGTTTTGTTGATTTTGAGGGGGAATGTTGCATTATCCCACCTAACTCATTCGCACTCGCTCGAACAGTCGAGTACTTTCGAATCCCTCGAAGTGTATTAACAATTTGCCTTGGTAAATCGACATATGCACGTTGCGGTATTATTGTTAATGTGACTCCGTTTGAACCAGAGTGGGAGGGATATGTCACGCTTGAGTTCTCAAATACGACGCCGTTACCTGCGCGGATTTATGCGAACGAAGGGGTTGCTCAAGTTGTATTCTTTGAAGCAGATGAAAGTTGTGAAATCTCTTATAAAGATCGCAAGGGAAAGTATCAGGGTCAAAGTGGAGTCACCCTTCCGCGGGCTTAATTTTTATTCGTAACAGCAGGAATTTCTGATGACCGGCAGCGTTTTCGGGACTCTTTTTCAGGTGAGTACTTTCGGTGAAAGTCATGGTCCGGCTCTCGGCTGTGTGATCGATGGATGTCCTCCCGGGCTATCGATCACGGAGTCCGATTTGCAGAAAGATCTTGATCGGCGACGCCCGGGGCAATCGAAGTACACGACTCAGAGAAAAGAACCCGATCAAGTTGAGATCCTCTCTGGAGTGTTTGAAGGAATTACGACCGGGGCACCAATCGCGTTATTGATTCGGAACGAAGATCAACGTTCTCGAGACTACGACAAGATTAAAGATCAGTTTCGACCGGGCCACGCTGATTACACCTACCTTAAAAAGTACGGGGTGAGGGATTATCGAGGGAGCGGGCGAGCATCGGCCCGGGAAACGGTAGCGAGGGTCGCCGCAGGAGCGGTTGCGCGGAAATATTTGTCTGACAGTGCGGGAATTCGTATTCGCGGTTGCCTGACACAGTTGGGTCCAATTGTTGCTGATTCCATTGACTGGCGGGTGGTGGGGGATAACCCTTTCTTCTTCCCGGACTTGTCAAAAATAGACGAAATCGCTTCATTTATTGATCAGTTGCGGCGGGACGGAGACTCTATTGGCGCTCGGATTTTGGTGACCGCGGTGGATGTGCCTGCGGGATTAGGACAACCGGTTTTTGATCGATTAGATGCTGACATCGCGGGGGCCATGATGTCGATTAATGCGGTGAAGGGTGTTGAAATCGGAGCGGGCTTTGAGAGCGTGATTCAGCGGGGAAGTGATCATCGGGATGAGATCTCATCGCAAGGGTTCCTGAGTAATAACGCCGGAGGTGTTTTGGGAGGGATTTCAACAGGTCAGGAGATTCTTGCCGCTATTGCACTCAAACCGACATCCAGCATCCCCACGGCGGGTCAGACAGTTAAAATTGACGGCTCACCAGCAGAGGTCATCACGACTGGAAGGCATGACCCCTGTGTAGGAATTCGAGCCGTACCTATCGCCGAAGCGATGTTGGCACTGGTGTTGATGGATCATTACCTGCGTCAGCGAGCACTTGGTGTCAATGAAGCACCGGGTCCTGATATTCCAGGTGCAGCGTAAGCGACTTCTTAGTAACGCGTTTCGAATTCAGAACTAGGCGCAGTGCTCTGACCAGACGTCTTTGCATGTTGATCTTCATTTATTAGCAAGAGGACTTGGCGTCCGATCGCCTCTAACAGTTCTGCACCGGCTAGATCTAGTGCTCCTTGTTTCTGATTATCTTGTTTGACCCATCCAAGCGCATCTAGGGTTGGGAAAAGCGAAATCGGATCATCTATTTCTTGACATCCGTTATGCCTAAAGATCTCCAGCGCCGCCTGTCTCGCAAGATTTGGATAACTCGCTAGTGAGGTAACAATGCGATCGGGAGTGACCGTATTTTGGTCTACGGGTAATAATGCCTTACCCAGGTTTGTCTCGAGCATGATAAATAACTGGCGAAAATTGATCATGTTTGTTTTATTTTCGAGATTAGCCAAGGTGAAGATTCGAACTCCGATACTAACAGTGTAAGAGTAAAAAATTGAGTCCGGGGCTATCGATTTGTGCCCCTCGTTGGAATTATTGAACCCTATGGTAAAATCCGGCGCCCTCAGGAGAAGGAATATGACCGGAAAAACTCTATACGACAAACTTTGGAACCAGCATTTGGTTCGGGAAGCGGACGGCGGCGACGCACTAATTTATATCGATAGACAGCTTTTGCATGAGGTGACCTCTCCCCAGGCCTTTGCTGGCTTGCGCGATGCGAAAAGAGTTCCTAGACGCCTGGCGGCGAACCTGGCCGTGGCTGATCATAATGTGCCGACTACGGATCGTAGCGCGGGGATTGATGATCCCATCGCTAAACTGCAAGTCGAGACACTCGATCGAAATTGCGCGGAGTTCGGTATTACGGAATTCAACATGACTGATCCCCGCCAAGGAATTGTGCATGTGGTAGGGCCTGAGCAAGGCGTCACCCAACCGGGAATGACGATTGTGTGTGGGGACTCCCATACCGCGACACATGGCGCACTGGGGGCGCTAGCATTTGGGATTGGTACATCAGAGGTTGAACACGTGCTGGCGACCCAATGCCTGATGGCGCGCAAAATGAAGAATATGCGGATTGTCTTGAACGGCGCCCTAGCTGAGGGAATGGCGTCAAAAGATATGATTCTTAGAGTCATTGGAGAAATTGGCACCTCTGGTGGCACGGGTTACACGATCGAATTTGCAGGGTCAGCAGTTGAAAACGCTTCGATGGAGGCGCGAATGACTTTATGCAATATGGCCATAGAAGCGGGCGCTCGTGCGGGCATTATCGCCGTGGACCAGAAGACAGTTGATTATCTTCGTGGGCGCCCATATTCACCGAGCGGAGATCATTTTGACCTCGCAGTTAAAGCGTGGCGCGAATTAGTTTCGGATCCCGATGCCGTTTTCGACGCGGAACATGTAATTGATGTAACTGACTTGCGACCTCAAGTCACATGGGGCACTTCTCCGGAAATGGTGGCGAGCGTCGACGATGTGATCCCCGATCCCGCGGATGCACCCGATGAGGGCAAACGCGAGGGTTGGTCGCGGGCGTTGGATTACATGGCGCTTGAGCCTGGAACTCAAATTGGCTCAATTGAAGTTGACAAGGTTTTTATAGGTGCTTGTACGAATGGCAGAATTGAAGATCTTCGAGCGGCGGCCAGTATTGCACGCGGTCGTCGTGTCGCTCCCAATATAAAGCAAGCCTTGGTTGTTCCAGGATCAGGTCTGGTAAAAAAACAAGCTGAAGATGAAGGTCTTGATCGGATTTTTATTGATGCTGGATTTGAGTGGCGAGAGCCTGGCTGCTCTATGTGCCTGGCAATGAACGCAGATCGTCTAGAGCCGGGTGAGCGTTGTGCAGCGACGTCTAACCGTAATTTTGAAGGGCGCCAGGGTTACGGCGGTCGGACCCATCTCGTTTCTCCTGTAATGGCAGCAGCCGCTGCGGTTGCAGGACACTTTACTGATCCAAACAAGTTATAGGGGCGTGCAGCATGAAAAAATTTATTAAGTACACCGGTGTGGTCATCCCCATCAATAGAGATAACATTGATACGGATGCCATTATTCCTAAGCAATTTTTGAAGTCGGTTGATAAATCCGGTTTCGGAGATAATTTATTTGATGCTTGGCGGTACGAGGATCAGGGTGAGCCTGGCGCCGATTGCAGTGGTCGGCCGTTAAATAAAGATTTTGTTCTAAATCGCAAGCCCTATCGCGACGGCTCATTCTTGCTTGCGAGGGAAAATTTTGGTTGTGGATCCTCTCGCGAACATGCGGTGTGGGCATTGCGTGACTTTGGTATTCGGACAGTAATTGCCGCAAGCTTCGCTGATATTTTTCACAATAATTGCTTCAAAAACGGGGTGTTGCCAATTGCACTGCCTTTGGCTGATATTGAGTGGCTCTTCGCACGAGATGACGAGCAGGGCGCGTTCTCGATGGAGATCGATCTCGAACGTCAAGCGCTTACGTCTGAAGACGGTAACGTATATCGTTTTGAGATTGATGAATTTAAAAAACATTGCTTATTAGAGGGGTTAGACGACATTGGACTAACACTCCAACATGAGCCTGATATCAGCGCTTACGAGGCGCGAAGGGCCAAGGAAGCGCCATGGTTATTTCCTGACTTGCAGTTGTAAGTTTAAGCGCTCGATAGAATTACAAAGACTATGACCACTGAAAAAGAATTGAATGTTGCGGTTGTTGGAGCCACTGGTGCAGTTGGCGAGACCATGATAAAAATTTTAGAGGAGCGTAATTTCCCTGTGGCAAAGCTGTTTCCGCTTGCGAGTGAAAAGTCGGTCGGTAAAGTGGTGATGTTTCGTGGAAAAGCAGTCCGGGTTCAGGCGCTTTCAACCTTTGATTTTACCCAGGTGTCATTTGGGCTGTTTTCAGCGGGAGGCAGTCTCTCGGCAGAGTATGCACCAAAGGCAGTTGAATCAGGATGCATCGTAATCGATAACACATCACATTTTCGAACAGATCCTGATATTCCATTAGTGGTTCCTGAAGTTAATCCGCACGCGTTAGAGCGGCATTCGGGCCTTATTGCTAATCCGAACTGCTCAACCATTCAGATGGTTGTGGCATTAAAACCATTGTATGACGCGGTAGGAATCAAGAGAATCAATGTGGCCACTTACCAAGCTGTTTCGGGGGCTGGACAAAGTGCTATCGAAGAATTGGCCCGTCAGACCGCTGATTTGCTCAATGCTAAGCCGATTACACCCGAGGTCATGCCTAAACAGATCGCCTTCAATGCGATTCCACATATCGATACCTTTCAAGAAAACGGGTACACACGAGAAGAGATGAAAATGGTCTGGGAGACCCAGAAGATCTTCGAAGACAACGAGATCGCAGTGAATCCAACCACAGTCCGAATTCCTGTTTTTTATGGCCACTCGGAGGCCGTGCATATTGAAACCCGTGACAAAATAACGGCGGAGCAAGCCCGATCGCTTCTTGAAAATGCGCCCGGGGTCTGTGTTATCGATGATCGCCAGCCTGGCGGTTATCCGACCGCAGTCACAGAGGCGGCAAACTCAGATCCGGTGTTTGTAGGTCGAATTAGGGAGGATATCTCGTGCGAGCGTGGATTATGCCTTTGGGTGGTGGCGGATAATATCCGAAAAGGTGCCGCGTTAAACAGTATTCAGATTGCTGAGGCGGTGCAATCAACCCTAAAATAATCGCGCTAAGGGTTCCCCTCTCTACCGATAGCTCAATTCAAGCATCCCAAAGACACTTTCTCGGTTCTGAGAGGTTTCATGATCATTTTTTCTATAACTCGCGATTAATTAACTAGCGCCTTAATTCATGCGTTGGTTCGAAGCTGCCGGCCTCCTATAATGGACGTATGACGCCGACTCAATTTTTGCTCACAGCACTCCCGTCTTTTTTCAGATTGACTATCGAGTTACCGATGAAAAATATTCGAGCAGCCTTGCTGATCGGGTTATGTTCCGTAGTCAGTGTTTCCGTAAATGCAGTTGTACTTGACTCGATTGAAGTGCAGTCAAATCTATACGAGCCTCTGACGGCTAAAATTTCCGTGTCAGAACTAACTGCCGGAATCACTGATGACTTGGTAGTTGCGCTAGCGTCACGCGAGGCCCATCAAGCGGCAGGTATCGTCTATGACGAAATCCTTGGAGAGCTTGAATTTTCTCTTGACCCGTCGAATCAATCGTCCTTTATCCATATTCATACCGACAGGGCGTTATCACTGCCGTTTATTCGTTTTCTGGTTCAACTCAGTTGGGGCGAGCAGCAGGTATTTCGGGACTACACCATCATGTTGGATCCCGTTGTCATAAACAATCCAGAATCTATTGCGACGGCAAACGACGCGATAGTCCCGGATCTACCGCTATTGTATCCAGGTGATAGGTTTGGTCCCGTCGAAAGAGGGGATACGTTAATGCAGATTGCGCGTTCGATTGAGGCGTCATCCGTGATTACCGTGAAGCAGAAGATGGTTGCTTTGATCGATGAGAATCCTGACGCTTTTATAGACGGTAATATGAATTTGATGCGGCAGGGGGCGATCCTACGAATACCGTCCGAGCGATCGATGGGGGCTTTGGATAAAAATCAAGTCGCGGACATTTATGAAGCGCAGTTGCTGACCTGGACCCAGCGTTCTCCTCAAAATGAAGACAAGTCATCATCAACCGAGGGTTGGACTGCCACCGATCTAACATCCCCCGACACCAATGGATCTCCACTAATCGGGCAAAGTTACGTGCTTCGGATAGTGTCTCCGAACGGGGAAGCTGTCCCTGCTACAGAATCAACATTGACCGCGAGTACACTCGGCGACGGCGCAACCGAATCGGCGCCGGTGACATCGATTGCGTCAACCAGCCTTAATGCGGTAGAAGTGAAGCAAAATCAGCAAGTTGATGATTTAAGCAGTCGGCTTGCGGCAGTCGAGGAAGCATTTGCATCGAAGACGGTCGAAAACGACACCCTTAATCGTCAAATTAGTCTGCTTGAGTCGCAGCTTGAAAAGACGATGAAATTAATCGAGCTTCAAGAGTCACAGCTGGCGCTTGCGCAAAAACAGCTTGATAAAATGGCAGAACTCCAGATCGCGGAAAGGCAGAAGATCGATCTAGCTCAGCCAGATACGTTATCAAATGATTCAGATGCGATCGACTCTCAAGAGGCTCCTGTTGCAGACGATATCGTCGAAGACGGTTCTGGAGATCATAATAATCGGCTTCCGGATAGTTTGGACGCTTCAATCACAACAGGGCAATCGATAGAGTCGGATAGTCAGTTAACGGGGGTGGAAGATACTAAAGTGGCGCCTGCTGCGCCATGGCATGACCCTTCGCAGACTTTGGATTGGATAAAAGATCGTGCGCTCTGGCTTTATGGGTTGGCGGGCACTGTTATCAGCATGGGATTGGGCGCTGTTGAGGATAATACAGGGCCACTGTTGATGAATGACTCAGCGGTATCGTTTGGACTGCTGGTAATCGTGTTGTTGTTGATACTGCTGTTAATTCGTCGACGACGCGCCCACCGATATTTGTCGTCGGATTCTGAGGGGACAAGGATCTCTAGCGCGGGGCGTCGTTCGGTGTTTCAGGACTCGGTTCCCGGTGATTCTCAGAGTTCTCAGCCCGTCGTGCCAACGGTTGTTGAGGACAGCATTGGAGCGGGTTTTGTAACTGAATTGGAGACACAAAGAGGAGTCGCGGTAACAAGCGATGAGGTTGATCCTCTTACAGAAGCAGAGATCTATATCGCCTATGGTCGGTCGAGCCAGGCAGAGAAAATCTTGCGTGACGCAATCA
This sequence comes from Gammaproteobacteria bacterium, assembly GCA_016776875.1. Taxonomy (GTDB): domain Bacteria; phylum Pseudomonadota; class Gammaproteobacteria; order Arenicellales; family UBA868; genus UBA868. The sequence goes on along the minus strand of JADHSN010000028.1, from coordinate 1,577 downwards.
GTCGATTTCCGAGTCGCGTCGAGCTGAAACTAAAGTTGTTAGAGGCTCTTCAAATGCTCGATAAACCAGCAGAATTTAATGAGCTGATGACAAGCTTGATTCAAGAGGTCGATAAAGACTCGGCGGAGTTCGCTCATCTGCAGGCGTTATCAAAAAAAATAAAATCGGGATCTGATCCGACCCCTGGAGCTTCTGCGAATCATTCGGCTGGTGGCTCATCACATTCATTGGAAATGGACTCTGTGTCAATTGAGGAAGGTTTACCCCGATCCCAAACGCCAGAAATGGATCTCGATGAGATTGAGTTTGAGATTGAGAGTGCGAGTGACACTCAGAGCGGTGAGTTGACGCCGGTACAAAGTCAAACAGGTAGAGACGGTCGGGTGCCGGAATCCGGCGAGGGCGACATCAGTTTTGAAATTGACTCAGATGTGGAGCCCGATGACGTGATATCTTTTGAAGGGTTAAATGAGCAGCCAAAGCGTAGTGACGAAGATCTTGATAGTCTCGTTCTGATAGATGAAACGGAGACCTCTGATCAGATCGATCTCGCGCAAGCCTGCATTCAAATTGGAGACGAGGAGGGCGCGAGACGCATACTTCAAGCTTTAGTCGATGGCGAAGATGAAGAGAGCGCGGTAAAAGCGCTCAGGATCCTTAAAACGCTTTAAATGCTCGTCCTATCGGGATTATTGGTGAGTCTAGGTTTCTGTCCCAAATTAAACAGAATCTGTGGCGAGAGACCTGACCAGCGAAATAACGCTCTCTACAAGATCTGCCTTCGGCTGGCCATTCGGGTCGAGATTTTGCTCGATTTCGTTAACAATCGCGGATCCCACAACGACCCCTTCGGCAATATTTCCAATTTCTTTGACCTGCTCGCGGGTTTTGATCCCAAAGCCAACGGCTACGGGAAGATCTGATTTTGCTTTAATGTGGTGGACTGCTTTTTCTATTGAAGCTGCAGCTGCTGATTGCGTACCCGTTATTCCAGCAATCGAGACGTAGTAGACAAAGCCACTACTATTGGCAAGCACATCGCTTAAGCGGCTTTCATTTGTTGTCGGCGTCACCAGTCTAATCCAATGAAGTCCTGCGGTTCGAGCCGGATCACAAAGTTCGTCATCTTCTTCAGGGGGTAGATCCACCATAATCAGGCCATCAACACCAGCGTTTGCCGCATCGTTAACGAATTGGGTGGTGCCATATTGATAGATAGGATTAAAGTACCCCATCAAAATAAGAGGCGTGGTTTGATTTTTTTCCCGAAACGCTCTCACCATTTCGAGGGTTGCGCGAAGTGATCCGCCGTTCGCCAATGATCGTAAGCTGGCGGCCTGGATCGCCGGCCCGTCGGCCATTGGATCTGAAAAAGGCATCCCGATCTCGATAATGTCCGCACCCGCGGATGGCAACCGCTGGAGAATTTCTAAACTGGTTTGAAGGTTTGGATCGCCAGCTGTGATGAATGTAACAAGACCCGCCCTATGCTCTTTAGAGAGACGGCTAAACGTCGAAGCGATTCTGTCCGTTGTATTGTCGCTCATATCTTTACTCCGAGCGATTCGGCGATCGCA
>JADHSN010000027.1 GCA_016776875.1 Gammaproteobacteria bacterium | reverse complement strand
TCCACCCCGGCCGCTTTTATGGCGTCGATATCTCGAATCGGGCTACCATAAATCCGTTCGATTACCAGAACATCTTGCGTGCTGTGATCCCAGAACACTTCGGGCACATAGATCATCTCGGAATCTAAAAAATTGCTCCGCAACTGGCTGGCGTTCGCACCTTCTCGCGTCATATCCAGCTCATCGTGAATCGTCTTGTCGTACTCCTCAACCACCTCGAGGGGACGAAGCCGGCGCGATTCGGGCCAATATCGATCCGCTAAATTGGCTAACTGATAGAGCAATTCAATATCTTGATCAATTATGGATTCGATTCCTGGCCGTAATATCTTGACGACGACCTCAGTCCCGTCTTTCAACGTCGCGCCGTGCACCTGCGCAACCGAAGCAGAAGCCAGGGGTTGAATATCAAAACTCGCAAAATGCTCGCTGATCGGAGCACCCAGCGATCGTTCGACGACCTCACGGGCCGCCTGCCCGGAAAAAGGCGGCACCTGGTCCTGTAGACGGGTGAGTTCAACCGCAATGTCAGGCGGAATGAGATCAGGTCGAGTCGATAGCGCCTGCCCAAACTTCACAAAGATTGGCCCTAATTCCTCAAGCGCTTCGCGCAATCGCTGACCGCGATCTGATGACCGATCACGAAACCAAAAACCAGGGAACAAAAACAGTAGCGGGCGATAGGGCCGCAACCGTCGCAACTGAAACACAAACTCATCGAGACCGTGACGCAAAAGCACACGAAAAATGCGAATCAGTCTCCAGGAGCCTTTTGTTTTCATCGGTAACTAGCTGTCTTTCTTGTTGCTAACAAAACGCGCAATCCGCTGTTCCAAGCGCGCCATGTCATCCCGCAATTGATCGATGTTTTCAACAAAGCGTTGCGCGCGAGGCCTACTGGGCAGTAGCTTGCTCTCTTCGACTAAAGTTTCAGCGATGCCGAGCAAACTCGAATCCACCACGTCAGATGCCCATCCCCCAAAAGCCCGGGCCCCTTGGGCCAACTGGTGAGCAACCGGATCACCAAAAATCTGTGCCAGCTCTTCTTCGGCATCAATATCAAGCGCACCAAGAAGTGCCTTGAATTCGAGCATGGCGGCGCCATCACCTTCTATCCGGACGCTGCCCTCTCGAAGCACAGCAGGATCAGGGCCAAACCGCATCAGTTTAATCAGCCCTGTTGGCGTCCCCGAAATCGAGACATCTGGAGCCTTATCGACCTCCGAGACCACACAAATCTGGCTGTCTCGAATGGTCGCAAATACGTCCACGCCGATACCCTGAACGGACACTAGAATGATGCGGCCCTCTAAAGCGCGTGCGTGCGGCACCGCGCCCGAATCCTGAATAATCCGGTTAAATATTTTTTCCAACCGTTGTGTGAGGGACTGGGTTGCCATCTACCTAGAATCGATAGCCCGTATGAATCGCAACAATACCGCCGTTAATGTTTTGATGTTTCACATCTTCTAATCCGGCTTCTTCCATCATCGCAGAGAGCGCCTGTTGATTGGGATGCTTCCGAATCGATTCCACAAGATATTGATAACTTTGCTCATCACCCGTCACCATTTTCCCCATCGATGGAATGACCGAAAACGAAAACCGGTCGTAAGCACGCGCGAGTAGCGTGGATGTGGGTGTGGAAAATTCGAGGATCACAAGCCGACCACCGGGCTTCAGCATGCGTGACATTGATGCCAACGCCTTCGGGATTCGCGTCACATTACGCAATCCAAATGCAATACAGACACAGTCAAATAGTCCGCCCGAAAACGGCAGTGATTCCGCGTCTGCCAAAAGCATCTGCACATTGACTCCGAGACCTTCATCAAGCAGCCGGGCGCGACCACAAGCCAACATGCTCGCGTTAATATCCGTCATCACCACCTGGCCCGACGTGCCAACCCGGCGGGCGAACCGCATCGTCATATCTCCACTGCCCGCCGCGACATCAAGGACATGATGACCTTCGCGAACCCCACTTCTGGCCAATGCAAGATCTTTCCACAGCCGATGGGATCCAAACGACATTAAGTCATTCATCAAGTCGTAACGACTCGCAACGGAAGAGAATACCTCGCCGACCCGACCCGCCTTTTCAGCCGGATCAATCTCGCTAAAACCGAAGTGGGTTGCTCTTTCGCTCATCTAACCGCTATCCCCTCACGCTTCGATCAGGAAACGACTTTACGCTGAAATCCAGCCTTCTCTAGTGCCTCAAGATATAACCGCCAGTATTCATCCTGTTTGCTGCCGAGCTCATAAAGTGTTTCCCACGAATAAATACCCGTATCATGGCCATCATCAAAATGAAGTCTCACTGCATAGGCGCCGACGCCTTCCACCTCATTTATATTGACAAGCTCTTTGCCCGTCTGAAGGACCTCCTGTCCCGGACCATGACCTCTTACCTCGGCTGAAGGCGAGTACACCCGCAAAAACTCACACGGAAGATGAAACTGTTCGCCGTTATCAAAACTGACTTCGAGCGCGCGTGACTGTTTGTGCAACACAATATTGGTAGGACGAGGATTCGATTGCATAGAAAAACTTTTATCAATAATTAAGGGGTCCGGTTTTTGTCATCTTACGATTAACGTAAACCCTGATTTAACGCGGTTTTAACGCGGTCGCCACTTCCTCAGCAAAATAAGTCAGGATAGCATCTGCACCGGCGCGCTTAAACGCCAGCAATGATTCATGGACAACGCCCTGATGGTCAAGCCACCCGTTCTGGGACGCCGCACAAAGCATCGCGTACTCACCGCTGACCTGATAAACAAAAGTGGGAACACCAAACTCGCTTTTCACCCGCTGAACGATATCGAGATAGGGCATGCCCGGTTTTATCATCACCATGTCAGCACCTTCCGCGAGGTCGAGCTCGATCTCACGCATGGCCTCATCCGTATTGCCGGGGTCCATCTGATAGGTGTGCTTATCTCCCCCTCCCAAATTCGTCGCTGACCCAACGGCATCTCTGAATGGCCCGTAAAACGAAGATGCATATTTGGCCGAGTACGCAAGTATCTTGGTGTTAACAAAACCCTCATCCTCCAACGCCATCCGGATAGCGCCCACGCGGCCATCCATCATGTCTGAGGGTGCTAAAACCTGGGCGCCCGCTCTTGCATGACACAGGGCTTGCGCCACCAGCGATTCAACGGTGAGGTCATTCGTCACATAGCCGTCCGAATCCAGAAGCCCATCCTGACCGTGACTCGTATAAGGATCTAGCGCGACATCAGTAATAATTCCCATTTCAGGCACATGACTGCGTAGTGCACGAACGACGCGGGGAATGAGTCCTTCAGGATTACACGCTTCGATTGCATCTTCGGTTTTAAGTTTTGGATCAACTACTGGAAAAAGCGCGAGCGCTTTGATTCCGAGCGCTGATATCCTAGCCGCTTGCTCGAGGAGTAAATCAAGACTGACCCGCTGAATACCCGGCATCGACGGGACAGGCTGCCGAACGTTTGACCCTTCGCAAACAAAAACCGGCTGGATCAGGTCATCAACCGAGAGGGTATGCTCTCGAACCAGCGATCGGCTAAACGGGTCTCGGCGCAATCGTCTCGGGCGAGAAAGGGGATAAATGCTCATTTGAATCGATCGCTATCCTGGCGTTGATCAGTCTATTTTCGCTTTGACGCTTTTTTAGTCACTTTCTTGGCCGTGGTCTTCTTGGCGGCTTTTTTGACTGGCGCTTTCTTGGCCGCTTTCTTGGTGACCTTTTTCGATGTGGTCTTTTTAGCGGCTTTCTTTTTCGTGGTAGCTTGATCAGCCTCTTCTGGGTCCGCTTTTTTTATCTTAATCTTTACGGGCTCTTCAATCACCACAATCTTCTTTTCCATGGGACGGATTTCAGTATCAACGACATCACAAATCGCATCGAAAATATGAGCCATACTGCTGCTGGCCGGAATGCTCCGCAGTTTATGCTGGGCTCGGTAATATGAAATTAAGGGCGCGGTATCCCGATCATAAGCTTCCAATCGCGAGCGCATCGTTTTTTCACTGTCATCAGTTCGAGAAACAAGCTTCTTGCTACCACATTGGTCGCACACGCCTTTCTTTTTCGGTGGTGAAGATTGTTTGTTATAGATCGCGCCGCAGTTCGCACAACTCATACGATTAACCACGCGTTTAATTAAAACTTTGTTGTCTACTAGAAAGTGCAGTACCAATTGAACCGGGCGACCCATCCAGCCAAGACGAGTATCTAATTCCTGTGCTTGAGGAATGGTGCGCGGAAATCCATCCAGAACAAAGCCACGTCGGCTGTCAGGAGAGCGTAGCTGGTCGGTCACCGCATCAATCACGATACGGTCTGACACGAGTTCGCCGGCATCCATCATCGCTGCAACTTTCTTACCAACCTCGGTTTTATCTGCTACCGCCTTTCGCAGAATATCTCCCGTCGAGATTTGAGGAACGCGATAGGCTTCTGCCATCATTTTGGCTTGCGTACCTTTGCCCGAACCGGGGGCGCCCAATAAAACGATTCTCATTCTGCAATCTCCACAAAAATGGCTGATTTCCATCAGCCGGGTTGAACCCTAAAAACTGTCACCACAGCCTGATCGCCTCACGGGCTACTGTTTTAGGCTCAAAAAAGGGGCGTTTACTATAGTGGGGTTTGAGAATCTGTCAATGTGCGCCCAAAAAACGCATCCGCTTCAACAATCTCAACCAAGAAAATGGTCGGCGTTGTCGAGCCCAAGAAACCGCTCAAGATAAAGTTCCCGGCCCATTCCCATTAAAAATTAGCTATTGATAACTGCCAAAGATCGTCGACAATTGAGGTTTGTGAGCCTCATCCAAGTCGTCCGTCGCCAATCGAAGCGTCTGAACCCTGCGATTAACCCAAATACTAGATCAATACCATGAGCAAAAAGATAAACGCCTTTTACGCCCAGTCCGGTGGTGTGACTGCTGTCATTAACGCGAGCGCCAGCGGTGTGATCGAAACCGCCAGGGCGCATCGAGACCAAATTGGCAAGGTCTTTGCGGGCCGAAATGGAATCATCGGCGCTCTGACAGAGGACCTCATTGATACCTCTCGAGAGAGCGCCAGCGCAATTGCAGCCTTAAGATCAACGCCCTCTGGAGCGTTTGGTTCCTGCCGATACAAACTCAAAAGTCTTGAAGAAAATCGTATCGAATACCAACGACTCATTGATGTTTTTAAGGCGCATAACATTGGCTACTTTTTTTATAACGGAGGGGGGGACTCAGCTGACACCTGTCTGAAAGTATCCCAGCTATCGAAAAAAACCGGCTACCCCATTCAAGCGATTCACATCCCGAAAACCGTCGATAATGATCTGCCCATCACGGATAACTGTCCCGGCTTTGGATCTGTCGCGAAGTACATCGCAGTTTCAACCCGAGAAGCGAGTTTTGATGTCGCATCAATGGCAAAAACGTCAACAAAAGTATTCATCCTTGAGGTCATGGGGCGTCATGCCGGCTGGATAGCAGCGGCAGGCGGTATGGCGAGCGATGAAGATACGCCTATTCCTGTGGCAATCCTGTTTCCCGAAATAAAATTTGACCGAAAAAAATTCATTAAAAAAGTAAAGGACAGCATCAAAAAGTTCGGATACTGCTCGGTCGTTGTCTCCGAGGGCGTTCGAAGCGGCAACGGGCGCTTTCTCGCAGATCAAGGCCTAAAGGACGCGTTTGGCCATGCGCAGCTGGGAGGTGTGGCGCCCGTCGTCGCGTCGATCATCAGAGAAGATCTTGGCGTCAAATATCATTGGGCAGTTGCTGATTATCTTCAACGTGCGGCCCGTCATATCGCCTCTAAAACCGACGTAGAGCAGGCCTATGCAACGGGTGTTTCCGCAGTCCAAATGGCGCTGGCAGGCAAGAATGCGGTGATGCCAGCGATTATCCGGAGTTCTGATCAACCCTATCGCTGGAAAATAGGAGAAGCGAAACTGACGCGCGTCGCCAACCGCGAAAAAATGATGCCACGTAATTTCATTACCACCGACGGGTTCGGCATCACTGAGCGCTGCAGGCGCTATCTGTCACCGCTGATGCGAGGGGAAGATTACCCCGCCTACGACAAGAATGGTCTGCCAAAATACGCGCGATTGAAAAACATCGCCGTTAAAAAGAAACTTGATGAATCCTTTGAAATCTAGCTCCACCTTGACCTAAGGGCTTATCAACATCACGCAGGTTTTAGTTAAAAAATTGCGATAAAGGAATCGTCGCTCCAGCTCACTATGGATTAACGTTTTTATGAACTCATCAAGCGAATCGGCTGAAATAATATCAAGCGAGCCTTTTTTTGCATCCGAAGGCAACGAAATCGCGATTTTTGAAGCTGCCTGGCAAAACCAACTGCCCATCCTCCTCAAAGGGCCCACGGGATGCGGCAAAACGCGCTTCATGGAGCACATGGCCTGGCGCCTTCAACGACCACTGGTCACCGTCTCGTGTCATGATGACTTGACCGCATCTGACCTCGTGGGTCGCTATCTGATCATTGGGGGTGAAACAAAATGGATTGACGGGCCGTTGTCCGCAGCAATTCGAAGCGGCGCGTTATGCTATCTTGATGAAGTGGTTGAGGCGCGCAAAGATACAACCGTGATCATTCACCCGCTCGCGGATGATCGCCGCCAATTGCCCATTGAAAAAACCGGTGAGTTGCTCAATGCACCGCCGGAGTTTTGCCTGGCCGTTTCTTATAACCCGGGGTATCAAAGCGTGCTTAAGGATCTGAAGCAAAGCACCCGACAGCGATTTGTTGCGATCGAGTTTTCATATCCTTCAGAGTCACTCGAACGCGACATCGTCGTTAAGGAATCCAGTATTGATGCCGATACGGCGATGCGGCTGGTTCGCTTTGCAGGAATGACCCGCAATCTAGCCGGAAATGGTCTTGAAGAAGGAGCCAGTACCCGACTGTTGGTCCATGCGGCCAAACTGATGGTGAGCGGCATCGATCCCAATACTGCTTGCCAGAGTGCTATTACCGAGTCGCTAACCGATGAGCCTGAAATGCTCGAGGCCGTAAAAGAGCTTGGGGCGACGCTTTTTTAACAACATTAAAGTAACTTAACTGAAGAAACACGCCATGACTTTACCCCATCCAAAACCCGTTCTCGGCATTATTGGCGGGAGCGGTTTATATGAGATTGACGGCCTAGAAAACATCCGCTGGGAAAAATTTGAATCTCCGTTCGGTGAGCCCTCAGACGACTTGTTGTTTGGTCAGTTAGACGGAGTCCAACTGGTCTTTCTGCCACGTCATGGAAGAGGGCACCGCCTCAGCCCCAGCACAATCAACTATCGAGCAAACATCGATATTCTCAAGCGTGCAGGTGTGACCGATATCATTTCGCTGTCAGCGGTTGGTTCTTTCCGTGAACACCTTCCGCCTGGCACCTTTGTCATTGTTGATCAATTTATTGATCGCACCTTCGCTCGTGAAAAAAGTTTTTTTGGCACCGGGATGGTGGCACACGTCTCGATGGCGCACCCGGTGAACGCTCGCCTCGGCGACTGGTGTCAATCCGCTTGTGAACGGCTCGACATCAAAATGCAACGCGGTGGAACCTATCTCGTAATGGAAGGCCCCCAGTTTTCGACATTGGCCGAATCAGAGTTATACCGGCAATGGGGTTGTGACGTGATTGGCATGACCAATATGCCCGAGGCAAAACTCGCTCGCGAAGCTGAGATACCTTACTGCACGGTTGCAATGGTGACCGACTTTGATTGCTGGCATCCGGAGCATGACAATGTCGATGTGGCGGCGGTTATCAACGTGCTCACCCAAAACGCGGGCCATGCGAAAGAGCTTGTACGTGCCGTTGCAAAAAAAATGAACGACCGGCCTGCAATATGCCCATCTGGAGACGACCGGGCGCTAGACACGGCTTTAATCACGCACGACAGCGCGCGTGAACCCACCATCCTGAAAAAGCTGGATGCCGTTGCGGGCCGACTGCTTCAAGAGACTTAATATGAAAATTGAAACCCTCGTTCGATCCATCCCTGACTATCCCAAGCGTGGGGTAATCTTTAGAGATATCACGACCCTGCTGCAAGACCCGCAAGGATTTCGCTATACCGTAGACCAGCTCGTTGCGCCGTTTGCGGGCAGCCAAATTGACTGCGTTGCGGGCATTGAGGCAAGAGGCTTTATCCTGGGCGGCGCGGTGGCGCACCAGCTTTCGGTCGGCTTCGTTGCGATTCGAAAAAAAGGCAAGCTACCTTGGCAAACCATTTCGGAGGAGTACCAGCTTGAATATGGTAGCGACGAAGTCGAAATCCATACCGACAGCCTAATCGCTGGCCAAAATGTACTTATTTTGGATGATCTGATTGCCACTGGCGGCACCGCCTGCGCGGCGGTTGCCCTTGTCCGCAAAACCGGTGCTCATGTTGTCGGTGCCAGCTTTGTCATTGACCTCCCCGATCTGGGGGGGCGGAAAAAGCTTTCAGAAATGGATGTCCCCGTTCGCACGTTAATCGAATTTGCCGGCGACTAACCGCAAGAGACGTCGGCAAATAAACAAAACGTCATGGTAAAACCATAGGCGGCTGTCCCGCACGCGACCGAATTTTGTTAATCGCGTTGTGCACGGCAGGCATGCCGACAATCTTTTTCTCCAAACCCCGCTTGCCGGGAAAATCCAACAAACTGATCCCGATCAGCAAGGTAAGAATACCTTGACCCGGAAGCACCAACATCAAAATTCCCATCAGCACTAACAAGACACCAACGAGGTTTTTGATCGACAGAGCGACGACTCGCAGTAGCGGATGCCGTGAACGCCACCCGCCGGGCGTCTTATCTGACTGAATAAAATAATCCGGACTCATTCGAGCAATCGCAACATAAATCAGCGCAGCATAAATAACCGCCAGCACCAAAGAGCCCACTAATATCGCACCGGTCAACCCGGGATGCGCTTTGAACCAATTTAAAATAGCATCCATTTCTGAACGTCTCACCAGCATTAGTCGACTGAATCAATAATCAACTTTTCTGATCGAAAAGAGATCGCGTCGAATCGAATTAAAATAACATGGGCGAACTATACTGAGTGCTCAAATAAAAATCATAGTCCGATGCACATCTCCTCAACACGCCTCAGCGCCGATCAAATTTTAGAGCAACTGAACCAGACGCTAGACCCTGTCCTTTCCTCGAGTCGAACCGCTGCCCGCCCAGCCGCTGAATTAGCATTATGCAGCGACGCTGAACAATCGTTCGCGCTTCGCTGGCTTGAAATTATCGCCCGAACGAACTCCGAACTTGGATTTCAATTTATAGCTCACGTGCCGCACGCCTTTCGCAATATGAGTTTAGATCAGGTCGAAACATGGCTCATTCAGGCGCTGGATATTTATGACCGACAAGGTCTTTATCCCGGCAGCCAATCTCTTGCGAACGTTGATGATTTTCTGAGAACAGTCGAATCGTCAAAACACGAAGTGCGTCTCGACAGCCGGTTGAATTCAATACTAGTTCACTACCTCGACGGGCTTTCCGCTCGGTCGCTGCATATCAAATCAGGCACGGCACCTACGACGGATACAGAAACAATCTTTCTCCCGGAGAGGCTTGACGTCTTTAGTTCAAAAGCACAAAACACCGCACTCTATCGGATGCTGGTCACTCAAATGTGGGCACAAAGCTACTTTGGCACCTTCCGGCGCAAAGACCAAAAAACCCCAACGCTTTCGGATCAACTTGATCGATACAGGGACCCGGCGCGAGCGCGGGTGATTTTTCAACGCGTTGAGCAGGCCCGACTCGATGCATGCATTAAACGCGCCTTTCCCGGGCTTGCCCGTCAAATGAAAGCACTGAACACGACTACTGAAGACCCTACATGGCACACGTTGATCGAGCCTCTTTTAGACCCTCACTGCACGGTCGAGGACTCACTCGAACTGGTCAGCACGCTGTACCACTCAAAAGCAGCGATTCCAGAGTCACTACCCTGGGCATGTGAGATTGACATTATTCATGGGCAACAAGCAACCGACGCACGGGTGGCAAAAAACCAGCGTGATCTAGCAGAAGCATTATCAAATTGGCTCGAGGAGGATATGCAAAGCACAGATATTCTCGATTCAGTGAAAATTGAAAATGCCGCAACTGACGCCAGCACCGATCAAGACCCGCCTTCGTTTACCCTGAGTCTTGATGGCACCGTCCTTACGCCCCCAGCGGAAATCCAAGATCTGATGCAGTCAATTTTCCTCGATCTTGGAGAAATACAATCATCCGGGTCATCGGGCGCTTCCGAGGACGATCAATATGACGGGCAATCCCCAGGGGGTCCGCCTGAATCATCGGAAGAATCACTGATAGCCGCGCCAGAGGACGCCCTGGTTTATGACGAATGGGATTTCCGGCGAGGGCACTATCGAAAAGCGTGGTGCTACCTAAAAGAGCTCGAAATGCCGGAAGGGAAAATCGACTTCTACGCCCAAACCATTGAAAAATATAAGGGTTCTTTGATTTCGTTGCGGCGGAGTTTTGAAACACTACGTAACCGAACTCAGCGACTGAAACACCAAAACAATGGCGATGAAATTGATCTGGACGCGTTAATTGATGCTCGTGTCAGTGCGTTTTCAGGCGCCGAAATGAGCGATCAAATTCTCTCGCGCCTCGATCGGCGCGAACGCGACATCGCGGTCATTTTCATGGTGGATGTAAGCGGTTCAACTAAGGGATGGATCAATGACGCAGAGCGAGAATGTCTCGCGCTCTTGTGTGAGGCCCTCGAGATTCTGGGGGATCGTTACGCAATCTACGGGTTTTCGGGCATGACCCGAAAACGTTGTGAGCTTTATCGAGTAAAAGAAATCAACGAGCCCTTTTCGCAAACCGTTAAGTCACGGATCGCTGGAATTGAACCGCGGGACTACACCCGAATGGGGGTCACCATTCGCCATCTCACAAAAATTATGAATCAAGTCTCAGCACGATCAAGACTGTTAATCACCCTATCGGATGGTAAGCCTGACGATTACGATGGCTATCGTGGCGAATACGGTATTGAAGATACCCGGCAAGCCCTTATTGAAGCAAAGCGCGCGGGCATTCACCCGTTTTGCATCACGATTGATCAACAGGCGCGAGAGTATCTTCCGCACATGTACGGCGCCGTAAATTACACCGTGATCGACGACGTGCGACAACTGCCGACCAAGGTCGCAGCCGTTTATCGACAGCTCACGATCTGAACGAGTGCTTTTTTTAACTGGTTTTTACTAGGCAGACAAAAAAATTTGACCTCCCTATATGTTGGGCGTATTCTCTCCTCCACGCCACTACATATAGTGTTTCCAACCATGCCTGCCAAGAAAACGTGGCGTCAAAAACTTCTGGCAAATCAGGAAAAATGTAGAACACCACAGCAAAAAGAGCGTTTTTAGCTCGTCGCTGGGGGTGTTTATGGTCAAAAAACCAACGGCGGATAGACAACATCGATGAAAACAGCCACTAACCTTAATGCAGTCGCCCAGACTGAAGAGATTCCGTTTCAGAGCGCTTCGGTTGATATCTGGGAAAAGAAATATCGCCTTGCAACCAAATCAGGGGAAGCGTTAGACACTGATATTGATTCCAGTTACCAACGCATCGCGAAGGCGCTTGCAGATACAGAAGCGCCCGAGAAAAGAGAAGAATGGTTTGAAGCTTTTTTGTGGGCCTTGCGAAATGGCGCCATTCCGGCAGGACGAATTGTTTCGAATGCGGGCGCCACGGAACATAAACCGGCGACCAGCACAATTAACTGCACGGTATCCGGCACGATCCCTGATTCAATGAACGGGATTTTGGGTCGGACCCATGAGGCCGGGCTGACATTGAAAGCAGGTTGCGGTATTGGCTATGAGTTTTCAACACTGCGCCCTAAAGGGGCGTTTGTGAGTGGTGCAGGGGCCTATACCTCTGGACCTTTATCTTTTATGGATATCTATGATGCGATGTGCTTCACCGTGTCGTCTGCCGGGGGACGGCGAGGCGCACAAATGGGGACCTTTGATATCGCTCACCCGGATATCACGGACTTTATTCGGGCCAAACGCGAAGATGGGCGCCTTCGGCAATTCAATCTATCTTGCCTGATAACCGACAAGTTCATGCAGGCCGTCAGAGATGATGAAGATTGGGAACTCGTTTTCCCGGCCAACGAGGCTGAACTTGCTGAAGACGATACGCGCGTGATTTGGCGATCTTGGCCGGTGACCGCGGGCTATCGAACCAACGAGGTCGGTGAGGTCGCCTGCAAGATTTATGAAGCCATCCCCGCGCGAAGGCTTTGGAATTTAATCATGGCATCAACTTATGATTACGCCGAACCCGGATTTATCTTGATCGATCGAATTAACGAGATGAACAATAACTGGTTCTGCGAGGATATCCGTGCGACCAATCCCTGCGGGGAGCAACCGCTTCCCCCCTATGGGAGTTGCCTGCTGGGTTCCGTTAATTTAACCCGCTTTGTTAACGCGCCGTTTACCGAAGCGGCTAGTTTTGACTGGGAGCGATTCAGCAAAGTCGTCTCAATCTTCTCTCGAATGCTCGACAACGTTGTAGAAGTACATGGACTCCCGCTAGAACAGCAGGGCCACGAAATCCAGCACAAGCGTCGCCACGGCATGGGCTTTTTGGGTCTCGGATCTGCGTTGACCATGCTTCGAATGAAATACGGCGAAGCCACCTCGCTCGAATTTACCGAGCAAGTGTCGCGGGAAATGGCGAAGGTGGGTTGGGAAACCGGGCTAGAGCTCGCCAAGGAGAAAGGGCCCGCTCCAATTATGCTCGAGACCTTTAAGGTCACGCCGGAAATGCTGGCCCAGCGCCCCGAAATGGTCGCCGACGGATACTCAATTGGCGATCAGGTAAAAGGATCGGTACTGATCGCAAAATACAGCCGCTACATGCAACAGTTTGATTCAGAACTAACGGATCAAATCGCGGAACACGGCGCACGCTACAGTCATCACACGTCGATTGCGCCGACAGGGACCATTAGCCTCTCTCTGGCCAATAATGCAAGCAACGGCATCGAGCCATCATTTGCACATCTTTATAGTCGCAACATTATTCGGGAAGGCCGAAAAACGAAAGAAAAAGTCGACGTGCTTTCATACGAGCTTTTAGCGTACCGCGCACTGGTAAACCAAAATGCATCCCCGGGCGGTGAAGGCCCCGACGCATTACCCGAGTACTTTATTAGTGCTGATGACATCTCTCCAAAACAACATGTCGATGTGCAGGCTGCGGCCCAGAAATGGATTGATTCTTCAATTTCAAAAACCGCGAACGTGCCCACAGACTTCCCGTTTGAAGACTTCAAAGATATCTATATGTACGCCTATGAAAAAGGTCTGAAAGGTTGCACGACATTCCGCTTCAACCCGGAAGTATTTCAGGGCGTATTGGTTAAAGAAGAGGATCTTGAAAACACAACCTATCGGTTTACCTTGGATGATGGAGAAATCGTGGAGGTGAAGGGCAATGAAGAGATCGAGTACGACGGTGAAACGCACACCGCAGCTAATCTCTTTGACGCCTTAAAAGAAGGCTACTACGGTAAGTTTTAATTACGCTCAATAAAGCGCACTGCTGAATTAGGAAAAAAAATGGCCATCAAAATTGCCAAATCGATATCCAACTTTGAGGTCGTGACCCAAAGTCCCGAACCGTCTCCAACCGAGGCTCCTGAAGCGCCTATCATCATTGGACAGGATGAAGGGCTTCCCGCGAATGTCGTTCAGATGCATGAAAAAGTGGAACGGCCAGAGATGTTGGTGGGAAGCACTTACAAGATTAAAACCCCGCTTTCAGATCATGCGTTGTACGTCACCATCAACGACATTATCCTAAATCCTCAAACCCCTTATGAGAAACGACGTCCATTTGAGATCTTTATAAACTCAAAAAATATGGACCACTTTCAATGGATTGTCGCGCTCACCCGAATCATTTCGGCCGTATTTCGAAAAGGGGGAGATGTCACTTTTCTTGTCGAAGAGTTGCGTAGCGTATTTGATCCCCAAGGAGGCTACTTTAAACGCGGCGGAAAATATACGCCCTCGCTGGTGGCCGAAATTGGCGATGCCATCGATAGTCACATGCGAATGATAGGAATGATTCGTGATGACGGATTAGACGAGCATCAGCAAAAGCTCGTTGACGAAAAGCGCCGTGAATTTGAAAACCAGAGTCAAGCTGCGATAAATGATACCGAAGAAGACACCACACCCACGTTCCCGCCAGGGTCGAGACTCTGTGTTAAATGCCAGACCAAAGCGGTCGTTCTGCTCGATGGCTGCATGACGTGTCTTAGCTGCGGCGATTCAAAATGTGGTTGAATTTTAGATAACGCCATCATCATTGACCCGTTAAAAAAGCAATCGTATCCGGTAGTTTGACCGAGCGCGCGCGGTCCCAAATCAACCCATTAAGGTCGCGTTCATTGGTTTAGGCTTATAAATAAACCGCCATCTCTAACTTTTCTCTGGTGAATTGCACTCCAATGCCTTTATTCACCACCCGAGGGGAAACTAAACTAGAGGGATGATGAATGCTTTCAAAGATCTCGCCCTGCGACTCAAGAAATTTGGCAAACCGATCGCGCTTTGCCTGACTCAACTTTTCCGATCGCATAAATACTCGGTCGTTTTATCCCCTCGTGGCGATACAAAGCAAGCAACAGAAGGATTTGTTTCAGTCGCACTTGATCCAAAATTAATCGTCCGACCCACTAACGGAAAGTTTCGACCTGGCTGGTACCTGATCTCTTACCATGCCAAAACCGGATTTCCAGATAGTCTTTTTGTTCCCAAGATTTATCCATTAGACACCGTGGAAAAACTGCCATATCCAAGAGTCGTCCCCAGTAATTTTGGCGGTCAACGTGACAGCATCGCACAAGTACGTTTCCAACCTGACGCGCGGCCCCCTCAAGAAAAGAACACCATTAATCTTCGAGCCCACTACTCAGGCCTTACCTCTCATCTTATTTTCTACGATCTGAGTGCCGAAGGCTTTCGTTTTGACCCATTTGATCTCGACTACCCACTGACTCGAATACCCAATCTGGGATGGTTTGATTTAGAAGATTTTCAAATCACCCACCTCAGCCTAAGATCTCTTCTCCCGTTTTGTCTTAGAAAAGGAATATTCGAGGAAAAGTGGATTCAGTCAATAAACCGCCTCGCTACTCTGGGCGCGCTTTGGGTCCGAAAAGGATCCCGTGTTGCATTACGATGGCTCACGCATCGCACTTACCGCCGAATCCAACCTCAAATATCCCTCACGCGCTGGATCGAATTTCTCAGATCAACCCGACCCGAAAAATATCCACCGCCTAAGAGCTCGCACAAACCGTTAATCACTATTCTGCTCAAAAGTGAGCACTGTGATAGCAAGGCGCTGTATCGCAGTATCCAGTGCATCGCTGACCAGAATTACCCTAATTGGGAGCTCTTAATATCTGTTGAAGCGGCAGCAAAGTTGTCGAAACTACGCCGTTTGATCTGGAATCGGGATTCGCGAATCAAATGGCTACACGGCACTCACGATAATCTCGCGGGAAAAATAAAAGGGGACTATGTATGTGTTGTTGACCCCGCGATACGATTTGAAAAT
>JADHSN010000026.1 GCA_016776875.1 Gammaproteobacteria bacterium | reverse complement strand
CCCAAGCGCGGCAAACTTCATTTTGTTTCGAGCCCCGGCGGGCGCCGGTGATTCGGTGCACGCTGATCTTCAGCTTCAGGGTGTTTTAGTTAAAAACCTGAACGGCACCCACCCATTACTGACGGATAGTTTGCGCGTTACCGTAAGCACGCCTCTTGAGAACGCTGCTTTTGTCGATGCGCTGAATGACGCGTTAGGGTGATTCTCCAGTAATCGCCATGAAATAAAGGCCTGATTCAATCTAGAGCCGCTTGTTTGTTACAATTCGCCGCCAATCTCTGGGTTAAAATTTAGCTTGATTCTTTTGGAAGGTATCTTATGTCGAGTCGCATATCAGAAATAACCCGCACGACCCGCGAGACCGATATTTATGTCGCTCTTGATGTCGACGGCAGCGGGTCGGCGAAGCTTGATACCGGCTTACCTTTTTTTGATCATATGCTCGAGCAGATTGCTCGTCATAGCCTGATTGATTTGGAAATCAAAGCAAAAGGTGATCTTGCTGTCGATGCACATCACACCGTTGAAGATGTCGGCATCTCATTCGGTCAGGCAATTACACAAGCCGTTGGCGAGCCGCGCGGCATCAGTCGTTATGGGCACGCTTATGTTCCACTGGATGAGGCATTGAGTCGGGTTGTGACTGATTTCTCGGGGCGCCCGGGTCTTGAATTTTCCGTCAGTTGGCCGCGCGCAAGAGTTGGGGATTTTGATGTTGATTTGTTCCATGAGTTTTTTCAAGGTTTTTGTAATCATGCGCACGTCACCCTTCATATTGATTCCCTGAGGGGTCAAAACACGCACCATGTGGCTGAAACGATATTCAAAGCATTTGGGCGGGCTTTGAGAATGGCGTTAACGTTAGATACAAGACTGGGTGGATCAGTCCCCTCCACAAAAGGGTCTTTGCAGGGATAGATGCACCGCATTGTGGTTGTTGATCTGGGCACCGGTAATTTGCATTCCGTTGCCAAAGCGTTTGAAAAAGTAGCGCCTTCTGCTCACGTCGAGGTGACCTCAGATTTATTGCGTCTCGAAAAAGCGGATCGGGTTGTCCTTCCAGGGCAGGGCGCAATCGGCTCCTGGTTCAAGGCGCTCGATGAACGTCAGCTTCGTAACCCCGTGTTGAGCGTCCTCTCGTCAAAGCCTGTGTTAGGTATTTGTGTTGGTATGCAGGCTTTATTTAATCGTAGTGAAGAAGACGGTGGATGTGAGGGATTCGGTCTTTTTGATGGTGAGGTTCGCCGTTTTTGCCGATCTGTGGATCGCAAGCCGCAGTTAAAGGTGCCTCACATGGGCTGGAACAATGTTCGGCAAAGCAGTAATCATCCGATCTGGAGGGGCATTTCGCAGGATGCCCGATTTTATTTTGTTCATAGCTATTACGCGCTCGCAACGCAGTCATCGTCTGTTGCAGCAACAAGTGATTACGGAGGTAAATTCGTGAGTGCGATTGCCCGAGCGAATATTTTTGCTGTCCAGTTTCATCCGGAAAAGAGTCATGAGCAAGGTTTGAAATTGCTCGAAAATTTTGTTTGTTGGGACGGTGATTCTTGAATGTAATCTAGGTAAAAGTCAGGTCACAGCGGTCATTCTGGTTGTGCAGGATTAATCCCTACATTAAAAATTCAAAGGCTTTATTTTTATGCTTCTCATTCCAGCTATCGATATTAAAGAGGGTCGCTGTGTACGATTGCGACGAGGCGACTTATCGGATGAGACGCTTTACGATAGTGATCCAACACAGGCAGCGGCTCGATGGGTCTCCCAAGGCGCAAAGCGTCTTCATCTTGTGGATCTTGATGGTGCTGTAGCGGGTCGACCGGTGAACGCATCTATTATTCAAAAGATTGCGAACGCATATCCAGACGTGCCGCTGCAGGTGGGTGGCGGTATTCGAAATGTAGAAACGGTGAAGGCTTATCTCGATGCGGGCGTTCGGTACGTGATCATTGGAACGCAAGCGGTAAATGACCCCGCGTTTGTCAGTGATCTCTGTCAACAGTTCCCTGGCCATATTATTGTTGGGCTTGATGCTAAGAATGGCGCGGTCGCAACAGACGGCTGGGTAAAAACATCTGACCATAAGGTGATCGACATGGCCAAACATTTTGAAGCCGATGGTGTGGTCGCGATCGTCTACACCGATATTGATCGTGATGGAATGCTCAGCGGGGTAAATGTAGAAGCAACGGCAGCGTTGGCAAAGGCCATTCAAATTCCTGTGATTGCATCCGGCGGTATTTCTGATCTTGAGGATATAAGAAGACTGGTCTTGGTTGAAAATTCGGGCATCGAAGGCGTTATTACCGGCAGAGCCATTTATGAAGGCACCCTGGATTTCCGCGAGGGACAAGCGGCCGCCATGGGCCAAAGCATAGATCGGATTTGATCATGGGCTTGGCAACTCGAATTATTCCGTGCCTTGATGTTGATGAGGGTCGTGTGGTTAAAGGCGTCAAGTTTGTGGATATCAGGGATGCGGGAGACCCGGTTGCTGTTGCAAAACGATATGACCAACAAATGGCGGATGAAATTACGTTTCTGGATATTACGGCAAGTTCATCCGCTCGAGACACCATGATCGATGTGGTTCGTGAAGTCGCAGCTGAAGTGTTTATTCCATTGACCGTCGGTGGCGGAATTCGGGAGATTGATGATATTCATCGATTGTTGCTCGCGGGCGCTGATAAGGTTTCCATAAACACAGCTGCGATTGATCGCCCTGACTTGGTCAGCGAGGCAAGCCAGTATTTTGGTGCGCAATGTATTGTCGTTGCCATCGATGCGAAGCGCTGTGGTAACCATTGGGAGGTGTTTACCCATGGTGGCCGAAAAACAACCGGGATTGACGCGCGTGAATGGTCGGTGGAGATGGCTCGCCGTGGGGCAGGAGAGATCCTCCTGACCAGCATGGATCGCGATGGGACCAAGGATGGATTTGATCTCGAACTGACTCGGACGATAAGTGATGCAGTGTCGATTCCCGTAATTGCCTCAGGCGGTGTGGGTACGCTTGAGCATCTTGCTCAGGGGGTGCTCACGGGGGGTGCGGATGCGGTACTTGCAGCGAGCATTTTTCATTTTGGCGAGTACACAATTCGGGAAGCAAAGACTCATATGAGTCAGCGTGGGATTGAGGTGAATCTTTAATGTTAAGTGAGGAATTGATATGGACTGGCTAGAACAAATTAAGTGGACAGACGATGGACTTGTGCCCGCCATCGCCCAAGAAGCAAAGAGCGGTCGTGTGTTGATGGTTGCATGGATGAATCGAGAGGCCTTGCTAGAAACGGCTCGAACCGGTCGAGGGGTTTATTGGTCTCGTTCCAGGGCAAAACTGTGGCGAAAGGGAGAGGAGTCTGGCAATGTGCAAAGAATCAGCGAAATTCGATTGGACTGTGACCGCGATGTGATTCTGATGCAAATTGATCAGGAAGGCGGAATCGCGTGCCACACCGGGCGGCATAGTTGTTTTTATCAGCGGCTCAAAGACGATCAATGGGAAACTGTCGATCCAGTGCTTAAAGATCCAAAAGAAATGTATCGCTGAGAAGGGATATTGGGGTGGAGCGTAAAATTTCGCCCGCATCCTAGGTTAACTGCTCGGTTTTCTTTTGAAAATCAGAGTATTCCCACGCTTTTTAAAAGCGGTTATCATGAGAGGGTATCGGCGTTGCCGATCTGGAAATGAAATTCGTCCTTCAGGTGAAAGAATAATGCATCACCTCGTCGGCAGATAGGAGAAAGTAATGGGATTAGGTGGTATAAGTATTTGGCAGTTACTGATTGTGTTGGTTATCGTCCTTCTGTTGTTTGGAACCAAGAAATTAAGAAATCTTGGGTCTGATCTAGGAGGTGCGGTCAAAGGATTTCGCAGTACGATGAAGGATGGCGCCACCAGCGATGAACCCTCCGAGGGCGATGCAGCCTCATCAACAGAGAGTCTTGCTGAGTCGTCCGAAGAGTCAGATTCGGAAAAAAGCGACGCAAAAGTCTAACTGATTCTGAGGAAGCGTCATGTTCGATATCGGCTTTCTTGAGATCGTCATTATTGCGGCTATCGCACTAATTGTGTTGGGTCCGGAGCGACTGCCGCGTGCCGCGAGAACTGCGGGTATGTGGGTGGGCCGTGCGCGCCGCATGGTATCGGCGGTCAAGACCGATATCGATCGAGAAATAAGAGAAAGCGAATTAGCCGACATGCGCAAACTCGGTGAGGAAGTAACCAGCATCAAGAGTGATCTCACAAAGACGGCGGAGTCGATAGCGAAAGATGATGCGATGGGTGATGTAGTCGACTCCATTAAAGAGTCTGCCAACGCGATGAATCAAGATATCGCCGATAAAGCCGGCACGAACTAAAGTAGCAGTTGGTGAACGAAACTACGAATCGTCCAGATGCGCCGGGCGCGACATTCATGTCGCATCTTTTGGAGCTTCGGGATCGCCTTATGCGGGGGGGCGGGGCAGTATTGGTCTTGTTTATCGCCGCCGCACCATTTGCGAACACCCTTTATGAATATCTCGCACAACCCCTGATGGCGGCTCTGCCAGCGGGGAACTCGATGATTTCGACCGAGCCCCATGGCCCCTTCTTTGTGCCATTTAAGTTTGCATTCGCCTTTGCAACCGCTGTGGCAATGCCCTATCTTCTTTATCAATTATGGGCATTTGTCGCGCCAGGTCTTTACGATCATGAAAAACGCTTGACGGTTCCTTTATTAATCTCAAGCAGTGTTCTTTTTTATCTTGGGATCTTGTTCGCATATTTCGTTGTGTTCCCGGTCATTTTTGCTTTTTTCACCAGCACCGCACCTGAGGGTGTTCTGGTGATGACTGATATCAGTTCATATTTGAGTTTTGTTCTTAAGCTCTTTTTTGCATTCGGCCTAGCGTTCGAGGTGCCTGTTGCGACGGTGTTACTCGTTCGCATGGGGATGACAACGCCGGAGAGCCTTGCCGCGAAGCGTCCCTACATTATTGTTGGAGCCTTCGTCGTCGGCATGTTGATGACACCGCCTGACATTTTTTCTCAACTGATGCTTGCGATCCCAGTTTGGGTTCTTTTTGAGCTTGGACTTTATGTCTCTAAATCAATTAAGCCTCAAACTCGAGCCCAGGCTGATGCGGCAAGCGTTGAGGACGAGGCGCTTGATCGCGAGATGGAAGCCGGTATCGCCGAATTCGACCGCCTTGATGACGATGATCCCTCATCGCGCTCTTAGCTGCGCCGCCGGCTTTTTATTTCCTTCTTGATGTTTTCAACTCGATTGGCGGACTGGCGCACTGATGAGCAGGACCTGTGCCGAATTCGCTATGAGGTGTTTGTCAACGAGCAGAAGGTTCCCCCTGAGTTAGAGATCGATGGCGAAGATGAGACGGCCATTCACGTGGCTGCCTTTCTCGATCATGCGCAAGTGGTGGGGACGGGCCGAATGCTCACTTGTGGAAAAATCGGGCGCATGGCGGTGTTAAGGGCGTATAGACAGAAGGGGATCGGAAGAGCGCTGCTGGACGAACTCGTCGAGCAGGGTCGAAAACATAATCTGACGCGAGTTTATCTGGGAGCCCAGTTACCGGCTATTCCGTTCTACAAACGCGCCGGTTTTTCGGTTTATGGCGATGTGTTTCTGGATGCCGGGATTGATCATCAGATGATGGAATTATTTCTGGCTCATGATTGATTTGACCGTATGAAAAAGCTCTCTCCTCGCATTACTAGTTTTGATCTTCATTCTGGCAGTCAATTGGGAGGCAAGTATGAAGTGGTCTCTCGTCTGGGCGCCGGGTGGGAAGGCGAAGTTTATCTGGTCAGAGAAAAAGGAACTCGAATCGAGCGCACCGTAAAAATCTTTTTCCCTCATCGTAATCCGGGTAATCGTGCCTTACGGTTTTATGCCCGAAAACTTCATAAGCTTCGGCATTGCCCGGTGGTTATTCAGTACCACACCCGCGACAGTTTTCAGTTCAACGACACGACGGTTTCTTTTTTAGTATCTGAATATGTGGAAGGCGAGTTACTATCGGATTTCTTGAAACGGCAGCCGGGCCGATGTCTCGGTGCATTCCAGGGCCTTCATCTCTTACATGCGATCGCACTGGGTATAGAGGCCATTCATAATGTTGGGGAGTACCATGGCGATCTACATAGCGATAATGTCATCGTGCTTCGCCACGGGCTTGGATTTGATCTTAAACTGTTGGATATGTTTAGTTGGGGAGCCCCGAATGCCGAACATATCCAACACGACGTGTTTGATCTTATCCGGATTTTTTATGATGCGATTGGAGGGGCCCGCCGGTATCGCCGTCATCCACAGGAAGTTAAGGATATCTGTAAGGGCTTGAAGCGATCCCTCATCGCAAAAGAATTCAAAAGTGCAGGCCAACTATGCCAGCACTTAGAGTTTATGGAGTGGCAATAGGTCGCGCAGCCAATGGCCGAGTCTAAGATTCTGCAGACACCAATGTGCCTGAGCGGCGAACGTCTGGATGCGCCGCATGTCGTCGTTCTGGATTCTGGACAAGCGGTTGTCTTTACCCAACCTTGCCCTGGGCAATCCGGCGTCAATGAGGATGCAATGGGCATTTTTGAGATGGATACCGGCGAGGTGTGCCTTGCGGTTGCAGATGGCGTGGGTGGATTACCCAAAGGGCGTGAAGCCTCTGAATTTGTTATTCAAAAGATTGGCAGGTGGATTGAACGCAAGAATAGGTCTTGCCTTGAAGATTTAATAAAAGATGCCAATAAACAATTACTGAAAGAGATTCCGAGGGCGGCTACGACGCTTTCAGTAACGCTAGTCAAGCCAGATGGTTCAGTGTTGAGTAGCCATGCGGGAGACTCACTCATGTTGGTGGTGGGCCAAAGAGGGCGAGTGAAGCTCCGTGTGGATAGTCACTCACCGGTTGGTGTCAGTGAAACGCTCGGTCTTATCGATGAAAGAGAGGCGTTACATCATCCAAAGCGCCATTACCTAAATAATATGTTGGGCGATCCGGCTTTTTGGCTTGAAAAGCATGAGGCCAAGCTTGCTGCTCGAGATACGGTTCTGATTGCGTCCGATGGGCTTTGGGATAATCTTTACGTCTCCGAGATCATCGAGATTATTCAGTCGGGAGAACTAGAAACGTCTGCCCAGACGCTTGCCGAAACAGCGATCAGCCGTATGACCAATGTGCAAGAAGGATTACCCTCTAAACCTGACGATCTCACGTTCGTATTGTTTAGGTTAAACGCAACGGGTCTCTGCGAAGATGCAGAGCGTCATGTCGATTCAGGAGGCCGCTAGGCTATCAAGCAAGGTGCGGGTCTTTGCTATTTGCTCTGTGGCGAACTGATAGTACCTCGCGTGACTCGCGCTTCGAAAAACCTCGGCGACAGCCTCAAAGCTCGATAGCGCGAGGCCTGCGGTGCCTGCATCCCCTAAGCGTTCCGCCAGACTTTTTTGAGCAATTGCCAAATTAGCGGCCGTCATCGCCCAAGTCATGGGACTTTTTTCTTGCGTCCATTCCAGCAGTGCACTCTGATAAGCGTTGATCGCTTCATTAAAGAATTTGATATCTTCAGTCCGCTCACCTAGTTTTTGCAGAGCTGTGCCGAGATCATTCTGGGTCATTGCCCACTGCTGAGGCACACGCTCACGAGTGCGTTCCGCAATTGCATTTCGATAGGCCGCGACGGCTTGCTCGAGTGTTCGAGGTCCTTTTCGTTTCTCGCCAAGTGCCCGAAGTGCAGTACCGAGGTTATTGAATGTGGTTGCCCAATGCAGGGGTGCACGGTCGCGGGTCCAAGCAAGTAACACCAGTTTGTAACAATCAACTGATCGTTTTAGGAGTTGTGTATCATTTTTCCGCTGGCCAAGGCTTTGAAGAACAGCACCTAGATTATTCTGGGAAGCGGCCCAATCCCACGGACAGGTTTCTTGTGATCGTACTGATAAGGCACTTTCAAAAGCATTTGCCGCGGACTCAAGCATTTCGAGATCATTTTGACGATGAGCCAAAATACCCAGTGCGTTGCCTAAGCTGTTTTGTGCTGTTGCCCACTCCAGTGATTCGGACTCACTATCGCAAGCGTCGATGACTTGATTAAATGAACAAATTGCTTGCTCCAGCATTTTTGTACCTTTTTGACGCTGCCCTAAAATGCCCAGCGCGACACCGTGGCGCGTTTTTGAGATCGCCCACTGATGAGAGTCTTTTTCTTTATCAACAAGAGGAAGGACTGATGATTCAAATAAATCCACGGCCTCTGTTAGCGCTTGATTGTCAAGAAACTCCCGGCCCAGATCTGTCAGCGCTTGTGCGCGCGCATTTTCATACCGCCACCGATCTTGTGGATGGCTTTCACAGAGCTCAGAGGCCTTTTCGAGATATCGTGCGCCATCTCGATAAGACTGGGAAAGTAAGGCTGCTAATGAAAGGGCGTAGAGCAGATTGGCTTGGATGGATTTTTCGAGTTGTTGGTTTGCGGGGTCTGCCAGACATGACTGCACTGCAGTCCCAATACCCGAAAGATCAAGGGCGTCTGCTGCTGTAAGGGATATTGCTTGGTCGAGATGCAATGATGGAATTGCCTCGCCAACGGTACTAATCGTTGTGAGAGTTTCCCGCAGGTCCTGAAGATGGGCCCACGAACTGCGAAGGAGTTCAGGAATTTGGTCTCGCGTTGCGCCCTGATCCAGGATGGGCGCTAACAGTGCATCAATTTCCTGGGAGGAAGCACCAAGGTTAGTTTCACCAGCGAGCTGTTCGTTTCTGAAATTTGAATCTATTGGCATTTTTGACGCGAAAAATTTTGAGATCGAGATTTGACTATACGTGATCGTTGTTATATCCAGTGAATAAGGTGTTCGTGGTAGCCAGAACGGGCGCAAAAAAAACGGGCCCATGTGGGCCCGTTTTAAAGAACACCGGCTGATTAATCGACGATATGATACACGGGCGCCTTTTCCATTGTGTACTCTCCGGATTCAGGATCCCGATGAGACACCGTAAGAACATGCCAGTTTTCATCATCAAGCTGCATGGCATCACCGCGATAGTAGTAACCCGGCCATCGCGTTTCTTTTCGAAACAGAGTGTGTTGCACAACACACTCGGAAGCGATTGCTCGATGCTTGAGTTCCCACGCGCGCTGTAGCTGATGCAAATCTTCAGCACCCAGGAATTCAAAATCTTCATGCATTGTTTTCAGGAGTTCGAGACCCCTAAGCAGAAGTGGTTCATTGGTCATGTAGTTGACCGTAAGACCCCCGGCATACTCATCCATCAGTTTCTCAAGGCGTTGAAGCCCTTGAATCGGAAGGATGTAGCTTGGGGATACGGTTCCGCCCACGATTTCATTGCGACCCACTTCGTAGGTCTCGAGTGGTCGATAGATCTCTTCGCGACGCTCCTCGATTTGCTTATCAGAGATAACAATCTTCTCGTTTGCTCGCTCGCGGACATATTTCACTGCGGCTTTTGCGGCGAGACGACCTTCTGTGAACGACCCAGAGGAGAACGCGTGCGCAGTTCCGCCCAGCGCATCTCCTGCACCAAACAGACCTTCAACGGTCATCATCCGGTTATAGCCCCAGAAATACTCGCTCGGAGATACGTCTTCTGGCCCACTGGCCCACGCGCCAGAGCACGTTGCATGGGAGCCCATGACGTAAGGCTCTGATGTCGTCAGCTCAGGGTTGGTATACCGAGGATCGATATCTTGGGAGGCCCAGACAACGGCTTGCGAGACGGTCATGCCGAGGAAGTTTTCCCAACCCACGGTTTCTTTGTGGGGATCCTGGAACGCTTCTTTTGTGACCATATGGATGGGGCCACGGCCCGCTGCCACTTCCTTCAGGAATGCATGGTTTCGAAGACAGGTTGGTGTCGGGTGATGATCAATGTAATCGCCAACAAGTTCTTTCGTGTTGTCGTACCACTTTGACTCGTACTCATCCCCGTAAGCGTTTTGGGTATACGTCTTAAGGTGCAGGAAGTAGGCGCCCACAGGTCCGTATCCGTCTTTGAAACGACAAAGCACAATACGGTTTTCCATCTGTGTCATTTTGGCGCCCGCCATGATCGGTAACGCGTAGGCAGAAGCACTACTCCAGGGGGCATACCAGGTGCGCCCCATGCCCTCGCCAACAGAACGAGGTTTGTAGATATGCGACGCACCGCCCGCGCCCACAATAGTGGCCTTTGCTTTAAAGACATGTAAATCGCCGGTTCTCACGTTGAAGCCAATCGCACCGCCTACGCGGTTTGCCTTGCTTTCATCCATCAGGAGGTGGGTGACCATGATTCGGTTATAAATCTTATCTGCGGACTTTTTGGCGGCCTCTGCGACGATTGGCTTATAGCTTTCGCCGTGAATCATGATCTGCCATTTGCCTTCTCGCTGATACCGACCCGTCTCAGGATCGCGCATTAGGGGTAGGCCCCATTCTTCAAACTTATGAACTGTGGAATCAACGTGCCGAGCCATATCATAGGCAAGGTCTTCACGGACCATCCCCATAAGATCATTTCGGGCATAGCGCACATGATCTTCCGGCTGGTTTTCGTCCCACTGCATTCCCATGTAGCAGTTGATCGCGTAGAGTCCCTGCGCGACGGCGCCACTCCGGTCGATATTCGCTTTTTCGGCCACGACGATTTTCATGTCGCGCCCCCAATGGCGTGCCTCGTAAGCCGCGCCTGTTCCGCCCATTCCGCCACCAACGACGAGAATGTCGCAATCTTCAAATACGGTTTTGAAACCCATTAGTAATATACTCCCTGTTTGAATTTGCTTTTGTCGATCTCCGGAAGGCCGCGCTCGATATTAAGCGCATCCGGCTCAGACCAGAGAAGCTGTGAATCGACTTCTTCTTGAGTGGGTTCCGCCAGCTCAGCAAGCTTTGGAATTTTTTCACCCCAAGGCTGCGTGGTGATCGGCGACACAAAATCCTTGACCTCACCATTCCGGAATTTAATTTTCCAGGAAATGGTGCCTTTTTCTTCCTCTCGCAACACGCGAACACTATGGCCCATCGGTGCGAAATCTGCGTAACCCCTCGCATCAATGGCGTTCTGCGGGCACGCCTTGACGCAGGAATAGCACTCCCAGCACATATTGGGCTCGATATTCATGGCGCGACGATAGGTTTTATCGATATGCATGATGTCAGATGGACAGATATCAACGCAGTGGCCGCATCCGTCGCATTTAGTCATGTAAACAAAAGTAGGCATCTATTTCTCCTTAATTAGAGTCTTCCGGGCTCCCTTGTTAGCAAGTTCGCCAAGAATGTCCTCAGTGTGATTCTTGCTAATTAGTAGTGGCGCGCAGGCTCGCGTTTGATTCCGAGGCCAAATTGCGCGGGTTTATCGGCTGGCGCCGGAAGGTTTGCTCGTGACCCATCGGCCTCCTGGACCCGCTTCTGAAATGCAGCGGCGGGTTTGAAAAACATATGAGCAAACTTGGACCACAGCACGGTGCCGAACAACGTTGTGCTTGAAATAATGAAAAGCGCTAGGATGATTTGTGTCCAAAGCCCGCCCGCGTTCATCTGAAGATAAGACCAGACAAGAGCGAACGTTGTGGTCGCTAAAAGGGCCAGGATGAAAAGGTCTGCTCGCATAATTTTGTACCAGACATTTCCCTCTGCGGCGACATCAACCCGGATAAAGAACCAAAACCAGTAGCCTCCCACGGCGACCATTAACGCGCCGATATGCCAAAGCCCTGTTACCAGCGCTGGGGCAGGTGTCGCTGACGTGGGGTATGAAAAGATTAAGATGATTGTGGTGATCAAAAACATCACAAAGCCATACATGCCGAGCAAATGGGCGATCCGACGTCGAGCATTACAAAATTCACTCGAGAGCATGACTTCATTAACGGCAGTCTTTACCGCGATCGAGGTCTTTTCCCCGCCAGAGATGCTCCGGGTTTGGCTTTTCTTAGATTTCTCAGCCGCCTGGAAAAAATATTTGGCGCTCTTCTTGTGGATGGTATCGAAGATCGTGCTTCCGAGAACAAGCAGGACCATCAGGATGACGTAGCCTTGCATCAGCGCGGCCGGGAATAGATCCGCAAAGGGGTTGTGGGTCAGCATAAGTTAGTAGTTCCTTAGTAGTCTTCGAGAGATGCCATGAATCTGAGGGAACCGGGCCCTAAGCACAAGCCAATGCTTTCTCTTGGGCAATAAATTCAATTTATGTTTTACCTAACTTATCATTATTAAATTATTAATAAGTAAAAACTGATCTAATGACATCGTATTTTTTAAAAACTTGTGTCCTGTTGAACATAAGACGTGTCGACTCTTAATGGGTGCTCGCGCACCGCATTAACTTTTGATTAACATCCGGCGTGCTAGTTTCTAAACACTCTAAAATATAGAAGCTACTAAAACGTACATTTTGACTGCCAAATTAGGATAAATAATGACTGATCCCCTGAATATCGCGAATGACATTCTGCTTTCGCCAAGTGGCCTGCAATTAACCGATATAGATGAATTAATGGGCCGATTAGCCGGGAATAAGATTGATTACGCGGATATCTATTTCCAGCATTCCCGCCAAGAAGGCTGGTCACTTGAGGATGGGAAAGTGAAATCGGGTAGTCGAAGCACGGATCAGGGTGTGGGCCTTCGCGCGGTGAGCGGTGAAAAAACAGGCTTTGCCTATTCAGACGCGCTTAATTTTTCAGCGCTGGAGAAGGCGGCCGAAGCGGCGCGATCAATCTCAAATCATGGCGGCGGGATTAGCCAAATATCGTTTGAGGCGCGAACCGCTCCGGCGCTGTATTCGACCGCTGATCCACTGACGAGCCTCGCAAGCGAAGATAAGATCAAACTGCTCCAGCTTGTCGAGGCAGAAGCGCGAGCCTCGGATCCGAGGGTGAGCCAGGTGATGGCAAGCCTTGCTTCTGTTCACGATGTGGTCTTGGTGGCGCGAAGTGACGGGGAGATGGTTGCGGATGTCCGTCCTTTAATCCGGCTCAATATCACCGTGATTGCTGAGCAGGCGGGTCGACGCGAACAGGGGAGTTATGGTGGTGGTGGGCGATATGGATATCAATGGCTGTTTGAGGAGGACCGTGCTAAATCTTTCGCGCGGGAGGCAGTTCGACAAGCGTTAGTTAATCTCGACGCCATTGATTCACCGGCAGGAACAATGACGGTCGTTTTAGGTTCGGGCTGGCCGGGGATCCTATTGCACGAAGCGATTGGACACGGCCTTGAGGGTGACTTCAATAGAAAAGGGACCTCTGCTTTTTCGGGTCGAGTGGGCGAGAGGGTCGCATCATCTGTTTGTACCATTGTAGATGATGGGACGATTCCTGACCGGCGTGGCTCATTAAGTGTGGATGATGAGGGTGAGGCCTCCCAAAATACCGTTCTAATCGAGAACGGCATACTGAAAGGCTACATGCAGGATTCTTTAAACGCTCGGCTGACGGGAACTCACAGTACGGGCAATGGACGGCGCGAATCCTATGCGCATTTGCCAATGCCGCGAATGACGAATACCTACATGTTGGCGGGACAAGATGATCCAGCGGAGATTTTGTCCTCCGTCGATTCAGGTCTTTATGCTGTGAATTTCTCGGGTGGTCAAGTGGACATTACCTCTGGAAAATTTGTGTTTTCGGCCAGCGAAGCTTATCGAATAGAGAAGGGAAAATTGGGTGCGCCAGTGAAGGGCGCAACACTAATCGGAAACGGCCCTGACGTTTTAACCCGAGTAAGCATGGTGGGTAATGACCTCGCGCTCGATTCCGGTATTGGTACTTGTGGTAAAGATGGGCAGAGTGTGCCGGTCGGAGTGGGCCAACCCACGATGCGGATTGATGGCTTGACGGTTGGGGGAGTCGAGGTATGAAAGATTCGGAAGAAAACACGACTGGCGTAAATGCGGGTTTGAGTGATGCCGTTCAGCTTGCTTTGGAAGAGGCAGGCGGTCGCGGGGCATCATCGTCCGAGGCGGCGGCCAGTCTTAGCCAGGGACTCTCGGTTAATGTAAGAAAAAGCGAGATTGAGACGGTAGAGCATACCCGCGATCGAAATCTTGTCGTTTCGGTTTATTTTGGGCAGCGAACCGGGAGCGCAAGTACTTCTGACTACTCGCCGGCTGCCGTTAAAGAGACGGTGCTTGCTGCCTGCAACATCGCAAAGTGGACCGAGGAGGATCGATGCATAGGGCTGGCAGATCCAGAACGATTGGCGAAGGATGTGATGGATTTGGACTTGTATCATCCGTGGACGCCTTCGGTTGAAGAGGCTTCCTCGCTCGCGCTTGAATGTGAGGCATCTGCGCTCGGCGCAGATGCGCGAATCGTAAATTCCGAAGGGGCATCTGTTGATGCGCATCAAGGTGTTGAGGTATATGGAAATAGCCTAGGCTTTATCGGACACACGCAAAAAAGCCGCCAGGGAATTAGTTGCTCTGTAATTGCGGGTGTGGGCGATTCGATGCAGCGTGATTATTGGTACAGTTCAGCTCGACGGCTCGGTGATCTTGATACGCCATTGCAGGTCGGTGATCAAGCCGCTCGCCGAACACTCCGTCGACTCGGTGCACGGCGGGTACCTACCTGCAAGGTGCCGGTCATTTACGAGGCGCCGGTGGCTTCAAGTCTTTTGGGACATTTTATCAGCGCGATTAG
Organism: Gammaproteobacteria bacterium; assembly: GCA_016776875.1. GTDB lineage: Bacteria > Pseudomonadota > Gammaproteobacteria > Arenicellales > UBA868 > UBA868. The sequence continues at coordinate 1,403 of JADHSN010000026.1, read as the reverse complement.
CGGGGGCGCGTTATACCGTAAAGCTTCTTTTCTGCTCGATCATCTGGACAAAAAAATCTTTCCTGAGTTTGTAAGAATTCACGAGCAACCGCTGATAGTGGGCGGTATGGGCAGCGCCGCGTTCGATGGCGAAGGTGTGGCGACTTCGGCTAGAGATATTGTTTCGGACGGTATTCTTCGAGGCTATGTGCTCGGGTCGTACAGCGCTCGACGGTTAGATATGCAAACAACCGGTAATGCGGGCGGTGTGCACAATTTAACAATCGATGCCGGTGATCAGAATCTTGAGCAGATGATAAGCGGCATTGACGAGGGATTTTTGGTTACTGAATTAATAGGCTTTGGTATTAATAACGTAACGGGAGATTACTCAAGAGGGGCGGCCGGATTATGGATCGAAAACGGGGAGATCGCATATCCTGTTGAGGAAGTCACTGTGGCTGGAAATCTTAAAGATATCTTTCAGAATATCGCCGCCATAGGGAATGATGTGGATCCCCGGCGAAGTACGCGATGCGGATCAATTCTGGTTGAAGGTCTAACAATCGCAGGTGATTAAAGGCTGGGAGTCGGGCCGGAGTCCGATTGGTGTCGATGACTACAATCCTGAGTGACGGCGTATCGCCAAACCATTTTTATAACCGTCGCTTTCATTTATCCGTTGTGGCAAAATAAGTTACAAATGAGTGATAACAATTTGCTTGAACTCAGGTGTAGCAATTTGGCGATGATCTAGACGTCTTTAATGGAACGTTAATCGACTGATCCTCGGGCGATCTGTGCGGTGTGACTAACGCCGCGAGACCCCTTCTTTGCTGCACTGGCATTGCCGGATGAACTGATGCAGCTTTTACTCCAAACCATCACAGAGTACTGGGACGCGCTTGGCAACTTTTTTGCCTTCGATATCAGTTTATTAGCCGAGCCGTCGATGGTGCTTCGGCTGCTGTTGTTATTCGGACTGTTATTTTGTTCTGCATTTTTCTCCGGATCAGAGACCGCCCTGTTCTCGCTTTCGCGACTTGATTTGCAGCAGTTAAGGCGACATCACAACCCGCAATCTGAAACGCTGCATGCGCTGCTCGATCAACCCCGTCGATTGATTATTTCAATTCTGACTGGCAATGAGTTGATCAACATAGCAGCCACAATTAATGCTGCTGGAATTCTTGTCAGTCTGTATGGGGAACAGCGAGCGGGGTGGTTGAGTATTATTTTTATGGTGCCGCTTGTTTTACTGTTTGGGGAGATCACGCCAAAAACGATCGCAGTTTCAAATCCCGTTCGGTTTAGTACGGCTGTTGTGGCAGCGCCGATGAGCGTCTGGGTTCGTCTGATTACCCCGTTGCGAGATGTGATCCGTTTCGTTTCCGATCGTCTTACGACCCGGATTGTTGGAGAAG
>JADHSN010000025.1 GCA_016776875.1 Gammaproteobacteria bacterium | reverse complement strand
CGGCGCTCGAAGAGATATCCACTCGTTATAACGAGGTTACAGGAGAATCTGTCAGGCTGGTTTTTGGATCATCGGGCACTTTGGCGAATCAGATTGCGAACGGTGCCCCTTATGTAATGTTTCTCTCCGCAAATACGGCTTATGTGGAGTGGCTGGTGGGTCTTGGATTAACCCAGGGTTCACCCGTGACTTATGCGGAGGGGGTGCTGGCACTATACAGCCGATCTGGATTGCTTGGCGAGACCGAGAATCCGCTGATGGCGCTTGACTCTGCCCTTCAACACGGCGTTGTTAAGCGCTTAGTGATCGCTAATCCAGAGTATGCGCCCTATGGTAGTGCCGCAAGGGCAGCTTTAGAACATGCAGGCTCCTGGACCCGAGTGAGACCGGTCCTTTTGCTTGGCGCCAACGCGGGACAAGCAGTCCAGTATGCGCTTCAGGGTGATGTCGATGTGGCGTTGGTGCCGCTGCCACTTGCACGGCTAGCAAAACTGCAAGAGACCGGGCAGCTTCAGGTCCTGCCCAAAGAGACTTTTCCGGGCGTTGAACTTCATCAGCAAATGGTTCTGTTGCCGGGCGCTGATCAAAAGACGCGCGAGTTCTTTGCCTATCTGCAGTCCACTGATTCTCAGGGGATCTTCATGCGTCATGGATTACTCGTTCCCGGACCCGCTAACCTAGCTCTGCAACCTTAGCCGTCGAGCTGGTTTATCCCGGAAATGGATTGGAACGCATTTCAGCTCTCGTTGCAGCTCGCGGCCTGGACCCTCATTCTGCTTCTTCCCATCGGTATCGTGACGGGTCGCTGGCTGGCAAAAACGCAGACCCGAGCACGGCCCTGGCTACAGGCGTTTTTTGCGCTGCCTCTGGTCCTTCCGCCGACGGTGGTTGGCTATTACCTTCTGGTGTTCACCGGCACACGGTCGCCCATCGGAGAGTTCATCATGTCCTGGTTCGGGGTTTCATTGGTCTTCAGTTTTCCGGGTCTCGTGGTGGCTTCAATACTGGTTAATCTGCCTTTCGCCATTCTGCCGGTGCAACGAGCTTTTGAGGCCGTCTCTAACGAACTGCACGATGCCGCCGCTTGCTGTGGAATGACACCCTGGCAGACTTTCAGACGGATCGAGATGCCCCTTGCTTGGCCCGGCGTATTGTCGGCGGCGGTTCTGACGCTAGGGCACACGCTGGGGGAATTTGGAGTGGTGTTGATGGTCGGCGGAAATATCCCCGGAGAAACTCGAACCTTATCGATCGCGATATTTGATCGTGTCCAAGCTTTTGATCCACTTTCCGCCGGACACATGGCAGGCTTTTTACTACTGATCTCACTGGTTACGGTGGCGCTTGGTTATGGGGTTCTGGAAAGACGTGGTCCGCAAAGGCAGAAGAGCGCCTGATGTTGTCGATCTTCCTCGAGCATGATTTACCCTCCCTGGGAGTTGATTTCCAGTTACCCATTGGCACGCTTTCCGCGATCGTTGGCCCTTCAGGTAGTGGGAAGACCAGTGTACTGCGCGCGGTAGCTGGCTTACTGAACACAGAACGCTCGCGGGTAAGTTTTGATAAGGATATTTGGGCGGACACAGGAGCCAGGTATTTCAGACCTGCCTATCAGCGGCCATTGGGTTTTGTCAGCCAGACATTCGGATTGTTCCCGCATCTCACCGCCGTTGAAAACGTGGAAGCCGCGCTCACCCACCTGCGGCGTCGCGAACGAAGTCGTGAAGCACAGAACTGTCTCGATATTGTCGGTATCGGCGGTCTCGCAGATCGTCGTCCCAATGAACTTTCGGGGGGTCAGAGCCAGCGGGTCGCAATGGCGCGCGCACTTGCCAGAAAACCAAGACTGCTGCTACTCGATGAGCCGTTCTCAGCACTCGACCATAGCACCCGGAAGCGTCTCCGCGTGGAGCTGAAGCGCTTGCAGGACGCCCTTGCTATGACCGTGCTTTTTGTCACTCATGATCTGGATGAGGCGGCAGAGTTATCAGAAACGTTGGTGTTGCTGCGTCGCGGGAAGTTGATACAGCAGGGGCCAACTCGTGAATTGTTGCGTAGACCTTCCACCGTTGAGGCGGCGCGCCTGATGAATTTCGCTAATCTTGCAAAGGCCGAGTGGGCGGGCTCGGACGCGTCCGGAATCACGCTTCGCTGGGGTGATGTTTTGTTGACAGCTGCGGAGGGACCGAAATCCCGACCTGATGACACGATTCACTGGACGATTCGGACATCTGATGTTTTTCTCGTAAAAGATAACCACCCGAACGAATCGCGTCTCGGAACTATTTTGCCGGCCAAAGTTGTCGAGGTAATCGAGATGGGAAGTTCAGCCTTGGTCTCCGTAATCGTAAACAACAGCGGTGGAGAGGTGTTGCGATTACAGCTTCGCCCTGGCGCACTTCACCGCCATCATTTGTCTAAGGGATCACCAGTCAGGATTGCTTTACATGCTCAAGCAATAGTGCTTTTGAACTGATCAGACGCTTCGCCCCCGGAAAAACAAATTAACTTTATTTTTTCTTCCCGCGCGGAAAGCCAAGTGCTTCTCGAGCCTCAAAGTAGCTTTGAGCGACGCCTTTTGAGAGATTGCGGACACGGCCGATATACCGGGCACGCTCGGTGACACTAATGGCGCCACGTGCGTCAAGCAGATTGAATGTGTGCGAGGCTTTCAGTACCTGCTCATAAGCCGGGAGTGGAAGTTTTTCCTCAAGCAGCTGCGTGCAGGCCGCCTCGCAGTTATCGAATTGAGGCTGCAAAACATCAACATTGGCGTGTTTAAAATTATATGCAGATTGTTCCACTTCGTTTTGGTGATAGATATCGCCATAGCTGAAATTTTCATTCCACTTGAGATCAAAAACGCTGTCGACGCCTTGGATATAGAGCGCAATGCGTTCGAGTCCGTAGGTAATCTCGCCCGTCACGGGGCGACAATCAAGACCGCCCACCTGCTGAAAATAAGTAAATTGAGAAATTTCCATGCCGTTAAGCCAGATTTCCCAGCCTAATCCCCATGCGCCTAACGTTGGAGACTCCCAGTTATCTTCAACAAAGCGAACATCATCTTTTGTGAACTTGATTCCAAGACTTTCAAGTGAGCCCAGATATAGCTCCTGGAAGTTGTCCGGAGATGGTTTTAGAACGACCTGAAATTGAAAGTAGTGTTGCAGTCGATTCGGGTTCTCGCCATATCGCCCGTCCGTCGGGCGCCGGGAGGGCTGAACATATGCAGCGTTCAGGGGCTCAGGTCCGACGGCGGTAAGGAAAGTTGCCGTATGAAAGGTGCCCGCGCCCACTTCCATGTCGTATGGCTGAAGAATCACGCAGCCCTGATCTGACCAGTAAGCCTGAAGGCGCAGGATTAACTCCTGAAAATGCACGGTGTTCTACTCCTGACGAAAAAACCAAGAGATCGAATTATAGCGGGACGACTGAACGGATTAATAATCGATCAAAGAATTCCGTTAACTGCTGTTAAAAAATTCGGGATCGATCGGCGGGAAATTTCGCTGCTTTTTAAATCGATGATCGCCTCGATCAGCGCCTACAGACAGCGCCTACAGAAATTCTCGCCACTGGGATGATCAAAATCTCGCCATGATGGACCTGACTCGTCCGATGTCCTGGTTACTGGCACGAACCGCAGTAATTTGAGAATTTGTCTCGATGTCACGCCAATATAATTAAAAATGCACTAAAATAATGCAAATTAATTATTTTAAGCACTAAAAAAGTGCATTAATGAGCGAAAGTATGATCTTAATAGCGATTTAATGTCTGGCATGAGAATTGCTTAAATAAAAGAACAATCTAATCATTTAATTTTGTCCTGACGCAGGCGTCGATTGTCGGCGGACCTTCGGGACAAACACTGTTGAGGAATAGAGTTATGTCATCAGCTCGCGATGCGTTAAACGCGATAAAAGAATCAAAAGCCAAATTTGTGGATTTTCGTTTTACGGACACCCATGGCAAAGAGCATCATGTCTCGGTGCCGGCGTCGACGGTTGACGAGGATACCTTTGAGGAAGGAAAGATGTTTGACGGCTCGTCAATTGCCGGTTGGAAGGGAATTAATGAATCAGACATGATCCTAATGCCCGATCCGGAAAGTCTTGTGATCGATCCGTTCATGCAGGACACGACCATTAATCTTCGGTGCGACATTATCGAGCCTGCGACCATGCAGGGTTATGACCTAGACCCTCGGTCAATCGCAAAACGGGCGGAGGCTTATCTGAAGTCAACAGGGGTTGGCGATACCGCTTTTTTTGGTCCGGAGCCGGAATTTTTTGTATTTGATTCGGTTCGCTGGAATAACGAGATGGGAGATGTTTCCTATCATATTGATTCCGTTGAAGCCGCCTGGAGCTCGGGCAACGATTATGAAGAGGGCAATACGGGACATCGACCAAGCGTAAAAGGCGGTTATTTTCCGGTTCCGCCTGTTGATTCTTTGCACGATGTGCGCTCCAGCATGTGTTTGGCGATGGAAGACATGGGGTTGGGCGTCGAAGTGCATCACCATGAGGTGGGCACCGCTGGACAGGGCGAGATTGGGGTGAAGTTCGATACGCTGGTTGCCAAAGCAGACCAGACCCAGATTTACAAATACTGCATTCACAACGTAGCGCACGCGCATGGCATGACCGCGACCTTTATGCCCAAGCCATTGGTCGGTGATAACGGCAGCGGCATGCATGTCCACCAGTCTATTTTCAAAGACGGCAATAACACATTTGCCGGGGACGAATACGGCGGATTGAGTGAGACGGCGCTTTTTTATATCGGCGGTATTTTCAAACATGCCAGGGCTCTTAATGCGTTTACCAACGCCAGTACCAATAGCTATAAACGACTTGTGCCGGGTTTTGAAGCGCCTGTCATGCTGGCGTATTCCGCGCGAAACCGCTCGGCGTCTTGCCGCATTCCTTATGTGGGGAATCCGAAGGCGCGCCGCGTGGAAGTACGGTTTCCTGATCCCACCGCCAATCCATACCTGGCTTTCACTGCGTTACTTTTAGCGGGTCTCGATGGAATCCAAAATCGAATTCACCCGGGTGGCCCGATGGATAAAGATCTCTATGACCTTCCGCCAGAAGAGGAGCGGGAGATTCCAACGGTCGCCCACTCTCTTGATCAAGCATTAGACGCGCTTGATGCTGATCGTGAGTTTTTGAAGGTAGGGGGCGTTATGAGTGATGAGATGATTGACGCGTACATCGCCTTAAAAATGGAACATGTTCAGCGTCTGCGGATGTCGACCCATCCAGCGGAGTTTGACTTGTATTACAGCGTCTGAGCGACCGGAGCGGGCGACTCGACTCGCCCGCTTTAACTTCGTTTATAATTGCACCAAAATAGTGCAAAATAAATGAAATCGTCAGATCCGATATCTTTCTCGCAAGTTCTGGAGAGTCTCAAGGCCGCTGTTCTCGTCGTCGATCGCGACCGGAAGATCTGTTTCATGAATGCATCAGCGGAAGACCTATTGCAATTAAGCGCGCCGCGCGTGTTGGGGCTGGATGTGTTGTCTCAACTTCCCTTGGGGATGACGTTTCAGGCGGCCCTTCTTGCCGCCAATGACGGCGCTACAACGACCCTTCGTGAGTGTCAGCTGCGCCGACCTGGTCAAGCGGAGTCCACTCAGGTCGACTGTACCGTGTCGCCGTTAAATGCTCATAAGGGTCGCGAACTTTCTATTGTTGAGTTGAGTCAGGTCGAACAGTTATCCAAGATTTCCCGGCACAATTGGCTCGAGGAAAAACAAAGCGCATTTGCTCAGATTGTTCGGTCGCTTGCTCATGAGATTAAAAATCCATTGGGCGGTTTGCGAGGCGCGGCTCAGTTGCTGGATCGCGAGTTATCAGATCAGGGCCTCCGTGAATATACCCGCATCATTACGCATGAAGCTGACCGACTGAGCGACCTCGTTGATCGATTGATGGGCGGATCTCGCGGAATCAAAAGCGAGCCGTTTAATCTGCATTCGGTTATCGAGCATGTCAGAAAACTCACCCTCGTCGAAACACCGCACGGCCTTAACTTTGAGCGTGATTATGACCCCAGTATTCCGGAGGTCATCGGAGATCAAGAGCAGATGACCCAGGCTATTCTCAATATCGTGCGTAATGCGGTTGAGGCAATGCGGGGAGAGGGCAATATTCTCCTTAAAACAAGGGTGAGACGCCAGAAGACGCTTAGAAACCATCGCCATCGATTAGTCGTTGAAGCCTCAATAACAGACGATGGACCCGGAATTGATGACCAGATTATCGACCGTATTTTTTTTCCGATGGTGACGGGCAGGGCGGATGGCACGGGGTTGGGTCTCGCAATTACCCAAGAGATTATAAGGCGCCACGACGGGGTCATTGAGTGCACAAGTCGTCCAAGTGAAACCCGCTTTAGTGTGTTTTTGCCTGTGGGGCATAGCGTATGAAAACATTAGCAACCGTTTGGATTGTGGACGACGATGCGTCGATTCGTTGGGTCCTCGATAAAGCGCTGAGTAATGCCGGTTTTAAAACCAAGCTTTTTGAAAACGCAGACGATGTGCTGACACATGCCACGCAGCACCAGCCTGATGTTATCGTGACTGATATCAGGATGCCGGGGACCAGCGGCCTTGAGTTGTTGGATCAGATGGTCAGTGAGTTACCCGAAATTCCCGTTATTGTGATGACCGCACACTCTGATCTTGATAGCGCAGTGTCTGCGTATCAGGGAGGTGCTTTTGAGTATCTCCCCAAGCCGTTTGATCTCGAGGAAGCGGTTGCTCTGGTGACCAAGGCGCTTCAGAAACAATCGAGTGCGCGTGTGGCCGCGAGTGAAAACCCGCAAGTGGGCCAAATGATTGGCGAAGCGCCTGCCATGCAAACGGTCTTTAGGATGATTGGAAGACTAGCCAGCTCACCGATGAACGTGTTGATCTCGGGAGAGTCAGGTACGGGCAAAGAACTGGTTGCAAAAGCGATATATCAAAACAGTCCACGCGCCCAAGAACCTTTTGTCGCTATCAATACCGCTGCAATTCCGGCCGAGCTTCTCGAATCCGAGCTTTTTGGACATGAAAAAGGCGCTTTCACGGGGGCCGAAGGGCGAAGGCGCGGTCGTTTCGAGCAGGCGGAAGGCGGCACGCTTTTTTTAGATGAGATCGGCGATATGCCGCTCGACCTGCAAACCCGATTACTCCGCGTCCTTTCAGACGGTAGCTTTTTTCGTGTTGGCGGCCATGAAGAATTAAAGGCAAATGTGAGGGTAATTTCGGCAACGAATCAGAATCTTCCCGAGCGCGTGCAGGCGGGCCGTTTCAGGGAGGACCTCTATCACCGATTGAATGTCATCGGTATTTCGTTGCCCCCGCTTCGCGAGCGTCGTGAGGATATTCCCGTGTTAGCGACCGCATTTTTGGAACAGGCCGCTCGCGAGCTGAATGTTGAACCGAAGCGGCTGGATGAAGAGGTGCTGAAGCAGTTGTGCCGTGCGCGCTGGTCTGGAAATGTCCGGGAGCTCGAAAATATCTGTCGACGATTGATGGTTGTTGCTCCGGGTCAAACAATTACACCCACCGATCTGCCCGTTGATTTGATGCACGCGGGTGATGAAACGACAAGCGGGGACACGTGGCAACACCTTCTTGAAAAAGCAGTCTCTAGCCGATTGTCTGGCGGCCAAAACGACATGCTTGCTGAATTTGGCCCCGATTTCGAGCGAGTCCTTTTACGCACGGCATTAAATTTTACGGGTGGTCGCAAACAAGATGCGGCGCGTTGGATCGGCTGGGGTCGAAATACGCTCACCCGGAAACTCAAGGAACTGGGACTCGACCGTTAGGTTCTAACCCGATCGGCGGGCTTGAGTTTGGTGTCGTCGACATTCGGTGACAGACGAGCGAGCGTGACTCGAGACCCAATTCAATTGATGATCGGCAAACGGAGTGAGGTCTATACTTTCACGACTAAAAATTTATTTAAGGATAGAAATACATGAGTTCACTTTCTGACAAGACTGTGCTGGTCACGGGCGCCAGTGGTGGAATCGGACTTGAAACGGCCAAAATGCTGAGTCTTGCGGGTGCAAAAGTTGTGGGTTGTGCTCGTCGTCTTGATGTACTTGAGGCGGAAATGAAGTCATTGCCGGGGCCGGCGATCGCTGTCCACGTCGATGTTGCTGACCGTTTATCAGTTGAGAGTTTGATGGATCGTATTCCTGATGAATGGCGATCAATTGATGTCCTTGTGAATAACGCGGGTAGCGATGTTGGGGGGCGACAATCCTTTGATCAAGGCCGCATTGACGAGTGGGTTGGCACAATTGATATTAATGTATCGGGCCTGATGCGCGTTACTGCCGCATGTATTCCTGGCATGATCGAAAGGGGCGACGGCCACATCGTAAATTTGGGTTCGACCCAGGGCCTCAATGGTGCTCCGGGATGCGCAGCTTATGCGGCCAGTAAACATGCAGTTCATGGATTCAGCGAGACGCTCCGGCAGGAGTATGCAGGAAAGGGAATACGCGTCTCGGAGATACTGCCGGGTATGGTGCGAACAGACTTTGCAGCAACGCGATTTTCAGATAGTGATCGTGGTGATGCGTTTTATGATGCCTATGGACAATGCCTTGAGGCAAAAGATATTGCCCGTTGCATCATTTTTGCATTGGAACAGCCTCCTCACGCCGTCATCGCCCAGATGGTCGTGGCGCCTGATCACGATTAATGGTGGGACGGGCGATGGTTAAGAATTTATCGCGTCGAAAATTTATTGGGGTCAGCGCTAGCGCTGTGGTCGGTTTGGCCGCGCTGGGATGGGTTTATCAAGCGAAGAAAAAGACCCCGTTGCCCGATCAGCTCGTAGCAGATCCTCTCGGTATTCTTGATTTGCCAGAAGGGTTTTCCTATCGCATTCTGCAAAGAACGGGTGATCTAATGAGCGATGGTTTTTTGGCGCCATCAGCGCCAGACGGTATGGCGTGTTTTGCGCATGGCGACAGTGAATGGGTGCTGATGCGCAATCATGAAATTGATGAGGGCGTACCGGCGAATCAAACGCTCGGATTTTCATCGACTCATGCGGGCGGTGTGACTCGGTTAGTGCTGGACCGATCGGATGCGACCGTGAAATCAACTAACTTTATTCTGACCGGAACCTCTCGGAACTGTTCTGGGGGTGCGAGTCCGTATGGATGGCTGAGTTGTGAAGAAACCGAAGAGGACGGCCATGGCTATGTATTTTTATGTGACCCTTTTGCCTCAAGTCTCAAGGCGCCTCATCAGTTGAGTTCACTTGGTCGGTTTTCTCATGAAGCCGCGGCGTTTGATCCCGCGACCGGGGTGACTTACTTAACGGAAGATAAGAACAAAGGCGCTATTTATCGGCATGTGCCTGATGCGCAACATTCACCGTTTGCCGAGGGCGATTTGCAGGCACTTAAGGTCAGGGATATTGCCGAGTTTGATCTGTCCAGCGGAAAGGTGCTTGGGGATCATTTTGATGTCGAGTGGGTCCCGATTGATGATCCAAGCGCGACCACGATGCCCACTCGCAAGCAGGCAAAGGCATTGGGCGCGGCACGTTTTTCACGCGGCGAAGGCGTTTTTTTTGCAGGCGGGAGCGCCTACTTTTGTTCCACGAACGGCGGCCCAACCGAACGTGGCCAGGTTTATCGGCTAGATATCGGTGTCAGCGGTCAGAATGATCGTTTGACCCTTATCGCGCAGGCAGATAAAGAGGATGCTCTGGATCGGCCGGATAACATTACCGTTGCCCCTTGGGGCGACGTGTTTGTTGCGGAAGATGGGAAAAGCCCGAATGGTATTTTTCTGATTAGACCTGACGGGAAAGCGATACAAGTTGCGCGCAATGCGGTTAATAGTGGCGACAGTGAAGTGACCGGCATATGTTTTTCGCCAGACGGTAAATGGTTATTTTTGAATATTCAATGGGAAGGCTTAACAGTTGCCGTGACAGGTCCTTTTGAAAATTTATCGACTGCTGTCTGAGAGTGTGCGTCAGTCAGAGTCAGGCAGAAATCGCCTTACAGCAGTGTAGCGCTTGAGCGCTTCGCTATAATTTAGTTTTTTCATCCTTATGGATTCTTGACTCCCTAGAGGCCTGAGGCCTCTTTTCTCTATGTCACCCTGGAAGACCCTAAAGCACAGGACGTTTTTCTGGACGTTCGTACTGTTGGCTGCGTATCTCGTTTATATCTATCCCATCCAGCGCCTGACGGACTGGTTGAATTATCCTGCGCTCCTTAATCTGCCGACGATTTTTGGTCTTTGGTTACTGGTAATAGCTGTTCTTAGGCTTTCTTTCCGGAGTAGCAGTCGCAAACTGGAGTTGATTCTTTATAACTGGATGGGCATCGGGTTCGTGTTCTTTTGTCTATGCTTTATTTACGAACTCTTGCGGCTCGGACTAGCACTAGATGATTATTGGGCTGGCGTCGGCATTCTCATCGTCGGAGTCTGTATCACCATCTACGCTATGGCGACAGCGCAACGCCTATTCTGCAAGCGGCTTGAGTTTCGCGACCCAAGACTCACAAGAAAATATCGCCTGGTTCAGATCAGCGACGTACACATCGGGTCTAGAAGCGTCGGATTCCTCAGGTCCGTTGTGGAAACGATTAATATCCAGAACCCAAACCTTGTTGTCATTACCGGCGATTTTTTGGACGCAAAACGAGTGCAGGCAGAAGATATCGCCCCGCTTAAAAATCTCAAGGCACCGGTCTATTTTTCGATAGGAAACCACGAGCGTTATGCAGGCCTCGATTGGGTCATTCCCCTCCTCGAAGATGCTGGTGTTGTGATGTTGCGAAGCCAAACCGTTAAAGTTGGCGAGTTGCAATTGATCGGCATTGATGACGCTGAAGATAAAAATCAAGTCAGGCGGGAACTTGCCAAAATAGAACTGGACCCGGAATGCTTCAAGATTCTTCTCTACCATCGTCCACTGGGCTGGGAGTCGGCGGTCGCGTCCGGAATCAACCTGATGCTGTCCGGACACACCCACAACGGCCAGATCTTCCCTTTTAATCTACTGGTCCGACAGCAATTCAAGAGGATCCGTGGGTTGCATACCGAGCGCAACGCTCATTTATATGTCTCGCCTGGTACGGGCACGTGGGGGCCCGCGATGCGCCTCGGTTCATGTAACGAGATCACCTGCATCGATCTTAAAGCCGCTCCTGTCTCGATTAATGTCAATAATTAACCCGGACAGGTTATGCTTGGTAACGGCGAGCCGGTGATCGCGGTGGGTATCAACGCGTACGCATCGCATTATTCCAACTAGAAGCAATTACCCTTCATCTCGTGAAACAACCCCCCTACGTCTTTATCTGTTTCGTCGTTTTCGTCTCGGCCGGTGCATGGGGTCTTTACTGGATGCCGCAAAGACTACTGCTGGAGTCAGGCATGACAGGCGGCTGGGGCACTCTGGGGCAATACCTGATCTCGCTCTGTGTTTTAGTGCCGGTGGCGATATGGCGGGTTTACAAAGGCCAGCAGATCGGACTGCGACATTGGCTTTGCGGCCTCCTGTTGGGAAGTGGCGCCATCTTTTATGCCAATTCTTTCCTGGTTACAGAAGTGATCCGGGCCCTGGTCTTTTTCTATCTCGCTCCTCTCTGGGCAAGCCTTATAGAGGTTGTATTTCTGAAGCGCCGCCTGAAGTGGTCACGAGTGGGGACCGTGGCGTTAGCCCTGGCCGGTGTCTGGGTTGCTGTTGGATTGGAAGTCGGAATTCCCCTTCCCATTTACCTTGGAGACTGGTTCGGACTGATCGCTGGTGTTCTGATTACTGCGGGTGCCGCCCGGACTGAGATTGAGCGTCCCGAGGGAATCTTTCCTCTTCTATTCATGGTGATCATCTTCGGGCTGATTGCAGCAATCTGTCAGTACCCATTGCTGGATGAGGCGATTGGCAAGATACCCTCCATCCAGAGCGTGCTATCTAGTCTTCCTCTGCTACTGGGAATCTCACTGCTTTTTGTTTTGCCGACTACGGCCATCATCTTTTGGTCACCACCAAAAATCGGCACAGGCGTTTTTGGAATTCTGATCCTGTCCGAGCTGGTAGTGGGCGTGATCAGTGCGGCCCTGCTAACGGACGAGGCTTTTGGCTGGCCCCAAGTCCTAGGCACCGCAATGATTCTTTCTGCTGGCGTCCTGGAGGTTGTCGCCAACACGCGATCAAACCGGTTGGTCCCGCTTACGCTGGATTGAGATCAGTTGCCCTCTGATCTGCCGAGGGCGATTTGCAGGCACTTAAGGTCAGGGATATACCCGACTGATCTGTCTAGCAGAAAGGGCTCGGCGACAGGCAGAAATGGCCTTACCTCAGCGTAGCGCCAGAGGGCTTCGCTATAATTCAGCTTTTCTTGCCAGCGGTCGATGGTTTCTGTTGCTCCTGATTTCCAGATGACAAGCATCGATGCTAAACCCCGGTGACTGAAGAACACCTTGATCTTGATGACTGAACCAAAAGACATGGAATCCCAGCGTGTTGGCATTATCGGTGGTGGACAACTGGGGATGATGCTATGCCAAGCCGCAAATCGGCTTGCGGTGTCAGGCGTCGTGTTGACAGATGACCCGACAAGCCCCGCAACCTACTTTGCTGAGCGTGATTTTACGGCGGGCCTTGACGATTTGTCAGCGCTTCAGAAATTAATCGAAGTCAGTGACGTTATCACCTTTGAACTCGAGGCGGTGCCAGACCAATCCCTTGATTTATTGAGCGATGCGGTTAATAACGGCAAGGTCAAAGTACATCCGAGCGTCGATACGCTGCGATTGATCAAAGATAAAGGGGTTCAGAAAGCCTGGTTGCGCGATCAGGGGTTGCCAACCCTGCCGTTCATACTTATCGACGAGCAGGCGAATTCGGATGATTTATTAAAAGAAGGTTTTTGCGCGCCGGTTGTTCAGAAAGTCCGACGGGGTGGCTATGACGGTAAAGGGGTTCAGATCCTATGGAATGCAGAAGATCTCGACCGTCTTTGGCCAGCAGGGAGTGTGATCGAGCCTGCTTTACCCAATTGCACTGAGGTCGCTGTCGTGGTGGCGCGGGATCAATATGGTGAGATGAGTGCTTTTCCGCCGGTGACGATGGAGTTTGATGAGAGGCTTAATGCGGTCAGTTTGATTGTGAGTCCTGGTGTATTGGAGCCGGCTGAGCAGACAAAATGTCTTCAAATTGCGCTTGATGCTGTGGGCGCTCTTGGTGCGATTGGCGTTTTCGCCGTCGAGTTATTTATTAGCGCCTCGGGAGAATTCTTCATCAATGAGATTTCGCCGCGTGTTCATAATTCCGGCCATCTGACGATGGATGGCTTTCAACACGATCAATTTGAGCAGCATATACGAGCGGTCTCAGGCCGGTCAATCGGCCCTATTGTTCCGAGGGCCCCCGCCGCTGTTATGCTCAATCTTCTTTATGAAGAAAATCTGTCGAACGCACACACTGGCGCGCCTTACTCAGTCGCGCTTGATGATGATCATATGACTTTTGTTCATTGGTATGGCAAAAAAGAAGCTCGGGAAGGGCGTAAGATGGGGCACATTAATGCGATGGGTCATTCGCGTGACGAAGCCCTCGCCCGCGCACGAGCTGGGCTTAAGGTTTTGTGCAGCGAAGCGTTTAATCCATCAGTCGATTTATAAAGGGCGGTGAAAAGATGAGTATTCGAGTTGGAATTATTATGGGCAGCGACTCTGATCTCCCCGTGATGCGGGCTGCACAAGATGTGCTAAATGAACTTGCGGTCGAATGCGAAATGCAAATTGTCAGCGCGCATCGAACCCCTGATCGTCTTTATGAGTATGCGACAAGTGCCGAAAGTCGAGGATTACGGGTCATTATCGCGGGTGCCGGCGGTGCGGCTCACTTACCCGGTATGGCAGCTGCTATTTCAGTATTGCCTGTGATTGGGGTGCCCGTGAGTGCGACTTGCCTTCAGGGAGAGGATGCCCTTCTTTCTATCGTGCAGATGCCTGCCGGTGTGCCGGTGGCCACTGTCGCGATCGATAATTCGACTAACGCGGGAATTCTCGCGGCGCAGATGCTTGCGACGGGCGATGATGGGCTTCGGGAGCGGCTTCGAACTTACAAAATGGCTTTGCGAGACAAAGTGCTGGATAAGGCGTCGAGGTTAGCTGAATCAGATCGCTGACGGAGCTAACCCGGTGACTATGGCTTTGCCACGACATTAGCCAATCCGTTTTGCGTTTGACTCGAACGCAATAATGCAAAGCGTTAAAGGAAAATAAAGATGAAATCGCATGTACAGGTTTGCGTGATTGGAGGTGGCGTGGTTGGCTGCTCGGTGCTTTATCACCTCACAAAATTGGGATGGTCTGACGTGCTGCTGCTGGAACGATCTGAGCTCACGTCGGGTTCTACCTGGCACGCTGCCGGCGGGTTCCATACCCTGAATGGCGATACCAACATGGCGGCGCTTCAGGGTTACACCATAAAGTTATATCGGGAGTTGGAGGCATTAACCGGTATGTCTTGTGGACTCCATCATGTTGGGGGCGTTACGTTAGCCGATACGCCCGAACGAATGGATATGCTCAAAGCCGAGCGTGCGAAGCATCGATATATGGGTCTCGAAACCGAAGTGTTATCGCCCAAAGAGATTCAAGATATTGCGCCGGTGACCAATGTCGAAGGCGTATTAGGCGGCCTATATGATCCTCTTGATGGGCATCTTGATCCGGCGGGCACGACGCATGCCTATGCCAAAGGCGCTCGAATGAACGGCGCCGAGATTGAATTGCATACCCTCGTGACCGCAACAAATCAGCGCGTTGATGGAAGTTGGGAAATTGTTACTGACAAAGGTGTGGTTATTGCAGAGCATCTTGTCAACGCAGGGGGTCTTTGGGCGCGAGAGGTTGGCGCAATGGCGGGGGTTTATCTCCCGCTTCATCCGATGGAACATCAATACGTTGTGACAGATGAAATCGCCGAGATCTACGATAGGGATACGGAGCATCCCCATGTGATGGATCCTGGCGGTGAGAGTTATCTTAGACAGGAGGGGCGTGGACTCTGTATTGGATTTTATGAGCAAGCCTGCAAACCCTGGGCAGTTGATGGTACGCCATGGGATTTCGGTCACGAATTACTGCCAGATAATCTCGACAAGATTAGCGATTCCATCGAGTTTGCCTATAAGCGATTTCCGGTGCTTGAAAAAGCGG
Source organism: Gammaproteobacteria bacterium (assembly GCA_016776875.1). Taxonomy (GTDB): domain Bacteria; phylum Pseudomonadota; class Gammaproteobacteria; order Arenicellales; family UBA868; genus UBA868. The sequence goes on along the minus strand of JADHSN010000025.1, from coordinate 1,504 downwards.
GGGTGAAGACGGTGATTCATGGACCGTTCACCTTTGCGCCCGACGGTAATCCACTTGTTGGCCCGGTCCCAGGGTTACGCAATTACTGGTCTGCCTGTGGTGTGATGGCCGGCTTTAGTCAGGGCGGCGGTGTGGGTCTTACGCTAGCGCAATGGATGATTGACGGCGAGCCGGAGCGGGATGTGTTTGCGCTCGATGTCGCGCGGTTTGGATCCTGGACGACACCCGGATATACGCTACCCAAAGTGATTGAGAATTATCAAAAACGTTTTTCGGTCAGTTATCCTAATGAAGAGTTGCCGGCCGCGCGACCGTTCAGGACGACACCGGCGTACGATATCCAAAAAGAAATGGGGGCGGTTTTTGGTCAGCAGTTTGGCCTTGAAGTGGCTAATTATTTCGCAAGCGGTGAAGAGCCGCGATACGAAACGCCGTCATTTCGTCGGTCTAACGCGTTCGAAGCGACCCGGCGTGAGGTTAAAGCCGTACGGGAGGCCGTTGGTATCAATGAGGTTCAAAACTTTGGCAAGTTTTCGGTTAGGGGTAACGGCGCACGACCATGGCTCGATCGCATCATGGCCGGGCGAATACCCGTGCCAGGGCGTATCAGCTTAACGCCTATGCTTTCCCCGAAAGGCCGGTTGATTGGAGATCTCACGGTCTCCTGTATTGCAGCGGATGAATTTCAGCTGACGGCATCATATGGCTATCAAGCCGTTCACGAACGATGGCTCCGGAACAATCTTGACGACGGTATCAGTCTTGAGAATATCTCTGATCAACGCACCGGTTTTCAGATTGCCGGCCCACGTGCTCGTGATGTGCTGAGCGCGGTTACTCGAGATGACGTGTCTCCTGAGCGCTTCAAGTTCATGGACGTAAAGCGGATGACGGTTGGCATGTGTGATTGCATCGTCCAACGGGTCAGCTATACCGGAGATTTGGGTTACGAGATCTATTCGGATGCGATGAGTCAGCGCGCATTGTGGCAGACGCTTTGGACCGAGGGCCAAAAATATGGCATGCAGCCTTTTGGAATGAGAGCGATGATGAGTCTTCGTCTCGATAAGTTCTTTGGCAGTTGGTTAAGCGAGTTCTCTCCCGATTACACGCCAGGCGAGACGGGTATGGATCGTTTTATCGCGTTTAACAAAGATGCGGATTTTATTGGCCGGGGTGCGGTTGAAGCAGAACGGCAAACGGGGGCGAATCGTGGCCTTGTTGTTTTTGAGGTTGATGCATTGGACGCCGATGTTGTGGGGTACGAACCCGTTTGGATTAACGATGAGGTTAAAGGTTTTTGTACGTCAGGCGGGTATTCTCATTACGCCGAGAAATCAATCGCGCTTGCGCTTGTTGATGCTACTTGTTTGGTGGACGACTTGCAGGCCGAGATCGAGATTTTGGGACACATGCGGCCAGCGAAGCGTATCATGCGAATGTTGTTTGATTCGGATGCGCATCGCATGCGGGGCTAGTAAAGAAATGGATCTAGATAGTACTG
>JADHSN010000024.1 GCA_016776875.1 Gammaproteobacteria bacterium | reverse complement strand
CGGGCAGGGTGGTGAGGATTAGTGGTGAGCCATTCTGTGAGTGCCGCCTCGAGATTATGGTTTTTCCATCCTCTAACTGCGAGTATATTGGCGAGGTCAATCCAGGCGAGTTGCTCGACATTCCACGGATGGGTTTGAACGATTGAATCAAGATCCTCTTCTGAGAAAAAAGAAAGATAATCGAGGGTGATCTGAACTAGAAGATCAACATGGTTTCTTGCATTTTCGCGTGCTGATTCAACATCGACCAATTCAAGAGCGTTCCTGACCTGATCGTCCATAAGCAGCGCAATTACTTTAAGAGATCGGGCAGCTGACTGCTGAGCACTATCAAAACTCGATTGCTTAAAATTTGCTTGTCGCCGCAAGCTTTTTTTTGGGTTACCTTCTTCAAGTGCAAGTGCCGCGCCGAGAATTTGGTGCTGACTGGTAATCCAAGTTGTCAGAAAGGGTTGATGAATGGCGTCAAGAATGTGCTCAGCAGACCTTGGAATGCCTCCTTCTAGAAATCGCTGTGCAGCGGCGAGCTGTAGTAGGCTGCGGGTCGGCTGGGAGGCGTTTAAAGCTCGCGCCAAAAAATTATATGCAGATTCATCGGGTTCTGCGCGTGCATAGTCGATAATGACCGGGCGAATTGTGACGGTGTCGTTCGGCGCTGTTTTCAAGCCCGTTGCTTCAGCAGCAACGACTGTTTTGGAGGCGATCGGTTCAGACTTTTTTGGGACGAGTGTTGTCGTGCATCCCCACAGAAGCGTAGTGGCACCGAGGACAATTGTGGTAATGAAGAACCGGCGTATGTTCCGCATTTTTTTCCAACGCATGGGATCAGTATAGCGGATAGACTTATGGTTAATCTGTTAAAAACGAGAAATTGTGTTGATTGAAAAAGCAATTGACCAGCAGACTTCAAAAACAAGTCCCGGCTTATTGTATGTTGTGGCAACACCCATTGGGAATCTGGAAGACATTACCTTTCGAGCAGCACGTATTCTGGGTGAGGTAGATGTTATTGCTGCCGAAGATACCCGTCGAACCCGGGTTTTGCTTCGGCACTTGAGTATTGCGCCTCGCCAATTAATCTCACTTCATGAGCATAACGAAGCGCGACAAGTCGCAAAGTTGGTTCGTCGAATAACTAATGGCGAGAGCATTGCTCTAGTGAGTGACGCCGGAACGCCTTTGATAAGCGATCCAGGTTATCGATTGGTACGAGCTGCGAGTGCGCAGTCGATCAAAGTCGTCAGTGTTCCTGGGCCCAGTTCGGTGACCGCTGCGCTCTCGGTATCAGGTCTTGCAACAGATCGTTTTGTTTTTGAGGGGTTTCTCCCTCAACGCGCTTCTGCCCGGTGCGAACGGCTTAAGCAGCTTGTTTATGAACCGAGGACTCTTATCTTTTTTGAATCCCCAAGACGAATTAAGGACGTGATTCAGGATATGGAGAAGATCTGTAGTGGTGATCGCCAAGCGGTGATTTGTCGTGAGATGACCAAGATTTTTGAGTCGGTGATTCGGGGCACTCTAAATGAAATTTCTACAATTCTAGGTGAGCAAAAAGAAACTATTAAAGGCGAAATTGTTTTATTGCTTGATGGAGCAGAAAAATTTGATTGTGCTTCTAGTGTTGACGAAGATTTATTGCTGACCCTGTTGTCAGAGTCTTTGCCTCCGCGTCGGGCAAGTGAGATTGCAGCCCGTCTGACCGGCAAACGAAAAAATGATCTTTATCAAAAAATTTTGTTACAAAATTTCAAGTAATTCTGTAAAACGTCTTGCCTCAGTTATGTTGTGTCGGCGCACGGGTTATACTCTGTCGATGGAGTCGGCCAGGCAACCGCGGTCCTGAATTCTGTCAAATACCCTTTGGGTCTAGACGGTGCGGGATGGAGGAAAGTCCGGGCTCCGAAGGGCAGGGTGCCAGATAACTTCTGGACAGCGTGAGCTGATGGAAAGTGCCACAGAAAATATACCGCCTCGGTTATTTTTAATTAAGGTAAGGGTGAAAAGGTGTGGTAAGAGCGCACCGCAAACCTGGTAACAGGTTTGGCATGGTAAACCCCACTCGGAGCAAGACCAAATAGGGACCCTAAGGCGTTGCCCGCGCTGGGTTCGGGTAGGTCGCTTGAGGCATGTGGTGACACATGTCCCAGATGAATGGTTGCCCAAGACAAAACCCGGCTTATCGGCCGACTTCATAATCTTATAAAAAATAGTTGGTTATCAGACTTATCCACAAATTACTTTAAGTTTTGATCAGAATAGCTTATGGAAAATAATTTTTATATAAGCTAATACGACTGCCTCCAGGGTCGTAATGCGGCCGTTTTTTTTTAAAAAACTCTTCTTTTTCAGCTAATTGAGCCTTGACAGTGCGTTCGCCTGATCTCTATAGTGTCACTTTGTGGGGAGTTGTGGGAAAAAATATAAATTTGAGATCGCTATGTGGGTAAAAAGTTCAATTCCAGCATTTGATGAATCTCCCCGCGAGTACTCCATTATGGTTTCTGAGATGCCGTGGATGGCGGCTAATCCATCCAAATCCTCATCCTCCTTTGGTTATTGCCCGACCCCTTCCGGGGTCGGGATTTCTTTTAACACGTTAGGAGTGACGTTTTTAGAGGTCGAGCTGGAATTTAGCTGAATGAGATAAAGCGTAATCCAAGTGCCTCATGCGGCATTTAAATGAATCAACCAAAAAAATTAAAGGCAAGGTAAGGCGCAGATGTTTAAGGGGGCAAATGGACTCAATCTCGATAGTAAAGGCAGATTTGCAATGCCAACGGTGCATCGTGACGCACTCGCGAGTCAATGTAATGGGAAGCTTGTAGTCACTGTCAACAATACCCGAGAGCGTTGCCTGTGGCTGTACCCCCAAGATGAGTGGGATCGTGTTGAGAAAAAGGTAGTTGCGTTACCCAGTTTTGATCCGGCCGCCCAAGCGCTTAAGCGGTTTCTAATTGGATACGCCACCGATTGCGAACTGGATAGCGCAAGTCGTTTAAGAATCCCTGCCCCGCTTCGAGAATTTGCATCTCTCGAAAAGCATGTCGTTCTGATTGGTCAAGGCAATAAATTTGAACTTTGGGATGAAGCGAGATGGAAGGCAAGTTGTGATAATTGGCTTGCGCCCGAAAATAGTGAGACTCGTCTGTCTGTAGAACTTGAATCCCTATCTCTTTGATTAACCTGATGACGCTTGCCGAAGCTCACACCCCAGTTATGTCAGCGGAGGTGGTGTCAGCGTTACGTCCTGACGCCGACGCCATTTTAGTAGACGCTACGTTTGGGCGCGGTGGCCATACCCGCGCATTAATGGAACACCTAGGACCTGAAGGACAACTGTTCGCGATGGATCGGGACCCCATGGCCTGCGCATTCGCAAAGGATTGGGCCTCATTTGAACCTCGACTCAAAGTGATTCAAGCACCTTTTTCCAAGTTATCTGAAGAACTCTTAAATCTTGGGATTGTGGGAAAAGTCAGCGGAATCGTTCTTGATTTGGGTGTGTCCTCACCTCAACTTGATGAACCCGAGCGTGGCTTCAGCTTTATGCGAGATGGACCTCTTGATATGAGAATGGATCCAACGTCAGGGACACCTGTGAGTGACTGGCTAATGGATGTTTCGGAAGAAGATTTGATCGACGTACTTCGTACGCTTGGCGAAGAGAGATTCGCGCGTCGAATTGCGCGAGCAATTGTTGAAGTCCGAGAAGAAAAAATGCTCACCTCCACTACCGCGCTCGCTGATTTGGTCAGTGAATGTGTGCCTACTCGAGAGCCGGGTAAGCATCCGGCTACTCGGACGTTTCAAGCATTTCGAATCTATATTAATCGTGAGATGGAGGAACTGGATGCGGTATTGCCGCAAGCGCTTGAGGTCCTCAATCCGGGTGGTCGACTAGCGGTCATTAGTTTTCACTCTCTGGAAGATCGGAAGGTAAAAAATTTTTTTCGAAAAGAATTCAAAGGCGATCCGTTTCCTATTGATTTGCCTGTGACAAAGTATGACTTACATCCAGGCATTGAAACGGTTGAGCGACCAACGAGGCCGTCGGAGATTGAGGTAAATCAAAACCCCCGGGCGCGTAGCGCCGTACTTCGATCAGCGCAAAAAAGTGTGGGGGAGCCTGTATGAAGTGGGTTGGATTTTTGAGCGTGATTGTCATCGTTTCTGCCCTTTTTGTTGTGGTGGTTCGGCATCAGAATCGACTTGAATTTCTTGATGTTCGAATAGCAGAAAAACAGCGGGATCAATTGAATGATGAGTGGGGACGCCTCCAGCTTGAGAAAGCAACCTGGGCCCGCCACAACCTCATTGAACAAGCAGCTCGAGATGAGCTCGGAATGATAACGCCTGGGCCCGCTGATATTGTTTTGGTACAAGTGGAGACGCGGGAATGAAGCGACCTAGCCAAACAAAGCGTTTGACCCGCTACTCGGTCGTTCGACATCGAATTGTGGTGGCTTCTCTCATGCTGGGGATGGTCGTATTAACGGGCCAAGCTTATAAGATACAGATTCTCGATAGCACCCGCTTACAGGCTGAGGGCGCGGCACGACAGCTGAGAAATATCGTAGTCAAACCTGCCCGTGGCCGAATTCTGGACCGCAATGGTGATGTTTTGGCTGTCAGCACGCCGCTTGATGCGATTTGGGCACACCCTGCTACTTTATTCCAGGCCCGCGAGGACTGGCCCCGTCTTGCTGAAGCGCTTGATTTTTCGCCAAACCGGTTAGCGAATATTTTGGAACGGGCGAAAGGGCGAGAGTTCGTTTATCTGCGCCGTCATCTTCCACCGGCGGAGGCCAGCCGTATTGAAAGCTTGGCGATTCCGGGGGTTAGCTCCCAGCGTGAGTACGGACGTTATTACCCGGCGGGACCGATAACGAGTCATGTGCTGGGCTTCACCGATGTAGATGACCGGGGGCAAGAAGGTATTGAAAAAGCGTTTGATTCTCATCTCTCCGGGGTCGATGGCCAAAAACGTGTCCTTCGCGACAACAAAGGGCGGATTGTTGAGGATATAGAAAGCATTCGCGCGGTTCATCACGGTCGGGACTTGCAAATTAGCCTTGATCTTCGGATTCAAGGGTCAACGCAGAAACATTTGGCAGATGCGGTCGGTGAAACCCGTGCAGTTGGCGCATCAGCTGTGATGTTGGATGTTGCGACGGGAGAAGTACTGGCGATGGCCAATGTACCCGACTACAACCCTAATAATCGATCAAGCAGTGGAATGGAGGTCTTGAGAAATAAGTCAGTGACTGATGTTTTTGAGCCGGGATCCACGATCAAGCCATTTACTTTAGCAATGGCGTTGGCAAGCGGTCATTTTTCTACCGAAACACCGATCCCGACGGGTCCCGGAGTGTATCGCATCGGGAAGCATCAAATTAGTGATATCAAGGACTATGGCGTGCTTTCGTTTTCCGGCGTGCTGGTGAAGTCGAGTAATGTCGGAACTGTAAAAATTGCGCTGGAACTTGCGCCGGAGGAGCTGTATCGAACCCTTTCTGCAGTAGGATTTGGCGAGGTCAGTGGGGTTGAACTGCCAGGGGAGGTTGATGGCAGTCTTGTTAAGCGGGAGCGTTGGCGGCCGATAGAACACGCTACTTTGTCCTATGGCTACGGGCTTGCGTCAACGCAGGTGCAGCTCGCACGAGCCTACAGTGTGTTGGCGTCGGGCGGAATTTTGCGCCCGGTCACGTTGCGCCGCCGCAGCGCTTCAGTGCCGGGTCAAAGGGTGCTTTCAAAGCCAACGGTGCAGCAGATCAACATGCTGTTGGAGAAGGTCGTTAGTGCCGAAGGAACGGCAAAGAAAGCAGCGGTGCCTGCTTACCGAGTTGCGGGCAAAACCGGCACGGTACATAAACCAAGTCCATCAGGGGGTTACGACGAGGATCGATACCAGTCAATTTTTGTGGGCTTTGCGCCCGTCTCAAACCCCCGTTTTGTTTTAGCCGTGATGGTCGATGAGCCACAAGGCAAGTACTTTGGGGGAGAAGTTGCGGCCCCGGTGTTTGCAAGGATTATGTCTGACGCGCTTCGGTTTAATGGCATCAAGCCTGATGCCAACACGGCGTCGGGGATCACCATCGTGGCTCATCCCGTTGAGACGGAGGCTGGCGCATGACTGCTTTTTCTGCCAGTGAGCCCCGGGTACGACCGCTCAGTCATCTCTTGAAGGGAATGGTAAGTCTCGACCCAGATCTTGCCTCAATCGCAGTTTCCAATTTGACGCTTGATAGTCGAAAGGTTGAGTCAGGCACCTTATTTATCGCAATGCGGGGCAATAAAGCGGACGGTCGGGATTTTGTGAATCACGCAGTGAATTCAGGCGCAGCGGCGGTACTGGTCGAAAACGATATCAATGGCATCGATCATTTTGATGGCATGTGTCTTGCGATTCCTGACCTCAGATCAAAAGTGGGTGTTATCGCGGACCGGTTTTTTGATCATCCGTCTAGTCGCTTATTTGTCATCGGCGTGACCGGAACAAACGGTAAAACGAGTTGTGCGTTTCTTTTGATGCAGGCGCTAAATGCACTCGGCAAGAAGAGTGGATTTATTGGGACCACAGGATGGGGCTTCGATGGCAATTTACAGAAAAGCGAGTTGACGACGCCTGATGCGGTGACGCTCCAATCGCAGCTCTCTCAGTTGGTGACCGCAGGCGCCGAGGGTGTCTGCCTAGAGGTTTCTTCTCATGCGCTGGATCAACGTCGTGTTGAAGGCGTTGAATTTAGTTCCGCGATTTTTACTAACTTGGGGCGGGATCATCTTGATTATCATAAAAGTATTGAGCGATATAAGGACGCAAAGTTTTTATTGTTTCAGAGGCGTGAATTAAAAAGCGCAATTATTAACATCTCAGATCCGGTTGGAGCAGAATTCGCCGCAGAAAAAATCGATGCCCGGGTATGGACTTTCGGAAATAGTCCAAAAGCAAGTGTCTACCCGCTCAAAATAAACCAGAATCAAAATGGCATTGAACTTCTACTCAACACGCCCGTTGGAAAGATTCAATTGAGCTGCGCGCTGCACGGCAACTTTAATATTGAAAATCTTCTTGCTGTTGCAACAACTTTAGTGGCGGAGGGTTACTCGGCAGAACAAATTGGTTCAGCCATGAGCGGGCTAACGCCTGTTGAAGGTCGAATGGAGTTCTGCCGTGGACTGGGCGAGCAATCACCCCTTGTTGTTATCGATTACGCGCATTCACCTGATGCCTTAACAGCCGTTTTGCAATCTATTCGATCAATGACTGCTGGACAAATTTGGTGTGTGTTTGGCTGCGGCGGCGATCGAGATAAGGGTAAGAGATCGCTGATGGGCCAAGCAGCTTCAATGTTTTCTGATCGAACGGTGCTAACGAACGATAACCCACGAAGTGAGGACCCGTCCTTAATTCTTGATTCGATCCTGGCTGGCATGAATCGGCCACCTGACGCAGTGATTGAAGATAGACAAAGCGCAATTAAATTCGCGATTGACAGCGCTGGCACTGAAGATGTCGTCTTGATTGCGGGCAAGGGCCATGAAAACCGTCAATTAATCTCGGATCAGGAATTACCATTTAATGACCGGGAGGTTGTAGAGACCATGCTGGGGGCTTCCCGATGCTAACGCTCAGCCAAATTGCATATGCTGTCGATGGCGTCCTGAGCGGTGAGGATGCCAAATTTTCCTCGGTGAGTATTGATTCCCGAACATTGCAGCCGGGCGCATTATTTGTAGCGATTGATGGGGAGCGTTTCTGCGGAACAGATTTTGTTCGAGATGCCAAACAAGCAGGTGCTGTCGCTGTGATGGCGAGCTCGGCTACTGACCACAATATGCCCAGTATTGTGGTGAAAGACACTCAGCTCGCACTATGGAAGTTAGCAGAGCTTTGGAGAAGTCGGGTAAGTCTTCCCGTGATTGGTGTCACCGGTAGTAATGGTAAGACAACAGTCAAAAAGATGATCGCATCAATATTGGGAAAGATGGGGCGGACTCATGCGAGCCCCGGCAACTTTAATAATCACCTCGGTGTGCCACTAACATTGCTTGGTATCCGACCGGAGCATGAGTTTGCAGTTGTTGAAATGGGGATGAGCCACCCTGGCGAAATTGGTCAATTAGCCCGACTGGTTCGTCCCAGTGTTGCGCTCATTACCAATGCGGCACATGCGCATCTTGAGGGCGTTGGTAGTCTTTCTGAAGTTGTTCGGGCAAAAGCAGAGATTTTTCTCGGACTACAGTCCGGGGGTACCGCTGTGATAAACGCTGATGATCGATTCGCCGCTTATTGGGCGGCGCGCACCCGATCCTTCCAGACCATCACCTTTGGTCTCGATAGTCAGGCTCGAGTGACTGGAAGTGCATCGACAATAAACGGTCAACAAGTGGTTGAGGTAGATCTCCCCGATGAGTCTTTTGAAGCGCCCCTTAATTTACTCGGCCGACACAATGCCTTGAATGCACTTGCGGCATCAAGCGTGGGCTGGGCATGTGGTGGCGATGCGGCTCAGATCCGCGCTGGCCTGGTCGAGGTTCAGGCTGAGCCAGGTCGCTTACAGATTCGAGAAGCGGCGCATGGCGCCACACTTATTGATGATTCTTATAATGCCAACCCTGATTCTTTGAGGGCAGCAATCAGGACCCTTTCAGGCCGACAGGGACTCAAAGTATTGATCATTGGCAATATGGCCGAACTCGGAAGCCGGGCTGCTGAATTGCATTCAGAAGTCGGTCGTGAGGCTCGACATGCTGGCATCGATGTTTTGATCGCACTCGGTGAGATGGCAGGATTGGCGGCTGACGTATTTGGCGACAATGCAAAAAAATTCGATTCATTTGAGAGCTTGATCAGTGATACTCATCGGATGTTACGCCCAGGCGTGACGGTGCTTGTTAAGGGTTCACGAAGCGCCCAAATGGAGCAAGTCGCTAATGCCTTGGCTGGCTCAAGCCGTAGCGAGGCGATTGCATGCTGAAAAGTCTATTTGAGCAGCTTGCTTTGGAATACAGCGCGTTTAATGTATTCCGCTACCTCTCGTTTCGTGCCATCTGTGGGGTGCTTACGGCGCTGATATTCAGTTTTCTCCTGGGTCCCGCTTTGATTCGCCGACTCGAACGGATCGGGGCTGGACAACCAATCCGCGATGATGGACCGATAACTCACCTGAGCAAGAAAGACACGCCAACCATGGGTGGTGTGCTAATCATTGCAGCAGTTGTGTTCTCTACAATCCTGTGGGCCGACTTAAACAATCGTTTTATTTGGATAATTATTTTTGTTTGTTTAGCCTTCGGTGTCATCGGTTGGATTGATGATTATGCCAAGATCACGCGAAATCATTCGCGCGGAATCAGCTCGAAGCAAAAGTTTTTTTGGCAAAGTCTTGCAGCACTAAGTGCCGCGATCACACTTTATTTAACCGCCGAATCACCCGCCGAAACTTCGTTGCTCGTGCCCGTTTTTAAAGACGTCGCGTTAGAGCTCGGTTTTGGATTTGTTGTGCTAGCTTGGTTTGTAATCACGGGCAGCAGTAATGCAGTGAATTTAACGGATGGTTTAGACGGGTTAGCGATTCTGCCGAGTGTTTTGGTTGCAGGTGGTTTGGGCGTATTTGCGTACCTTACCGGCCATTCTCTTTTTTCGGGTTATCTCGGTATTCCGTTTATTTTGGGTGCTGGGGAAGTGCTGATCTTCTGTGCTGCGCTAGTGGGTGCCGGACTTGGATTTTTATGGTTCAACACATATCCCGCGCAAGTATTCATGGGAGATATTGGCGCCTTAGCGATTGGCGCGGCATTGGGAACCATCGCTGTGATTGTTCGCCAAGAAATTGTTTTAGCGATTATGGGAGGATTATTTGTCGTTGAGACAATTTCGGTTGTCCTCCAAGTTGCGTCTTACAAATTGATTGGACGGCGAATTTTCAGGATGGCGCCGCTTCATCATCATTTCGAACAGAAAGGTTGGAAAGAACCCCAAGTGACGGTCCGATTTTGGATTATTAGTCTGATTTTGGTCCTTGTTGGTCTTGCAACACTCAAGGTCCGTTAGGCTGATGACGAGTAATGCCTTCGCGATGAATCTTGGAACGCTTCCTTGGCGACGCGCGGTGGTTCTTGGACTCGGCGCCTCTGGTTTTTCTAGCGCCCAATATCTGATTGAGCGCCAGGTTGATCTTCAGGTTTTGGATACGCGTGATAATCCACCTTTTCGTGAGGCCCTTGAAAATACCTACCCTGATGTTCCTGTGCACTACGGCATTTATGATGAAGCCTATTTGAATGGCGTAGATGTTGTAGTGGTCAGCCCTGGCGTTTCTCTGAGCGAATCTTTTCTCAAAGCGGCGCGCAGCCGAAAAATTGAAATATTGGGCGACATTGAGCTTTTTGCACGAGCATGTCCCGCGCCCGTCATCGCTATTACCGGATCCAATGGGAAGACGACGGTTACGACGATTGTCGGCGAAATGCTCAGAGCCAAAGGTTTGGATGTACGTGTCGGCGGCAACATCGGTCGTCCTGCACTCGATCTTATTGATGACCAGATTCCGGATGTGTTCGTGCTCGAACTTTCGAGTTTTCAACTCGAGACCACGTCATCTTTACGACCTTGCTCGGCTGCTATCCTGAATCTATCGTCAGATCATATGGATCGATATGATGATTTTGGCTCTTATGTCAAAGCAAAAAAAAGAATTCTTACCAATGCTGAAACAGCCGTTATTAATGTTGACGATTCAAATCTTGCTCAACTCAATCTGAGAGACGGCGTTCGGAAACTAAGTTTTAGTCTGTCTTGCCCAGCTTCAGATCAGGAATATGGTATTCAGTCTGACGGTTCTCACGAATGGATTATGAGGGGGCGTCAGAAGATTGTTAGAACTGATCTTCTTTCGATGAATGGACGTCACAACATTCTAAATGCGCTTGCGGCAATCGGTCTCGTTGAGGGCTCGGGTCATTCCGTTTCTGATCAAATGATTAAGGCGCTGACTGAATTTCGAGGTTTACCCCATCGGTGTGAGCAAGTCTTGTGCAAGGATGGCATCACTTGGATCAACGACTCTAAGGGGACGAATCCAGGGGCGGCAATTGCGGCGCTGACGGGAATGGGAAGACCTGTGGTATTGATTTCGGGAGGCCAGTCAAAGGGCGCGGACTTCACCCAGTTCGCAGACGCAGTACAGCGATACACCCGTCAGGTGTTGTTAGTTGGCGAAGATCGATTGTGGATCGCGGAAGCGATTGGGAATCGAGTGCCGGTGACGCTTGCGGACGATCTCAATCATGCAATACGGTTGGCATCAAGATGGGCGCAGCCCGGCGATGCGGTTTTGTTTTCGCCCGCCTGTGCAAGCTTTGATATGTTCAAAGATTTTGAACATCGAGGCGATGTTTACCGTCAGTTGGTGCAGGAGTTAATAGCATGATTAGCATTACGCTCCCTTCAAGATCTTTTTTAAGAATGCCCGCGTTGGATCCTGTTTTGGTTCTCGCCGTGGCCACTTTGCTATCGCTAAGCATGGTAATGGTGTTTTCGGCTGCGATTGGAACTCATGGAGGGGTGCAGGGTGGATTCGTTATCCTCGTAAAGCACTCGTTTAGCATTGTGCTTGCGCTTTTTTTGGGTTTTGTTGCAGCTTCTGTGCCTCTCCGATTTTGGCGGCAGGCAAATCGCCCCCTTTTGGGTTTGAGCACCGTGTTGTTAGTTTTAGTGCTCATTCCCGGTATCGGTCATGAGGTTAATGGCAGTACACGTTGGTTACCGCTTGGCTTAATGCGTTTCCAACCCTCCGAACTCGTCAAAGTAGTGACGGTATTGTTTTTGGCTGATCATTTTGTTCGTAATTCGGAATCAATGGATTCATTTCGGATCAGCATCCTCGAGCCAGCGTTCGTCATTGGGATGTTAGGTGTGCTGTTATTGCTCGAACCTGATCTTGGTTGTACCGCGGTGATCATGATGACAAGTGTTGGGTTGATGTATCTGTCGGGAACAAGAATCCGATATATTTTTGGTGCCATTGTCGTCGCGGTCTGCGCGGTCGCCGTATTAATCATTGTCGAACCCTATCGACTCCAGCGCGTTTTGAGTTTTCGTGACCCTTGGGCTGATCCGTTTGATACAGGGTTTCAGCTCGTTCAGGCCCTTATTGCATTGGGAAGCGGCGAGTGGTTCGGCGTGGGATTAGGCGCTAGTGTGCAAAAGCTTTTTTATCTGCCTCACGCGAGTAACGACTTTATTGTTGCGGTGATTGGGGAGGAATTGGGACTGATTGGGCTCGTGGCACTTCTTGTGCTTTACGGGCTAATGCTTTGGCGGATTTTTGATATTGCCTCTCGTGCCGCTGATGCGGGAGAGATGTTCGGTGCCCGAGTGTGTCAAGGGATCGGACTATTAGTCGTGCTTCAGGCCATATTTCATTTCGCAGTTAATTTAGGTTTAGTTCCGACTAAGGGATTAACGCTGCCGCTAATGAGTTATGGCGGTAGCAGTATGCTGATTAATGGACTTGCGCTGGGCATTGTTTTGTCGGTTTATCAATGTCTGCCACAGCGTTCGAAGGGAAGGTGACTACTGTGATGATCATGGCAGGCGGAACGGGAGGTCATGTTTATCCCGCGCTTAGTGTCGCCAAAGCGTTGCGTGAAAAAAGTATTCAAGTCGTTTGGTTGGGAACAAAAAAAGGGCTAGAGGCGAGAGTTATTCCATCTGAGGGATTCGATATTGAGTGGATTGATGCCAGCGCAGTTGTCGGTATTCAATGGAGTCGAAAGATTATGATTCCTTGGATGATTGTTCGCGCAGTTTGGCAGAGCTTGAAGGTGATTTGGCGGCAAAAACCCAGTGTGGTTTTGGGAATGGGAGGATTTGTCGCAGGACCTGGAGGAGTTGCTGCCTGGTTGTTGCGCCGACCCCTGATCATCCATGAGGCGAATGCCCGAAGCGGACTGACAAATCGAATGCTTACGATGCTTGCCACCAAAGTACTGACCGGTTTTTCCTGTTCGGAAGGGATGCCAAGATCAGCAGAACACACGGGTAATCCGGTTAGGCCTGAAATCGCATTGATTCCCGCCCCGTCAGAAAGAGGTATTGGTGTCTCAAAAAATTTACGAGTCCTTGTATTGGGCGGAAGCCAAGGCGCACGAGCTATCAACGATCTAGTGCCGCACGCGTTTGCAATGGCATCTTGCCGATCGAAATTACAAATTCTGCATCAGAGCGGCCGAAATCATGACGATCAAGTCAGAGATTTGTACCGCACTCTGGATCTCGATGCGTCAGTCGTTGATTTTATTGATGAGATGTCGTCAGCTTATGAGTCGGTTGATCTTGTGATTTCAAGAGCAGGCGCAATGACGATAAGCGAGATAAGCACCGCTGGACTGCCCGCAATATTAATTCCATACCCGCATTCCGCTGGTGATCATCAATATGCGAACGCCCGCTGCCTGGTGGAAGCCGGCGCTGCGGTGGTATTTCGGGAATCGGAACTGAAGCCGGGTCGATTAGCTGATGAGATAGATCGATGTTTTTTAAAACGAGAAGATCTAGTGGAAATGGCTCAGGCCGCCCGAACACTTGCTCGTCCTGAAGCAACAAATGATGTAATGAATCAATGTCTGGAGCTTGCCCGTGCGTGAGTTTGTTCGCCACATCCACTTTGTCGGCATAGGAGGCGCGGGTATGAGTGGTATTGCATCTGTGCTTATGGACCAAGGATACGTGATTAGCGGTTCCGATCAAGTCGACTCGATTGCAACGCGCGCATTAATGGCAAAGGGTGTTCAGGTTTATAAAGACCATGACCATGCCAACGCAAAAGGCGCTGATGTTGTTGTGGTTTCTAACGCTGTGGGAGAAGGAAATCCGGAAGTGCTATTTGCCCAGTCCAACGGAATACCGGTTGTACCTCGCGCCCAGATGCTCGGGGAATTGATGCGATTTCGTAATGGGATCGCGATCGGCGGGACGCATGGAAAAACAACGACGACAAGTCTTGTCGCGGCGATCTTTGGTCAGGCAGGGCTCGATCCTACTTTTCTAATCGGCGGCCTCGTCAAAAGTGAAACAGGTAATGCAAAACTTGGAAACGGTCAATGGTTAATTGCAGAAGCTGATGAAAGTGATGCCTCTTTTCTTCATTTGCAGCCACACATCGCAGTTGTAACTAATATCGATCATGATCATATGTCAACTTATCAGGGTGATTTTGAAAGATTAACGGATACCTTCTTGAGGTTTGTGCATAACCTGCCTTTTTATGGCCTCGCGGTGCTTTGTGCTGATGATCCAGCCGTGCAGAGAATGCGGGCGAGAATTTTACGTCCTGTTGTGAGTTATGGTATCGAGACCTCAGCGGATTACACCGCCATGAATGTGACCCAGTCAGGTAGCCGAATGCAGTTTGATACGGCGACCGCAGATGGAACGGTTTTTTCGGTTGATCTCGCGCTTCCCGGATTACACAACGTTCGTAATGCGCTCGCCGCAATTGCGGTCGCCGATAAAGTAGGGATAAAGACACAAGCGATCGTCGATGGGCTTCGCGAATTCAGCGGAATCGACCGGCGGTTCGAGATTCTCGGGGATATCCGACTGCCTGATGGCAAAGCCCTTCTTGTAGACGACTATGCCCATCACCCCAGTGAGATTGCAGCCACGTTGTCTGCCGCAGCGGGATGCTGGCCTGATCGTCGAAAAGTGGTTGTGTTTCAGCCCCATCGGTTTTCCCGTACACGAGATCTTATGGACGATTTCAGCTCATTACTGAGTGATGTGGATTGTTTACTGGTGACCGAGGTCTATGCGGCCGGCGAGAAACCAGTACCCAGTGCAGATGGGAGAGCGCTATGTCGATCAATCCGTATCCGAGGTGGTGTCGATCCGGTTTTTGCCCCAAATATCGATCGCTTGAGAGAAACCCTGTTCCCGTTGCTTCAAGCGGACGATGTTGTTCTGACCTTGGGTGCCGGCAGTATTGGTAAAGCCGCTCGGGCACTTATTTCGCCGATGCATCTTTGTGAAGAGTCATTCGGATGAGAGAGTTATCAATGAATCCGAGTCATGAATTTGATCGCCTCCGCGGGCACGTGCGTCACGATGAGCCTATGGCTCGCCATATCAGTTGGAAGGTCGGTGGCCCGGCTCGTTATTTCTTCGAACCTCTTGACGAAGAGGATGTTGCGGATTTCTTACGCCTTCTTCCGGCACACACCCCAATTCTATGGCTCGGCTTAGGCAGTAATTTGTTGGTTCGGGACGGCGGCTTTAATGGCGCGGTAATCGCTGCCCACCGAGGTCTGAATACTCTGGCATTATCAAGCGAAAATACAATAATGGCGCAGGCGGGTGTCTCCTGTGCTCGGGTGGCGCGGTTTGCTGGTAAAAATCAAATGGGTGGCGCCGAATTTTTTGCAGGCATACCGGGTACGGTCGGTGGCGCGATTGCGATGAATGCGGGCGCCTTTGGTTCGGAGACCTGGCAATTTGTTGAGAGTATTCGACTCATCAACCGAGCAGGTGAAGTATCCGAATGTGAACCAGCAGCATTTGAGGTGTCTTATCGTGCCGTGAGTATTTCCGAAGATGTTTGGGTTGCCTCTGCTTGTTTTTCCTTTGAACCATTGAGTGCGCCCCAGGGTCGGCATGTGATTCGCTCGCTTCTTGAAACACGTGGACAAAGTCAACCCGTTGGTCAGCCTAGCGCGGGTTCTGTTTTTAAAAATCCCCCAGGAGACTATGCAGCTCGCTTGATTGAGCGCGCCGGACATAAAGGAAAGCGGATCGGGGGTGCCAGGATCTCCGAGCACCATGCGAACTTTATTGTGAATGATCGATCGGGGACAGCGAAGCATATTGAAGACCTTATCCAGTTTATTCAAGATGATGTTGAAAAGAGATTCGACGTGAAGCTGGAAACCGAAGTGCGATTCGTCGGAGAATCAATATGAGTGAATTAGGCACGAAACTCCCTGAGCTGCGAGCCGTTGGTGGGAAAGTCCCCAAAGGCGAAAAAATTGAGGGGAGCATGCCCCGACGAAGGCTACCTATCGTCGCAGGATTTTTCCTACTCCTCGTCACTGTGTTGGGTATTGACCACGTGATTCGATCCGGTTATTTCACAATTCAAAAAGTCGTTATCGACCCTCCCTTGGCAGTTATAGATCAAGGGTCTATTGAGCGAGAAACTTGGCGAAAGATTTCTGGTAACTACCTAAATGTAGACCTTAAAACAATAGAGACTGCGCTTGAGAATCAGCCCGGTGTTTATCAGGCAGTGGTTCGCCGGGTGTGGCCAGACACATTGTCAATATCTGCCATAGAAACCCAAGTGATCGCAGAGTATCGGCAGTTGGATCGATCAGAAGAAAAGGTTGAACGTCAGTTTATCAACTTGCCACCTCAGAGTGGCTTTAGCTTCCGTCCGCTATTAAGGGGACCAGAGCGGTATCAGGCTGTCGTAGTGGATACGTTCCACGAGATATTTTCCTTACTCGCGATTGTGAATCTTGAGCCTCAGTCCCTATCTGTTGGCCACTCCGGCCAGTGGGAGCTCGAATTGCGTCGGTCGGATCTGAAAACGGAAAACCGGTTCCGAGTTTATTTGGGACGAGATCAGATTGTTGAAAAAATTGAACGATTTGTCCTTAGTTTTAAGATGGTACTCAGTCATAAAGCGGACCTTATTTCAAAGGTGGATATGCGCTATGACAATGGATTTGCCGTGCAATGGCATGATGATCTTGAAGATAAAGAATTTCAAATCGCTTCT
>JADHSN010000023.1 GCA_016776875.1 Gammaproteobacteria bacterium | reverse complement strand
CGAAGGGTGTTAGTTGAGAGCAAGGTTATTGCGGTGGTTGGACTTTCCGCAAACTGGTGGCGTCCGAGTTTTTTTGCGGCTAAATATATGCAGGACCATGGCTATCGGATCATTCCGGTTAACCCCAATTACGAGGAAGTCCTGGGAGAAGTTTGTTATCCGTCTCTCGAGGAAATCCCATCAGATTTGGGGGTTCAGATGGTAGATGTTTTCCAGAGGCCTGAGGCAGCGCCGAAGCTAGCCGAAAGCGCGGTAAAAATTGGCGCCAAGGTGTTTTGGCTGCAACTGGGCGTTTTAAGTGATGCGGCTGTCGACATCGCCGAGCGGGGCGGGCTTGAGACTGTTTCAGACCGTTGTGTAAAAATTGAACACGCTAGATTGTTAGGTGGTCTTAACCTGCTTGGCATCACAACTAATGTCATTTCTGCGAAGCGGCCGAAATGGCTTGTCTATTGAGAATTTCTTATGGCTGATCGTGAATTCGGATTTGAAACGCTTTGTCTTCATGCGGGGCAATTGCCTGACGCGGCAACAGCGTCGCGCGCAACGCCGATCTATCAAACGTCGTCTTATGTATTTGATAGTACGGATCACGCGGCGAGCCTCTTTAATCTCCAGACCTTTGGTAATGTTTATTCGAGAATGATGAACCCGACAAACGCGGTTCTGGAGGAACGTCTCGCAACGCTCGAGGGAGGCCGGGCAGGCTTGGTCGTTGGATCGGGGATGGCGGCCCAGATGGTCGCGCTGCTTACATTACTTGAGGCGGGAGATGAGCTTGTGGCCGCAAGCACGTTGTATGGGGGGACCTACTCCCAGTTTGATTACACCTTTCGCCGAATGGGCATTAACACCATTTTCGTTAATCCGGATAATCCCGAAAACTTTGCCAGCGCGATTACGCCTTCTACGAAAGCAATTTATGCCGAGACGATTGGCAATCCGCTCAATAACGTATTGGATATTTCTGCGGTGGCAGAAATTGCCCATGAT
The DNA here is from genome assembly GCA_016776875.1 of Gammaproteobacteria bacterium. Lineage (GTDB taxonomy): Bacteria > Pseudomonadota > Gammaproteobacteria > Arenicellales > UBA868 > UBA868. Next base: position 17,445 of record JADHSN010000023.1, on the reverse strand, counting down.
GCAGGCGTTCCTTTAGTGATGGATAACACTTTTGGCACTCCGTATCTTTGTCGGCCATTCGAACATGGGGCCGATATTGTGGTGCACTCGGTGACGAAGTGGATCGGGGGGCATGGTACGTCGATCGGGGGAGCCGTTGTCGAATCAGGAAAATTCAACTGGAATAACGGCAAATTTCCAGGAATGACCGAGCCGTCGAAGGGATACCACGGCATCCGCTTTTATGAAACCTTTGGTGATTTTGGATTTATTACAAAAGCTCGAATGGAGACCTTGCGTACGCTTGGACCATCAATGAGTCCGCTGAGCGCTTTTTTATTTATTCAGGGGCTAGAGACCTTACCCCTTCGGATGGATCGCCATTGCGCTAATACCCTAGCCGTTGCTCGATTCTTAAGAGATCACTCTGCCGTTTCCTGGGTGAAGTACGCTGGACTTGAAGATAACCCGTACCATTCTCTTGCGAAGAAGTATCTTCCTAAAGGAGCAGGTGGTGTGTTGACCTTTGGAATTAAGGGGGGAGAAGCCGCGGGTATAAAGTTTATTGAAGGCGCTCAATTCTTGAGTCATCTGGCAAATGTTGGCGATGCTAAAACACTGGTGATCCACCCGGCTTCAACGACTCATCGTCAGTTGAACGAGGAAGAGCAAGCAAGTGCCGGCGTGTCGCCGGATATGATTCGTATGTCAGTTGGTCTCGAAACGTTAGATGATATCTTGTGGGATATCGACCAAGCCCTCACAAAAGCCCAAACGCGGTAAAACTCTGACGCGCTGAAAACAAAAAATGACCTGTTGTCACTACTATCAGCTGACCTCCGGCCAGGAGAATATTTTCTCCGGAGATGTTAGCCGGCTACGCTATGGAGCGGGTGTCACACGGGAGTTGGGGATCGAAGCAATGTCGTTTGGACTATCCCGAGTCGGTGTATTTACTGACACGCGGGTTTGTCAGATTGAGTTGTTCCAGGAGGCGATTCAATCGCTAGAGCAATCCGGATTGACTCCTGTCGTTTATGATCAGACTCGCGTTGAGCCGACTAATCGCTCATTTCAAGAAGCCGCAGCATTTGCAATTGACGAGAATCTGGATGGTTTCATCTCCATTGGTGGCGGGTCTGTTATTGATACCTGCAAGGCCGCCAACCTATATAGTACTTATCCCGCTGATTTTCTTGATTATGTTAACGCGCCAATTGGCGAGGGTCGCTCGGTACCAGGAGCATTGAGACCGCATATTGCGTGCCCCACAACAGCCGGGACCGGAAGCGAGGCAACCGGAATCGCGGTATTTGATTTCCTCGAAATCGCTTGTAAGACCGGTATTGCATCAAGAGCAATGCTCCCCGATCGAGCCATTGTGGATCCCCGTTGGACGGAAACGCTGCCAACATCTGTATTGGCTGCGACCGGCTTTGATGCAATCAGTCACGCGCTTGAGGCGCTGACTGCAAAGCCTTATTCCGATCGTCAACCAACAACTCACAGCCTGCCAAGACCCATGACTCAGGGAGCAAATCCTTTCAGTGATCTTTTCTGTCGAGAGGCGTTGCGAATTGCCGGCGAGAACCTTGTTTCTGCTGTCACCAACCCATCGGCCTCAGGCGCCAGACATAATATGATGTATGCCGCCACATTGGCCGGAATCGGATTTGGTAATGCGGGATGTCATTTGCCTCACGCAATGTCCTACCCGGTATCGGGGAAAATCAAAGACTACCAGCCGAGTGGCTATCCCGACGACCAGCCGATTTGTCCCCATGGGGTGTCGGTTATCTTAAATGCACCTGCAGCATACCGATTCACTGGAGTCGGGTGTCCCGAGCGCCATCTGGATGGCGCCAGCTTGCTTGGGGCTGACACCAAAAACGTATCAGAGATAGATGCCGGAGAGATTCTGGCGAGTCATCTTGAAAATATGATGCGAGAAACCGGTATACCAAATGGTATCTCGGGGGTTGGCTTTGACGCTTCCGATGTGTCAACGCTTGCTGAGGCTGCCAGTGCTCAAGAACGCCTTTTAGCGGTATCGCCAAGAGTGCTAAAAGACGGCGATCTTGCTCTGTTATACACAGACGCGCTCAAGTACTGGTAGCAAATCTCGCCCTCAGGCTTAAACACTTCAACATTGACGCGTGTTGGCCGTTAGCTGGAAAGTGCTGTCAGCGTTTTCTGTACGGACTCTGCGTGTCCTTTTGTAGAAACGCGTCGCCAGTGTTTTGCCACCTTGCCTTTGGGGTCGATTAGCACCGTTGACCGAATGACGCCCTCGGTAATTTTTCCATACATGTTTTTCTCTCCCCAAGCGTCGTAACGACTCATCATTTTGTGGCTAGGGTCAGATAATAAGCTGATACTGAGTTTGTATTTGTTAATGAATTTTTGATGTGATTCGACCGAATCTGGACTGCAACCGAGGACGGTGGCACCTAGTTTTTCAAAATGCTTCAAATCACGCGTGAAATCCTTGGCCTCAATCGTACAACCGGGTGTATCGTCTTTTGGATAGAAGTACAGCACGACCCATTTCCCAGAGAGGTCTGACAATTTCACATTCTGATTTTTTTCATTCTCTAGCGTGAATGCAGGGGCTTTTTTGCCTTCTTCAATCGACACGTGCACTTCTCCTCAGTTTTTCCGGTTGATAATCATTAGCTAAATACGATTAGGGTAGATTTTCTTCACGCGTCGATGAAATAAAAAAGTCTTCAAATAATGCAGCCTGGGTCAACAACAATGTTATAATATAACATTAACTTCGCTTCGCTTTTGACTTGAACGAGCATATCAATGAAACAAAAAAAACTTAGAACGCTTTCTCACCTGTTACTACCCTTGATGTTATTCAGTGGCTCAGCGAACGCAGACGGACCGCGGGTTGTTGCTGATATTGCACCGATTCATTCGCTTGTTTCTATGGTAATGGATGGGGTTGGTCAGCCGCAACTGCTGGTTCCGCAAAATATTTCTCCACACCATTATTCGATGCGACCCTCTGAGGCCGAAGCCCTACAGGAGGCGCAACTGGTCGTTTATGTGGGTCACGATATGTCTCCTTGGTTAGAGCCCGTTCTTGAAACACTTGCAGCATCCGCAAGCGCGCTAGATCTTTCGAAAGTGGACAACATAATGCAGTTGGCCTATCGGGAAGGACCGATCTTTGACGGTCACGACGAAGAAGGCCACGACGATCACGACGAAGAAGGGCATGACGATCACGACGAAGAAGGGCATGACGATCACGCGCATCATGATCATGACGGGGTTGATCCTCACATGTGGCTTGACCCTATGAATGCTAAGCTTTGGCTTTATGCAATTGCTTCCGAACTGACTCGAATTGATCCCAAAAATGCCGATCGCTACGACGAAAACGCGAGGTCCTCAAGTCGAACAATCACGCTTGCAATGGCTCAAGCAGAGGGTCATCTAGCATCGGGCAAAGATAACGGATTTCTTGTCTATCACGATGCGTACCAATATTTTGAGAAACGCTTTAATCGAGTTGCGGTAGGGTCGATATCCTTGGGCGATGCGTCAAAACCGAGTGCCAAAAGACTGAGTGAATTGAAAGCTTTATTTGGGGCTCAAGGGATAAGTTGTGTGCTGACAGAGCCGCAGTATTCGTCAAAAATCGTCGATAGCGTATTCGGCGGTTTCAAGCCTACGATCGGCGTTGTAGACCCGATTGGGATAGACCTCGAGTTGGGTACGACCTTGTATCCACAATTACTTGAAAATATCGCTCTAAGCATTGCACAATGTGTGAACCCCTAATCATGCCGGCTTAAATATGAAATCCAAAAAAGATGAGATAGGGTCTTTGGCGGTAACTTTTCGTGAACACGACCACGCAAAGTGCGCAAGTTTGCTACTGGATGCAGCACGTGACCTTTGTGCCGAGCGGGGGCTTCGGCTGACGCCAGTGCGTGAGAAAGTACTTAAGCTGTTACTAAAGTCACACGCGCCGCTTGGTGCGTATGACATCTTGGCAGAGCTCTCGACCTCAGGGTTTCGGGCGCAGCCCCCTGTTGCATACCGCGCGCTTGATTTTCTTGTCGAAAATGGATTGGCCCATCGTATTGAAAAAATAAATGCATTTGTGGCGTGTAGTCAGCCACACGCAAAACATTCGCCAATCTTTATGATCTGCAATGACTGTGAGCAAGTTGCAGAGACTTCGATCAAGTCCCAAGGTAGCTCACTTGATCGAACGGCTCGTGCGATCGGATTTGATATCCGCCATACGGTGGTAGAGGTGGAGGGGTTGTGTGCCGCGTGTCGTGAGCGAGCACCGTTGTGAGCCTTATTCAGACTCAAGGAGTTGGCGTACGCGTTGGATCGCGACGAATTCTGGATGGTGTTGATCTTTCTATCCGGAGACGTGAAATCGTTACCGTTGTTGGACCCAATGGCTCTGGTAAAACTACGCTACTCAAAATACTGATTGGCGCGCAGGCGCCGTCTGAGGGGGCCGTCTTGCGCCAGGCGGGTTTGAAGATCGGTTACGTGCCACAACGACTTGCTATTGATCAAGCCATGCCGCTGACGGTTTCCCGATGGCTCAGTTTATCCGGATCTAACGGTGGGGAAAAACACTCCAAGGTCGCCGATCAGGTTGGGATAACCAATTTGCTGGGACAACAGATGACGTCCCTTTCAGGTGGAGAGTTTCAGAGAGCGTTGTTAGCCCACGCACTATTAGTTCAACCGGATCTGTTAGTGCTGGATGAGCCAACCCAGGGTCTAGATCAGCCGGCAGTCGCATCTTTCTACCGACTTATTGAAGGTGTCCGTGAGGATCTTGACTGTGCCGTACTTATGGTAAGTCATGATCTGCACGTGGTGATGCGGTCGTCTGATCATGTGATCTGCTTAAACGGGCATGTTTGTTGTCAAGGCACCCCTACACGGGTTTCTGCCGCGCCAGAGTATCAAGCGTTGTTCGGGCAGGACACTGAGGGCGCATTAGCACTGTATCGACATGAACATGATCATCGACATGATCAAGCAGGGAATTGCGAAAGTGATACTGGATGATTTTCTTTGGCGTTCGGCCCTTGCCGGTATCGCTCTCGCTTTAGCCTCGGGACCGCTCGGTTGCTTTGTCGTCTGGCGCCGGATGGCATATTTTGGGGATGCTACAGCGCACGCCGCAATCTTAGGTGTCGCCTTATCGCTTGCTTTCTCTATCTCTGTTTTCATTGGTGTGATGGTGGCTGCGCTCGCGATGGCTTTTATGATTCTTTCTCTTTCTGGAAGGATGTTTGCCGTCGACACTCTTCTTGGCGTGGCAGCTCATGGCGCTCTGGCTCTTGGACTGGTAGCAATTACCTTTATCCCCGGGGTTCGCGTAGATTTAAGCGCCTATCTTTTTGGAGACATTCTTGCCGTCGGTAGGATCGATCTGCTCGTCATTTGTATGGGGTCAGCGCTTGTTTTGCTGGTGCTTTGGTTGCGGTGGGAGAGACTGCTACTGTTAACCTTGAATGTTGACCTTGCAGCTGCTCGGGGGGTCGATACTCGACGTGAGAGTATGATACTGGTGGGCATATTGGCCGTCCTGGTTGCGGTGGCGATCAAGATTGTGGGTGCCTTGCTGATCACCGCGATGCTGATTATTCCTGCTGCCGCCGCACGGCCTATTTCCCGAACCCCTGAGTGGATGGCAGGGGTAGCAGTAACCGCGGCGGTGATAGCGGTTGTTGGAGGACTTTCCGCCTCTTTTTATTGGGATACACCGACAGGCCCCAGCATCGTGGTTGTGGCTTCGGTATTGTTTGCCGCCGCTACGCTCTTGACCATCCGAAGACCGAAACCAAAGCATTGACTGCAGCCTTTAAAGCCCGACAGTTCAATAACAAACGCACCGCTGTGCAGTCAGCAGCAGAATCTATTGCCACCAGTTTAAGCAGGGCACTTTCGGTAAAAGGGCGGGCAACTTTGGGAGTATGTGGTGGTAGCAGCGCTGAGTTAATCTTTCCAATACTATCCGAGGCGCCCATTTCCTGGTCATTAGTGCGCGTTGTTCTTGTTGATGATCGATGGGTGTCGCTAGAGAGTGAGCACAGTAACGAGTCTTTGGTTCGAAAAAAACTGTTGCAGAATCATGCTGCAGATGCGGAATTATTTTCACTTAAAACGCATCATAGTCATCCGCAAGATGCGTTAACTTTTATTGATGATCAGCTTGAAACGCTACAGTTTCCGGTGGATACACTCTTGGTGAGTATGGGGCTAGACGGTCATATTGCGTCGCTCTTTCCGGGCGGCGTGGAAAATCAGGAGGCCAAGTTGCGGGTGGTGGCGTCAACTGCTCCGGTTGCGCCCTTTGAACGAATAAGCTTGAGCCCCTGCGTAATTCGCGAATCCCGCCATATCGTGTTGCCCGTGCTGGGAGTTGAAAAGCGCGATATTTTTGATCAAGCGGCTCAGCCCGGTCCCGCGAGTCAATTCCCAGTACGACACGCTTTGTTTTCGCCGGACGCTGAATGCGACGTATTTTTATCGGCCTGAAATATTAGTTTTGTTGTCGATAATTCATTGTCGATTTTTTTCTGGGTTTAGAAGTAATATTTGGGCATGAAAATAGTCGATACCTTTTTTGATCGTTCTGCAGGCAATTTTGATGACATGGGAGCATCTTTTTCCTGGAAAATTCCTACCAATTTCAATCTAGCGGAAGCGGTATGCGGGCGTTATAAGAGAGCCTCGAAACAAGTTGCACTTTTCTGTGAAAATGATCAAGGAGAGTCCGCACGTTATACATTTGGGGACCTCGAAAAGCTCTCGAATCGACTGGCAAACCTGTTAATCAGTTTGGGGTTAAAGCGTGGCGACCGGTTGGCGATTTTATTGCCGCAGAGAGTGGAAACCGGGATTGCCCACCTTGCCGCTTGGAAGGTCGGTGCCTTGTCGTTGCCACTCTCAATACTTTTTGGATCGGAAGCGCTTCGTTATCGACTGGAGGATAGCGGCGCCCGTTTTGTGATTACAACGAAAGAGGCATCGGAAGCGCTTCAGCAGCTTACTCCTGACCTGCCCAATCTTAAAACGATTATTAATTGCGACGATCCTGTATCGGGATTCTGGGCGTTAATCGATAAGGCATCCGATCAGTTTAGTTCGGTTGTCACGCAGGCTAATGATCCGGCGCTTGTGATTTATACGTCCGGGACAACGGGGCCACCAAAAGGCGCCGTGTTAGCGCATCGGTGTCTTCTCGGTAATTTAACGGGATTTGAGCTTTCACAGAATTTTTTCCCGCAGCCCGATGACCTCATGTGGACGCCAGCTGACTGGGCGTGGACCGGTGGACTACTTGATGGTTTGATGCCGTCCTGGTTTTATGGGCGCCCGGTGCTGGGGTTTGATGGTGGAAAATTCGATCCCGAAAGAGCGTGCCATCTCGTGAATAATTATCAGGTCAAAAACGCGTTTATCCCGCCAACTGCATTAAAGATGTTCCGCCAAGTTTCCCATAAATTAATCAAAAGCCTTGATCTTCGAAGCATCATGTCGGCGGGAGAATCGATGGGGGCCCATATTTATCAGTGGGCTGAGGAGGAATTGGGTGTCAAAGTGAACGAGATGTGGGGTCAAACAGAATTCAACTATCTCGTCGGAAATTGTTCAGCCATTATGAGGGTCAAGCCCGGCGCTATGGGTAAGCCTTACCCCGGGCATCGTGTTGAGCCGGTGGACGAGAAAGGAAATGTGTTATCAGATGGCGAGATAGGGGAACTATGCGCTTGGCGAGATGACCCTGTGATGTTTTTGGGATACTGGAACCGTGAGCAGGCCACTCGGGACAAGTTTATTGGCCCATGGTGGTCGACGGGCGATCTTGGCTATCGCGATTCGGATGGATATCTTTGGTTCATGGGTCGTAAAGATGATGTTATCTCAAGTGCGGGCCATAGAATTGGCCCCGGTGAGATAGAAGATTGCCTATTGAAAAATCCTGCAGTCTCTCAAGCGGCGGTTGTCGGTATACCTGATGAACTACGGGGTGAAATAATCAAAGCTTTTGTCGTGCTCGCCCCAGGACATCAATCATCGGAGACGTTGAAAAAAGAAATGCAGAGTCAAGTTCGCCGTGAGCGGTCCGAGTATGAGTATCCCCGGGAAATCGAGTTTCTCGAACAGTTACCGATGACCACGACGGGCAAGATTCGGCGGGTAGAGTTGCGTGAGCGTGAGCAAAAGCGCAGACAATCATTAGTCGACCAGAGTTAGGACGGCAGTTTTAGCATGGGTCCAAGCGGGCGGCCACCCAACAGGTGCATGTGTAAATGAAAAACCTCTTGATTTGCATGCTGTCCGCAATTTATCAGCAGTCGGTAGCCATCAGTATCAATCCCCTCGGATTTGGCGATCTGATGAGCAACTATAAATAGATGTCCGAGAGTCGCCTCGTCTTCCCGGGTGACATCGTTCACCGTTGGGATGATTTTGTTAGGCACGATCAAAATATGAGTCGGCGCTTGAGGATTGATGTCCCGAAAAGCAGTGACTTGGTCGTCTTGAAAAACAATATCGGCAGGGAGTTCCCGCCTAACAATCTTGCTAAATAGCGTATCTTCGGGCATTTTTGACTCGCATTGATTGAGATAAAAAATTAAAAAATCGGCAAATTTGAGGCTCATCGAGTGATCAAATTAGCCTTGACATGAATCGACGCGGTAAAATTTAGGATAATTTTTCCGTCGGCTCATCACTAAAGACATCGCCGACCTATTGATGGAGATGAGACTATGCCTTTCAGGGCGTTCAGAATACACCAACAAGAAAAAGGTGTCAGCACCGGTTTTGAGGATCTGGAGGTGGAAAACCTGACTGACGGCGATGTCGTCGTGCGGGTGGCCTACTCCGGTATTAACTTTAAAGATGCACTTGCAGCCACAGGCGCAGCAAAAATTCTGAGAGCGCCGGAATTAAACGGCGGTATTGATTTTTCCGGTGTAGTGGAAAGTAGCGAAAATTCAAATTTTAAGGCGGGGCAAAAGGTGCTCGTTTGTGGTTGCGGACTGTCCGAGACCCGTGATGGCGGATTCTCTGAGGTCGCGCGAGTGCCGGGCGAGTGTGTGGTCAGCGTGCCAGACAGTCTTGATCTGCGAGAAGTGATGGCACTCGGAACAGCCGGCTTCACCGCTGCGATTGCAATGATTCGCCTGGAGGAGAACGGACAGGACCCATCTCAGGGCCAGATGATTGTCACGGGTGCGACTGGCGGCGTTGGCAGTATTGTGATTGATATGTTGTCGGCAAAAGGGTTCGAAGTGGTTGCTTTAACTGGAAAGTCCGATCAACATGAATATCTTAGTCAACTCGGTGCGTCAGATTTTATTGATCGGCATTCGGTTGAGATGGGCAGTCGACCGCTCGAGAAAGGTCTTTGGGGTGGGGCTGTCGACAATGTGGGTGGAGAAACTTTAGGATGGCTTACCCGAACGGTTCAGCCGTGGGGAAGCATTGCTTCGATTGGTAACGCGAGTGGAATTAAACTCGAAACCACAGTCATGCCGTTTATTTTAAGAGGTGTGTCATTGCTTGGAATCAACTCAATTGAGATGCCTTCCAGCCTGCGGAACAAAGCATGGAAGCGCTTGAGCGAGGATTTAAAACCTGCTCACTTGGACCTGATCGCGCCTCGAACAATTGATTTTGCGGATTTACCCAATGCCTTTGATGAGTATTTAACCGGTTCAGTAGTCGGTCGAACAGTGGTTAGGGTTGGGGGTTGAACCGTTCAGCAACGGCTTCAGGCTTGAGTGCCGGGCGCAAGGATTTTTTTTATTGGCAGTCGATTAGTACCCGCTGGGGAGATAACGACATTTATGGACATGTCAATAATGCGGTTTATTTCACCTATATCGATAGCGTTGTTAATCAGTTTTTGATTGAAAATAGACTCATCGATATTCAAAACGGTGACCTCATTGGCCTTGTCGTGTCATCACAATGTCAGTTTTTTGCGCCCCTAAATTATCCTGGACAGGTAGACTGCGGATTAAGAGTTGACCGAATCGGAAATTCCAGCGTGACGTACTCGGTGGGCTTATTTGCAACCGATAATAATGAGGCGGTCGCGATTGGCGGGTTTACGCATGTTTATGTGAAGCGCGATGATCGTCGACCTTGCGCTTTACCAGATGGGTTGAGATCGGCGTTGGAAAAACTAGTTTGGGTTAAAGGTTGTTAATAGTATGTATCGAAATAATCTATCCGGTTCGGAATTCTGGACGTCGCCTCATAAAGCGATCACGCTTCTCGGAATGTCTGGATCTGGAAAAACAACGCTGGCGTCCAGACTGCCGCAGCGCACTTGGTTTCATTATTCTGGTGATTATCGAATTGGTACCCGTTATCTTGGTGAAGCCATTCTCGACAACGCAAAACGGGAGGCGATGAAGTCTCCACTGCTTGCCGAATTGTTGCGTTCTGACTCTATTTATTTGTGTAACAACATTACGGTAAACAATTTGAAACCGCTTTCTGGTTTCTTGGGTATGGTTGGCGACCCGGCGTTAGGCGGTCTGGGTATTGACGAGTTTAAGCGTCGGCAAGCGCTCCATCGTGATGCAGAGGTGCGTGCGATGTTGGATGTTCGTGAATTTATTGATAAATCTTTAGAGATTTACGGTTATCCGCATTTTATTAATGATGCGGGAGGGAGTCTTTGCGAGCTCGATGAGCCTGGTGTTTTAGAACAGCTTGCTGAAGATACGTTGATTGTTTATTTGAAACCGTCTGATGAGATGCTCGAAAAAATTATCGAGCGGTCGATGGATGAACCTAAGCCGATGTATTACAGGAGCGAATTCCTTGATCACGTGCTTCCCGAGTATTTAGCGGAGTTCAGCTTGTCTCACCCTGATGAGATTGTTCCGAGTGATCTGTTTCGCTGGATTTTCCCTCGATTGGTTAACCACCGACTCCCCCGATATGAGCGAATTGCGGAAGAGTTCGGCGTGGTGTTACCGGCAGATCGTATTGACGAGATTCATGGGGAGACCGAACTGATTGAATTAATCTGTGAGGCATTGGGATAGAGATGCCGATCGTTGCTAACACGGGTTTGCCGAGTTTTGAACGATTCCGTCTCGAAGGGGGTGACGTACTCTCGCGGGATCGTGCGGTCTCACAAGATATTCGAGAGTTACATATTGGGTTGATGAATAATATGCCTGACGCCGCGATGGAGGCGACAGAGCGTCAATTTCTCAGATTAATCGGTGGTTGCAACCGGATTGCACAGTTTTATGTTTATCCTTTCTCACCACCTCAGATTAAAAGAGGGGCTGATGCCACACGACATATTGAAAAGTATTATTATGATTTTGATCAGTTAAAGTTGGATGGATTAGATGCGCTGATTGTGAGTGGTGCAAATCCTGTCTGCTCCGAACTTCCCGACGAGTCGTTTTGGGGTCCCATGGTGGAGACGCTGGACTGGGCAATTGAACATGTTACATCAACGCTATGTGCATGCCTGGCGACACACGCCGCGTTTCTCCACCTACACGAAGTATCTCGACGACCCTTATCTGAAAAGCGTTGGGGCGTATTTCCTCATCGCGTCGTAGCTGATCATCCCTTGGTTCGGAATATAAATAGCCGTTTCGACGTGCCGCACTCTAGATGGAATGATATCAGTGCGGCCGAGATGCGAGAGGTCGGACAACAGGTGTTGGTCCAAAGTGAAGAGGCGGGTGTGCACTTAGCAACAAGTACAGATGGTCTTCGGCTGATATTCTTTCAGGGCCATCCTGAGTACGATAACTTTTCTCTGCTAAAGGAGTACAAGCGAGAAGTGAATCGCTTCTTGGCCGGTGACGTCGATCAATACCCGCCATTCCCGACGCACTATTTCATGCCTGAAATGATACCGCTGCTAGATGAGTATCGCGGCGATGCTGAGGAAGCCCGCCGTCTGGGAATCGATTGTCGGGAGTTCCCTGAATCAGATATTGTGGTTGATAATACCTGGGGTGATACCGGCAAAATCGTATTTAACAACTGGTTGGGGACTATTTATCAACTGACGAACCCCGACCGGCGAAAGCCGTTTATGGACGGAATTGACCCCACAAATCCGCTTGCCCGTATTTTCTGACTGCCTCGCCCACCCTCCCTGTGGGAATTAGCCCACGATCTTGCTATACTTTTAAAAAGCGCCGATTTGATCATCAGCTTGCGGGCGCTATACAAGTTTGCTAAAGCGAGTGGTGACTATGGAGCCCGCTTTAGCGAAAGCTGACGCGGGTTTTGTTTTGCGCAGGCATTTCAATGACCCATCTATCTGAGCAAAAAGGAGATGAAAATGTCACCGAATCGATGGGAAAAAATCTTGGACGAGCGGGATTGGCTGCTTGCGGATGGCGCGACCGGCACTAATTATTTTGCGATGGGATTACAGTCCGGTGATTCACCAGAGCTTTGGAATGTAGATCATCCTGAGCGGGTGGCATCTTTGCATCGTCAGTTTGTTGAGTCGGGTGCTGATATTATTTTGACCAATAGCTTTGGAGGCTCCGCGTACCGGCTTAAGCTTCATCAGGCTGAAAGTAGGGTCTCAGAGCTCAATTCAGCGGCGGCTCAGATTGCGCGTGGGGTTGCAGATGTTTCGGATCGTCAAGTCATTGTTGCGGGATCGATTGGACCAACAGGTGAAATTCTGGAACCGGTCGGATCGTTGAGCATCTCTGACGCCGCGGCGGCGTTCGAGGAGCAAGCGGCCGCCTTGGTCGAGGGCGGTGTAGATCTCCTTTGGCTTGAGACCATGTCGTCGAAAGAAGAGCTTCAGGCGGCAGGGGTCGGCGCTGCGAAAGCCGGTGTTCCTATTGTGGCGACGATGACATTTGACACCAATGGAAGCACGATGATGGGCGTGCCGCCAGCTCAACTAGTCGATATTTACCACCAAACCGTGCCGCGATTAGCTGCGTATGGCGCGAATTGTGGCGTCGGTGCCGCAGATCTTGTCGGAACGATCGCGGCGATGCGCCGACACGCGAGCGCTGATGATATTTTGGTGGCAAAAGGAAATTGTGGGATTCCCCAATTCGTAGACGGTGAAATCAAATACAGTGGCACGCCGGAGTTGATGGGCCAATACGCATGTCTTGCTCGAGATATCGGTGCGCGGATTATTGGCGGTTGTTGCGGTACAACCCCAATCCACTTAGCCGCAATGCGGGACGCATTAGTCGCTCATCAAGTGAGGACGCCGCCCGAGATTGACACCATTGTCGATATACTGGGGCCGGTTACCGCGGGAACGAGAACTGCTTGCGGATTGACTGAAAGCCTCCCTGAAACAGATCGCAACACCCGTCGAAGTCGTAACAGTCGCCGACGGAAATGATTTGGCAAACTGGAAAAAATGATATGCTGACGGCATGAGACATGCTTTTGTTATGGATCCGCTTGAGGGGGTCAAACCGCACAAGGATACAACCTACCTGTTAATGCTGGCTGCGCGCGAGCGGGGTCATGATGTTTTTTATATTGATCCGAGTACGTTACATCTTCGGCATGATGAAGCATGGGCATCAGTCACAAATGTTGACGTTTGTGATGACCATGATTGTCCATTTGAATCGTTATCGACAGAAATTGTCTCGCTCGCGACTATGGATATTGTTTGGATTCGTTCAGATCCGCCGTTTGATAGAGGTTATTTCTATGTGACATTACTGCTCGATTACTTGCCGGATCGTGTGCAGATTATTAATCGACCCGCTACAGTTCGCGACTGGAATGAAAAACTCGCGGCACTCAGATATCCACATTTTACGCCCCATACGTTGGTGTCTCGGCGTGCGGTGGACATTCAGGCGTTTTTCTCAGCGCATGAGCGGATTACGATTAAGCCCGTCGATGGCCATGGCGGAAAGGGCATTATTTTTCTGGATCATAGTTTGTCTGCGGAGGATCAACAGAGCGGCATTGAGCGAGCAACAAGAGGCGGTCGGCATTGGGTGGTGGTGCAGGAATATTTACCGGCAGCTCGGGATGGCGACAAGCGTATTCTTTTGTTGGATGGCCAACCACTTGGCGCAATTTTGCGAGTTCATGCCGAAGATGTGGAGCTCAATAATCTTGACCAGGGTGGTCGAGCGATAAATGCGGAGCTCGATGATAAAGATCAGGAGATATGCGATGCAATCAGCGAGGATCTTGTCGCGCATGGCGTCCGATTTGCGGGTATCGATGTGATCGGCGGGATGTTAATTGAAGTGAATATTACGAGTCCGACGGGTTTACGGGAGATGAGTGATTTCGACGGTATCAAGTACCACCACAAAATCATCGAAAGATTAGAGCACTAAAGAATTAATTCCCAATAGCAAGACCTTCGCGACGAGGGTCAGCACCCCCAATCAGTCGACCGTCATGCAAAATCTGGATGACGTGCAGCCCGCTGTTCATTTCTTTGATGTTGATATCATGGCCGGTTGAAACCAGCGCGTTTTGCGTCGTTTGGGGAGTTTGAGGCTCAATCTCTGTCTTACCATTGCGATTGCAAAAATGGGGCGTTGAGACGGCTTCTTGGGGTCGCATGCCCCACTCAAGGATGTTCAAGATGGTTTTTGCAACATAGCAAATGATTCGGCTGCCACCGGGTGAGCCAGCGACCAAAACAGGCCTCCCGCTTGAATTAAATACGATCGTGGGGGCCATTGAACTGCGGGGGCGTTTCGAACCTTCAACGCGGTTGGCAATGGGTCTGTTCTCAATGCTTTTGCGGAAAGAAAAATCGGTCATTTCATTATTTAGCAAAAACCCTTGCGTCATGATTGTACTGCCGAACCCAGACTCGATCGTTGTGGTTAAGGAGACAATATTTCCCTGTTGATCGACAATACTTAAATGGCTCGTGCCCACAGACTCAGGATGATAAAAAGTTGCTTGACTCAGATCTGCGCCCGGCGGATTGCCCGCTTGGGCCTTACCCATAATTGTTTCCGTTTGAATAAGGCGGCCGCGTTTTTTTAGGTAATTGGGATCAATCAAACCCTTGACTGGAACGGACACAAAGTCGCTATCCGCCATAAATCGGGCGCGATCCGCAAAAGCGAGGCGCGACGCCTCGAGAACGATATGAATACCGTCGGGGGTGGGCCCCATAGCCTGAAGATTGAAATGTTCGCTGATGCCCAGAATCTGTCCGACAGTCAGCCCGCCTGAACTGGGTGGACCCATTCCGCAAATTGAGAAGTCTTTGAAAGGCGCGCATACGGCTGGACGTGAAATTGTCTGATAGGCGCGAAGGTCATCTTCAGTCATGAGCGACGGCAGTTCAGAGGTATCACCTAAGGATTCGAGAATTCCTTTACCGATCGGCCCATTGTAGAAAACACTCGGACCTTCGTTTGCGATTAACGATAATGTTTCGGCAAATGCGGGGTTCTTAAGGATGTAGCCGGCAGGCAAAGGCTCTGCGGCAGGTGTGAAGAAGTACTCCGCGGTTTTGGGAAATGTTTTTAGGTATTTTGAGGCGCCCGCTATCGATCGAGACAGTCTGGGTGAAACTGAAAATCCTTCGCGCGCAAGGCGGATAGCAGGTTGAAAAAGTCTCCCCCAATCATGATCGCCGAATTGCTGGTGAGCCGTGTGCAAAAGGTTGAGCGTGCCTGGAACGCCAACGGCGCGGCCACCAATTCGAGCTTGCCGCCATTTTAGGAGATCGCCGGAGGGCTTTCGAAAATAGTCTTCGTCAGCACGCGCAGGCGCCGTCTCACGCCCGTCAAAGGTTTGCAGGAGTCGGGTGTTGGCATCCCAATAAACAAGGAAAGCGCCACCGCCAATTCCCGAGGATTGAGGCTCGACGAGATTGAGAACCAGTTGTGCCGCAACCATAGCATCGATCGCATTTCCACCGTTTGCGAGTACGTCGACGGCGGCGTGAGTAGCGATAGGGTTTGCGGTGACTGCCATGTATTGATTTGCAGCAACCTCTGGTTTGCCTTGCCATCCGGTGGCCGGTTCAGGCGCTGCGATGGTTGTGTTTCCAATCGCTTTCACGGGGAGGATAAGTGCGAGCAGTGCCACACTAAATATTTTGGCATTCAGTGTGGGCGAATGATTGTTTTTTTTAAATGAGGCCATCATGCGATATTTAATTTTTCGTGTTGGCGTCTGGGCACCAGATTAAATGCGTCCCCGAGAGTTTGTCGTGCCATGATTGTTTTTTTCGATCAACGGTCGCCCAAATAAAACCCAGCCCAAAACTGGCCACCGATAAACACGCACTCAGATATCGTGTGAGCGCTTTTTGCCAGTTGAGAGGTTGACCATTCTGACAAATAATTCGCAGTCTCCAGGCTTTCATTCCAACCGTCTGTCCTCCGGTTACCCAAAATCCGCCAAGATACAAAAAGATGACGCCGAGGAGGTACGCCGATTTGAGAAAATTTAGTGAGGTCATATCCTCCACAAAGGCGTCAACAAGGAGCCAGGGAATCCAAGCAATGTATATGATTCCCAGTAATACGATCAGATCATAAAAAATTGCCCCGAGTCGTCGACCAAATCCGGCGGCAGGGTAGTCGGCTAAGTTAACTTCATTCACTTATCGTTATCTCATAAGACGCTCGAATCATGATCGGCAAGTCGCGAACGTGATTCTCTTGTTTTCAACAGGTTATCCACAGCTTTATCCACATCATAACGGTGGATGATAAATGGCGTCCCCGGCAAGATTCGAACTTGCGACCTATCGCTTCGTACCCCTACGGCTTTCGCCGCCAGATTATCTGTTTGGAGTCTGGACTTTCCCTTCACCAGTAGGCGCGCTCGCCCTTAGGTGCTGCCCGTCAAGTCTCTACACCTTCCCAATCATATGGGCTTGGCTCGGTATTGCCACCATCTTCCATGCTGAGGGTTCACCGAATTTGAGCAGATTCACGCAGACCGTTTCCACTGTCTGGTGCCCAGGTACGCTTAGGAGGCGATTGCTCTATCCTAGCTGAGCTACGGGGACGACGCCGTCAGTATACCAATCCAGCGCAAGTGGGGTGGTTATTGTGTCGGTAAATATTGTTCGTGTTGCCGCAACACAACGTTAAAAGAAACCGAAATTCGTTCGTCTTCAGAAAGATTCGGATGGACGGCGTGGTGCAAAAAGGCGGGCCACAGCAGAATTTCGCCGGCCTTGGGCTGTACCCGGTACTCGGGGTCGACTTGCCCATCTTTACTGATGGCGTTCATGTTCGCTTGTGGTCGGGGATCAAAAAAAGATATTGCGCCAGGTGTTCGATCGGCACGACCGGAAAGTTCGAGGGGTTTTTCCGGAACTGTCACGTAGTAGGTTCCAGAAAGCCAAGCGTGCGGATGGTTGTGCAGGTTGTGATAGTCACCAAAGCGATTAATGTTTGCCCATCCCTGCAGGTGCCAATCAAGCGCATAGTCAATTTCACTATTTTTGATGTAACGAAT
>JADHSN010000022.1 GCA_016776875.1 Gammaproteobacteria bacterium | reverse complement strand
GAGGTTTCCCTAAGTCAATTTGCACGAGTGTCAACCACGTTGTTTGTCATGGCATCCCGGGAGAAAAAAAACTGAAAAATGGAGACATCATTAATATTGATATCACCGTGATCAAGGATGGGTTTCATGGTGATTCGAGCCGGATGTTTACAGTTGGGCAACCTCCTATCCTCGCAAAACGATTGATCGACACAACTAAGCTGTGTTTAATGAAGGGAATCGAGGCCGTGAAGCCAGGGGCTCGATTGGGAGATATCGGCGCCGTCATTCAATCCCTAGCGGAGGCGCAGGGATTCTCCGTGGTACGCGAGTATTGCGGCCATGGCATCGGGCGTGGCTTTCATGAGGATCCACAAGTCCTTCATTATGGTAAGCCTGGTGAAGGCATTGAGATAACGCCAGGCATGACCTTTACCATCGAGCCGATGATTAATGCTGGCCGAGCCCAAACAAAGCTACTGTCTGACGGATGGACGGTCGTCACAAAAGACCACTCCTTAAGCGCGCAATGGGAGCATACGATCGCAGTGACAGACAGTCGCGTCGAGATTCTGACCGTCACTTCGGATTAGAAGAACTGTTAGCGGCAGTTTCGCGGTAGATACTTTGGAATCACCCGAAAATTACTCCTTTGACGGCGATTGCACAATCGCTGACTTCAAGACGGCGCTCGCAGATGTTCGCGCTAACCTTGATCAAGCTCGCCTAAACGGCCTGTCGCCATCCAAGCTGCTGCAGAACCATTCCAAATTTATTGATTCTTTATTGGTTAATGCTTGGCGCCATTTCTTCGAGGCGGTACCACCTTCTCAGGCGCAGGAATTGATCGCGGTCGGCGGCTACGGTCGACAGGAACTCCACCCCTATTCCGATATCGATCTGTTGGTCTTATTGCCAAAAATAGCGCCCGAACATCAAGAACGTCAAATCGAGGCGTTCATTAGATTTTTATGGGATATTGGACTCGAAGTAGGACACAGCACGCGCGCCATCAAGGATTGCATCGAGTGGGCGCGTAAAGATATTACGGTCGTGACCAATTTGACTGAAGCGCGACTCATTGAAGGCTCTGGCAAGTTGCTGCTCCGACTCCATGAGCACATCGGACCGAACAAGATGTGGTCCGCGAAAAAGTTCTTTGCCGCAAAAAGAGAGGAGCAAGTTGCCCGCCACCTCCGCTATGGGGATACCGCCTACAATTTAGAACCCCACATTAAAGAGGGACCAGGTGGGTTAAGAGATATTCAAACTATTCAGTGGGTTGGACATCGTTACTTCGGGAGTCCCGACCTATCCGCTCTGGCTAAAGAGGGTTTTCTTACCACTGATGAGATGTCGACGCTCGTAAAAGGTCGCGAACTGCTCTGGCGAATAAGGAACGCATTGCATTTCACCGCAAATCGATGTGAAGACCGTCTCTTATTCGACTATCAGCGTGAGATCGCTGCTGAATTTGGCTATAAAGACACCGCACAACTTGCGGTAGAGAAGCTGATGAAGCGGTATTTTCGGACCGTCAAAGAGCTACGCCTTTTAAATGAGATTTTGCTTCAGCACTTTGAGGAAGCCATTCTTCAACCCGGAGAAAAACGAACGACTCAGATTAATAAGCGATTCCGCGTGGTTGAAGGGATGCTCGAGGTCTCTTCAAACCGTGTATTCGCCCGACAACCCTTCGCACTTTTGGAAGCTTTCTTATTGCTCGCCCAGCGGCCTGATATCCGAGACATCCGTGGCAACACCGTTCGATTAATTCGCACCCACGCCAAGCTTATCAATCCCGAGTTCCGAAAAGATCTGCGTTGTCGATCACTGTTTATGGAAATTCTACGAGCCCCGTCGGGGCAAACGCACGCGTTACGAAAAATGGACGCCTACGGAATCCTAGCCGCATACATTCCCGCTTTTGGTCGGGTAACAGGGCAAATGCAACATGATCTATTCCACGCGTATACGGTGGACGCCCACTTGCTTTTTGTTGTCCGAAATCTTCGCCGCTTTGATATACCGAAACATGATCACGAACTGCCAGAGTGTAGTCAAATCATGCAGCGACTTTTCAAAAAGCATCGTCTTTATCTTGCCGCGATTTTTCATGATATCGCAAAAGGGCGAGGGGGTGACCACTCCAAGTTGGGCGAAAGGGACGCATTTAGGTTTTGCAAGCGACATGATCTCAGTGACTATGATGCTAACTTTGTTGCCTGGCTTGTCAGGGCGCATTTGTTAATGTCCTGGTTTGCGCAGCGAGAAGATATATCTGATTCTTCCGTTATTGAACGATTTGCGAATGAGGTTGGAGATCAAGAAAGGCTCGATAATCTGTATTTGCTGACGGCAGCAGACATGCGCGCAACGAGCCCCAAAGTCTGGAACGATTGGAAAGGAAAATTACTCAGTGATCTTTATCATCAGACCTCCCGAGCGCTACTGCACGGGATCGGTAGCTCCATAGGCGCTGACGAAAAGATCAATGAGTTGAAAGGTGAAACACTTAAAATCCTTGAAGCGAGCGATACCCAGGCCGTCACAGCGCTCTGGAAACTATTCGATCAAGACTACTTCCTCCGCAATAATCCGGATTCATTAGCATGGCATAGTTCTGTACTCTTATCTCGCGCGGCAGCCGAACTCCCCACGGTCGAATGCCGCACCGATAAAGCATCCGGGAGTATTCGCTTTTTTGTGTGCAGCCCTGACTCCGAACGATTGTTAAGTGAAACCGCAGCAGGGTTTGACCAACTCAACTTGAATATTGTGGATGCCAGAGTCCATCACCTTAACTCTAATCTCGTTATTCTCTCATTCGTCGTGCTGCTTTCGAATGGCACGAGCTCGACTGATCTGGACCTGGGACTAATCTCTAAAAAACTACGGCAGCAAATACTAGACCCTTTAAAAAACTTTAGACCTCGTCACAATCGATTATCTAGAGCTTCCAAAAACTTTCCCATTGCAACGACTGTCCGTTTTTCTAAAGCAGAAAGTCGAGACCTCACGTTGATGGAGGTTGTAGCCCAAGACCGGCCGGGGCTTCTCTACGCAGTTGCGAAAGCTTTACTTTCTTGCAAAATAAGATTAGTCACTGCAAAAATCGCAACTTTCGGCGAGAAGGCCGAGGATATATTTTATATCACTGACCGAGATGGCCTGCCTGTCGACAATGAATCACACCAGGATGCACTCCGGGCCGCAATTCAGGATGCACTCCCTTCCGCCTCTGAATACTCATTTAAAAAAACCTGAGAAGACCTATGACCGATACTAAAGCAATAATTGAACATGCATTCGAGAATAAAACGGACTCAGATGCGCTCAAATCTTCGGAACTTCGGCACGCAGTAGCGGATACGCTTTCGAAGCTTGATAGTGGTGAGTTGCGAGTCGCGAGTCCGTCAAGCAAAGACTGGATCGTTCATGAATGGTTGAAAAAGACCGTGCTGATCTCTTTCCTACTTCAAGATAATGAGGTGATCTCCACTGGCGATACTCAATACTTCGATAAAGTCCCCTCCAAATTTTTGAATCTGGATAAAACTGATTTTGAGGCTGGCGGTTATCGTGTGGTCCCGCCCGCAATGGTTCGGCGTGGCGTCTTCATCGGGAAGCGTGTGGTATTGATGCCAAGTTATGTAAATATTGGCGCTTATGTCGATGATGGGACAATGGTAGACACCTGGGCCACCGTGGGCTCCTGTGCCCAAATTGGAAAAAACGTGCATTTATCGGGCGGGGTCGGAATTGGTGGTGTGCTTGAACCGCTGCAGGCGTCGCCGACCATTATCGAGGACAACTGCTTCATTGGCGCACGTAGCGAGGTGGTTGAAGGTGTCATCATCGAGAGAGACTCGGTTTTATCGATGGGTGTTTACATTGGCCAAAGTACCCGCATTCTGGACAGAGCCACCGGAGAGATAAGCTATGGTCGAGTCCCTGCAGGGTCCGTTGTCGTCTCCGGATCCATCCCCGCTGCCGATGGATCCCACAGTCTCTACTGTGCGGTGATCGTAAAGAAGGTGGATGAAAAAACAAGGGCCAAAGTCGGCATCAATGAATTACTGCGGGACATCTAGCGACTTCTTTTTTTCGTCACACAATCTCATCCAGAACCGCTCTGAGATCTAGAGCGGTTTTGACTTCTTTAAGGTTTAGCGCAGGCGTGTCGCGTCGAGTAACAGGATTAATATTTTGAATTTGATTTCCAGCGGAGAGAATGATATTAATGAAGCCTAGCTTCTGAGCTTCACGAACTCTATCCTCTCCTCGTACAACTGGACGCACTTCTCCCGACAACCCCAACTCCCCGAACAGTGCGGTATCCGCCGGAATAGGCTTATCGACAAAACTTGAAATAACAGCCGCCGCTACCGCTAGATCTGCCGCAGTCTCAGCCACACGAATTCCCCCCGCAACATTAACAAAGACATCCTGATCTAAAATGTCAATTCCCGCGTGTCGATGAAGAATCGCAAGAATCATGGCCAAACGCGTGCTGTCATAACCCACGCTCAACCGGCGAGGATTTCCCAAGGTGCTCTGATCCACAAGCGCTTGGACCTCAACCAACAGGGGTCTGGAGCCATCTTGGCTAATTAAAACCGCGCGACCCACGCACTCCTCGGATCCACCCGACAGAAACATAGCAGACGGATTCTTTACCTCTTTTAACCCGCCCTCTGTCATGGCAAATACACCAACTTCATTAACCGTGCCAAATCTATTTTTCCAGGCGCGTACCAGTCTATACCGACTGGTGGCATCCCCCTCAAAATATAAAACGGTATCGACTAAATGCTCTAGCGTCTTGGGGCCTGCAAGACCGCCCTCCTTGGTGACATGCCCGATCAGTATGATGGTAATTGATCTGCTCTTGGCCAACTGAATCAGTACTTCGGCGCACTCCCGAACCTGCGACACGCTGCCTGGCGCCGAGTCAATATCGCTTGCGCGCATCGTTTGGATGGAATCAATTACGACTAACGATGCTTTACTGCTTTCAATCGCCTCAATCACCGACGACAGCTCGCCGGTAGAAATCGCCTCAAGATTACCGTCCTGCAAAGCCAAACGTTGGTATCGAAGCGCCAGTTGCTCTAGAGACTCCTCCGCACTCACGTACAAAGTGGGAGTATCGTTTGCCATTTGAGCCATCGCTTGAATCGCCAGCGTACTCTTCCCGATCCCGGGTTCACCACCCAATAGGACCACTGCGCCGGGTACCAGTCCGCCGCCGACCACCCGATCAAGCTCAGTCAGCCCCGTATGCAAACGCGAGTACCGCGATACCTCCACATCAGCTAATCGGGCCGACTTAACACCATCCCCTTCCTTCCCCCTTTTTCCGGGACTCATTTGACTATTTTCAATGAGCGTATTCCATTCACCACAGGCGCCACACTGGCCTGTCCATTTTGCCGATGGGGCCTTACATTGGGCGCATAAAAAACGATGTTGGGCTTTAATCTTGGGCATGCTTTAAACGGCTTGGAGGCGAGGGTTAATCTCTGAGTCGGCCATGAAATTCTGGAAGCCTACCGATCCTTTCACAGTGTACACGTACATAAAAATCGGTCTAGACCGAGCATGTAGTGCCGCGGGCACCTTAACTGCGCGCGTAGACCCTTACTGACGTGCGTATCGCTAGTAATCAGGCGTTTCAAACGGCGCGGCGTAGTTCTCAAAACGCGTAAATTCTCCAAGAAAAGTCAGTCGAACTGTGCCTGTTGGCCCATTCCTCTGTTTGGCAACAATCAACTCCGCAGTTCCTTTTTCCGGACTATCTTCGTTATAGACCTCATCTCTATAGATAAATAAAATAAGGTCAGCGTCCTGTTCGATTGCCCCAGATTCTCTAAGATCCGACATAATGGGTCGTTTGTTAGGACGCTGCTCGAGGCCGCGATTGAGCTGTGATAGCACCGCAACGGGTACCCGGGCTTCTTTCGCAATAATCTTTAACGCACGAGTGATATTCGACACTTCCACAGTTCGGTTCTCGGCGCTTTCACCGGTCTGCATTAACTGGAGATAATCAACAATTACCAAGCCCAGCTTACCGTGCTCACGGGTCAGACGGCGAACCCGACTGCGAAGCTCGGATGGTGTTAACGCAGCCGAATCGTCCACAAAGATAGGGGCTTGATCAAGCAGTCCCATTGCTGAGGTCAGTCGAGGCCAGTCTTCCTGATGAAGCTGTCCAGTCCGAACGCGGTGTGCATTAATTCTGCCCAGCGAAGATAACATTCTCATTGCCAACTGCTGGCCCGGCATCTCCATACTAAAAACCGCTACGGGAAGTTTCGAGCCCACCGCCGCGTTCTCGGCGAAATTCATCGCTAGCGAGGTTTTTCCCATTGAAGGACGTCCTGCAATGACCACTAAATCTGACTCCTGCAGACCCGACGTCAGATTGTCCAGATCCTTAAACCCGGTCGAGACACCGGTGATACCCGCACCCGATTGAAACAATTCTTCAATTCGATCAACTGCTTGGGTCAGAAGACCCTGGATATCTTGAAAGCCGGCCAGGGATCTTCGATCGGAATCGGAAATATTAAAAACAGCCTTCTCAGCGAAGTCGATTAATGCCTCGGTGTCCAGTCCTTCTGGCTGATAGGCCTTATCCGAAATCGCAGCCGCGGCGTCCAATAATGCTCGTAATACAGATCGCTCTCTAACGATACGGGCATAAGCGGTAACGTTTGTCGTTCCTGGCGTCCTATTGGCGAGCTCACCCAGGTAGGCCAACCCACCTGACTGCTCGAGTGTTCCTTTATTTTTCAGCCACTCAGAAGTGGTAACAACATCAACCGGATGACCACCTTCCTGAAGCGTCTTAACCGCCAGAAATATCTCTTTATGAGCGCGCAGATAGAAATCATCGCTTTTAACGAGATCGGCGACCTCATCCCATCGCCGCGTATCGACGAGTAGCCCGCCGAGAACTGACTGCTCAGCCTCTGGTGCTTGCGGGGGCAGTCTAGTGGAAGAGGCAACCTCACTAGGACGAAAAATTTGCTGGGCCATTACAAGAAAGGTCGCGTGTCAGGAGCTAACGAGCAACCTATTCTAGACAACCTGGACATCGTTTAACAGAGCACCACTATTACTCTTAAGAACGGGCCAGTCAGCAGGGGGTTTGGTGGAATTCAACCCTAATTTGGATCATCACTCCGATGGTGTGCTCGCCTCTTCTGAAGATCCATCAGATGCCATAACATCTTCTTGATTCTCAGCTTCAACCATTACCGCAACGGAAGTACTCACCTCAGGATGAAGCAGAATCATTACGCTATGCTCACCAAGGGTTTTGAGCGGGCCATCCGGCATTGATACCTCAGCTCGCTCGACTGAAATTTCGGCCGCCTGTAGCAGTTCTGCGATATCCCCAGGCGTAACAGAGCCAAATAACTTCCCCTCTTCTCCAGCGAGACGCTTCACCGTGAGTCGATCAGGCAGTAACGCGGCTTTCGCTTTTGCTGCATCGAGCCGCTCAGAGTCAAGCTTCGCCAGTTCCCGACGACGTGCTTCAACTTTTTCTTTTGCATCCGAACTCGCTGGAACCGCCTTACCTTGAGGGATAAGGAAATTTCGACCGTAACCCGACTTTACGCTCACAATGTCACCCAGTTCCCCGAGGTTCTGAATGCGCTCAAGTAGTATTAAATCCATCGTATCGCTCTCAGTGATGATCGGTATAAGGAAGGAGCGCAAGAAAACGCGCCCGTTTTATCGCGGTAGCTAACTGGCGCTGATATCGCGCTTTCGTCCCAGTATTTCGACTCGGCATAATCTTGCCCGTCTCGGTAATATAAGCATTCAGCGTATCCAAATCCTTATAGTCAATTTCTTCCACACCCAGTTGAGTAAATCTGCAAAATTTTCTGCGTTTATTCATACGATTCATTGTTTGCTTTCTCCTTCGCTATCTTCACTTTGAGCCGGCTCAACCGGCGCGTCGGATGCCGCTTCCTGAACAGTGGGAACCGGGGTTGACTCCGCGACTGGAGCAGACACTTCTGGCTCATCGCCATCATCGGACGCATCTAACAAGGGTGATGCTGCTGTCACCGCCGAATCCCGGCGCATGATCAGATTGCGAAGAACCGCATCGCTAAACTTAAACATACTGCTAATTTCGTCAAGCGTAGGCTGATCGCATTCGATATTCATTAGCACATAGTGGGCCTTATGTACTTTATCAATATTGTAGGCCAGGTGACGACGTCCCCAGTCTTCGAGTCGATGAACGGCGCCACCGCTGCCCTCGATCAGGGTTCGGTACTTATCAACCATCGCGGGAACTTGCTCACTCTGATCCGGATGAACAAGAAAAACGACCTCATAATGTCGCATTGAAATCTCCTTTCGGTTAAAGCCTCCCGTCTAATTACGGTGAGGCAAGGAGCAGGCGCTCAGCGCCGTGCGGGGCGTATTCTAGCGGTTGAACGATAATGCGACAAGAATGTATTCTCAATTCTTAAAAAACAGCTCGATTCTCGATCAGTTGTTCGACCACTGCGGGCTCCGCCAGCGTTGATATATCCCCAAGATTATCTAATTCATTCGCAGCGATCTTCCTCAAAATTCGACGCATAATCTTCCCAGAGCGGGTTTTTGGCAGGCCGGGCGCCCACTGAATGAGATCAGGGCTCGCAATCGGGCCAATTTCTGATCTGACCAAGGCAATTAACTCTGATCTTAATCCATCACTTGGCTCGATTCCGGCCATTAGCGTGACATAGGCATAGATTCCCTGCCCCTTAATCTCATGCGGATAACCGACCACCGCAGCTTCGGCAACTTGGGCATGAAGCACCAATGCGCTCTCGACCTCTGCGGTACCCATTCGATGCCCCGATACATTAATGACATCATCAACCCGACCGGTGATCCACCAGTAGCCATCTTCATCTCGCCTTGCACCATCACCCGTCATGTAAAAACCGGGGTACGTCGAAAAATAAGTCTGGATAAATCGTTCGTGATCCCCGTAAACCGTTCGCATTTGGCCAGGCCACGAACGGGTCAGCACTAAGTTGCCCGAGTTGGGCCCTTCCAGTTCATTACCGTCTGCGTCGAGCAATGCAGGCTCGACTCCGAAAAATGGACGAGTTGCCGATCCTGGCTTCAGATCAGTTGCGCCAGGCAGAGGCGTGATCATGATGCCGCCGGTTTCGGTTTGCCACCAGGTGTCGACAATTGGACAACGCTGGTCACCCACAGTTTTAAAGTACCATTCCCATGCTTCCGGATTAATCGGCTCCCCTACTGTACCCAGCAACCGGAGACTCTCTCTAGAAGTTGACGACACCGGTCCATCTCCTTGGCTCATCAATGCCCGAATAGCCGTCGGCGCGGTGTAAAAAATATTCACCTTGTGCTTATCGACAACTTGCCAGAATCGCGAAGCATCAGGGTAAGTCGGAACGCCCTCGAACATGAGCGTTGTCGCCCCATTTGCCAACGGTCCATACAAGATATAACTGTGGCCTGTAATCCAACCGACGTCCGCGGTACACCAATAAATATCGCCGGGATGATAATCAAATACATAATGATGAGTCATTGCCGCATAGAGTTGATAACCGCCAGTGGTATGCAACACCCCTTTTGGTTTCCCTGTCGATCCCGAGGTATACAGGATAAAAAGAGGATCTTCTGCCTCCATGGGTTCAGCGGGACACTCTGTTGATGCAGAAGCTATGGCTTCCTCATACCAAACGTCCCGATCACCGCCGGAAGGCACGTCATTACCTGTTCGACGAACTACCACCGTGGTATGGACATTCGCGCATCCTTCAAGCGCTTTTTCCACATTTGCCTTTAACGGAACTGGTTTCCCGCCGCGAGGCCCCTCGTCAGCCGTAATCACCACCTGACAATCTGAATCCAGGATACGGTCTCTCAGCGCTTCCGGCGAAAAACCCCCGAACACGACTGAATGAACCGCGCCTATTCGAGCGCAAGCCAACATCGCGACAGCGGCTTCTGGAATCATCGGCATATAAATTGATACCCGATCACCTTTAGTCACTCCGCGACCTTTGAGAACATTCGAGAATCGACAAACCTCCTCATGCAACTCGTGATAACT
The DNA here is from genome assembly GCA_016776875.1 of Gammaproteobacteria bacterium. Lineage (GTDB taxonomy): Bacteria > Pseudomonadota > Gammaproteobacteria > Arenicellales > UBA868 > UBA868. Next base: position 9,865 of record JADHSN010000022.1, on the reverse strand, counting down.
TATTTTTCGGTCTTCCGAGGGATCGTCGCCCTCCCAGATGATCGCAATTTGATCGCCTCGGGTTTCGAGATGGCGATCAACACAGTTATAAGCCGCATTGACTTTTGCGCCCTCAAACCACCGAATATCACCCTTGTAATAATCCCAGGAACTCACGGTTTTCCAGGGCGAAAACCAAGTCACGAATTTTTCAGCCTGAGCGGCCCAGAACGCATCTGGATCGTCGATCGATTGCCGGTACATGACCTCGTATTGATCGGCATTCATATGGGATTGATCCGCAAATTTCGGTAATACCTTATAAATCGTTTCTTCACTCACGCCATATTCCTCACATAAATTTACGAGCGTCTTTATTTACGCTTGCAGTTAAACCAAAAGCATCCATCTGATCAACCTTAATTAACAGTCCAGTATAACTTTGATCACCTACCAGAGACTTTTATTGCCGAGCAAGTCAATCCATTTCTGATGCGCTTCATTTTCATCAGCAGAGGTGCGCACAATTGGAAACGTGTCTTTCCTGTTTTTATATTTCGTCGAGGCGGTATTGGCTTTATTTGCGACTTCACGATGATCATCCAGAGAGAGTAACGTCTGCCCCCCAGTCATTGCGAGATAAACATCGGACAGGATTTCGGCATCCAACAACGCGCCATGAAGCGCGCGACCCGTGTTGTCAACACTATAACGACGGCATAGCGCATCCAAACTGTTTCTCTGTCCCGGATGCATCTCGCGCGCCAGCCTGAGAGAGTCGGTGACGCGACAGATATCTTCAATTTTCTGATCCAAACCTAAGATCTCCAACTCGCGGTTAAGAAATCCGATATCGAACGATGCGTTATGGATGACGAGCTCATTACCTTTTATAAACTCTAAAAAACTATCCGCTATTTCCGCGAAAACCGGCTTATCGGATAAAAATTCAGATGAAATACCGTGCACTTCTTGAGCGCCCGGATCAATCCCCCTTCCCGGATTCAGATAGCTGTGAAATTTATGATCCGTATGCTTCCGTTGCCTGAGGCAAACACATCCCACCTCAATCACGCGATGACCTTCACCGACCTCAAGACCTGTCGTCTCGGTATCTAGAACAATTAAATCCATTTGATTATGAGATCATCTCGTCGATCGCCCGGTTTGCTAAAGCATCTGCGCGCTCATTTTGCGGATGCCCGCTATGGCCCTTAACCCAATGCCAACTTACCACGAGACGCTGAGCCGCTGAGTCTAAGGCGCGCCATAGATCTTGATTCTTTACGGGCTTTTTGGCCGACGTCCGCCAACCGTTCGCCTTCCATGCCTTAATCCAGCTTTCCAAACCATTTTTAACATACTGAGAATCAGTATAGATTGCCACCGACGCCCCGGACGCCACCGCCGTAAGCCCCTGAATCGCTGCGGTGAGCTCCATCCGGTTATTAGTTGTTTGTTCCTCGGCTCCGTAAAATTCTTGAGCCCCAGACTCGGCCAATATGAGCACGCCCCATCCGCCTGGTCCGGGATTACCACGACAGGCGCCATCGGTGAAAATCTGGATCGTCTTAGAATCGGTCATATGTATTTTTTATTTTCAACTCTGCAATGTCGCGAGGTCACAGCCGTAACAGGCGACGGGATCGATTTTTTATGATTACTACGATGTTCTGATATTCCAATTTTCGCGAGCGATTTTTTTTTCGCGACTACCACATAACTGCCACCTAGCGATGGCCACCAACGGTCACCCAACGCCTCGAGGAAGCGCAGTTTTTTAAGCACCGCGTTTGAGCTCGAAAGGGGCCGATAAAACGCCATTGCAGCAGAAACCAAGTCAAGATCCAAGAGTTGAATCCAGTCCTGAACCCGGCCCACAGACATTAGTTTGCCGGGCGCCGCTCGCTGCCGCCAGCGCTCGTAAAAAAATCGCCTCACGCCCCACAGACTCCACTTATTAAATCCGCAGACTACCAGATAACCCTCAGGCGCTAACGTCTCGAACGCCTCCCTGAGTACAGCGTGGGGCTCCGACGTGTATTCGAGAACATAAGCGAGCACCAACAGGTTAATGCCGTGACGGCTAAAAGGTAATTCGCTTGGCTGCCCAATGACATCGCATCCGGTTCCATCTTGGGCGTCCACGCTTGATTTTACAAAAATCGCCAAATCAACGGCTGATAAAAGATCAACCGATGACAGTCCCACTTGAACCCCAACTTCATAGTAGCGTTCTGGTAGAGAATCCTTGACTAATGCCCGGGTCACGCGGGCGAGTTCCCGGCCGAGCGCATTCTCTGCAAAACTCGCCGGAATATCGGCTCGATAATCAGACCTTATAAAAAAAACCGATCCCTCAAGAGCCTCAATAGTCTTCACTTTATCAATCAGTCTGAATCTTCGATCCGAGAAAAATTGAGTTTAGTCCGGGATGAATTCAAGTGAAAGTACCAGAGCGTCTTCTTTCGCGGGTCGGCCATAATAATTGGGTCGCCTTCCCAGAAATTGAAAGCCTCTTTTCTGATAGAGCGCCCTGGCGGTGCTGTTGCTGGGGCGAACTTCGAGAAACAATCGTTCCGAGTCTTCGTTTGTCGCCAAAGAAATAGCAAATTCCAGAAAAGACCTCCCAAATCCTCTGCCTTGAGAATTTGGATGAATGGCGATATTGAGTAGATGCGATTCCCGGGCCGCTGAGGCCAAAATCAAATATCCAAACACTTCGGACGATCGAAGAACCCAGCACTCATACCCCGCTTTCAAGCAGTCGGTGAAGATTGTCCCGCTCCATGGTGTCGGTGAAACACTCTGTTCCAGCATCACAACCTCTGAGATGTCCGACAACATCATTCGTTCGGGTGAAAAAGCCCGAGTGAACTCCTCAGCTCGACGAGCCATTAATTAAAAGCTGTCGTGCGCGATAGAGATCTTTCCAGCTTTCTGATTTCGCGCCCGGCGATTGCAGAAGATACGCCGGATGGTACGTCGCAATCACTGACACGCCCGCAACTTCGCGCGCCGGTCCAGTGTTGCGCAATTGATCAAGTGACTCGTTAGTATCTAGGAGTGACTGCACAGCAGCTTTACCCAGTGCCAAAATAACTTTGGGTTGAATTCGCTCAATCTGTTGCAGCAAGAATGGATTGCAATGGGTTAACTCTTCAGCAAAGGGGTCACGATCGTCTGGCGGGCGACACTTTAGCGCGTTGGCAACGTAAACATCCTCACGCCTAAAACCGATACTCAAAAGCATCGCGTCAAGCAATTGACCGACTCGCCCGACAAATGGAATACCTTGTCGATCATCCTCAGCACTCGGCGCTTCTCCAACAATCATTAGATTCGCCGGTACTGGACCTACACCAAAAACGGGCATGTACCTTGTGCGATACAGATCACACTGCCGACACGTTTCAACTTGGGTCAATAAATCAGCCAAAAGCTGATCGTTCTGGATTAAGTCGTTCGCATCGGTGTTTAGATCCTGCGCAGCACCAATTCCGGGCGCAGGATGAAAGCCAGCATCCCGCCTGACCCATTGCGTAATCCCCATTTCCTGAAGATAGCGGCTTCGGGTATCCATCTGATTGTTTGCCTACACCGTCGCGCCACTTTGCGGATTCATTCTTTTTTGTCCGCTCTGAAGCTTGTTAAGGCCGTTGACATACGCCTTTACCGAGGCGACGACAATATCCGTGTCCGCACCCTGACCGTTAACAATCCGGTCCTCCTCTTGTAGTCGTACGCTGACCTCGCCCTGGGAATCAGAGCCTGCTGTGATCGCATTCACTGAATATAGAAGTAGAGTTCGGTCACCAGGCACAATCATCTCAACCGCTTTAAACGCGGCATCCACGAGCCCATCACCTGTCGCATGGGCCTGCAGAGATTTACCCGAAGATTCAATCGTGAGATCGGCTGTTGGAATTGCGCCCGTTTCTGAAAATATTTTTAAACTGACATACTTAAGTGATTCGACCCCGCTCCCAAAATCGCCCTCTCCCGCAAGCACTTGAAGGTCGTCGTCGAAAATTTCATGCTTTTTGTCCGCAAGCTCTTTAAATCGTTCGAACGCGTCACTCAAATCAGCATGATTTTCAAACTCAATGTTTAGAGCTAACATTCGCTCCCGAAACGCGTTTCGTCCCGAATGCTTACCCAACACTATTTGGTTCGCGGCCCAACCCACATCCTCCGCACGCATGATCTCATAGGTGTCGCGCTGTTTCAGGACGCCGTCCTGATGAATTCCAGCCTCATGGGCGAAAGCATTTGCGCCGACAATAGCTTTGTTCGGTTGTACTGGGAACCCTGTAATACTGGAGACTAGACGACTGGCTGTTAAAATTTGCGTTGAATCGAGACGGGTGTCGCATGTAAAAACATCCTGACGAGTTCTGACCGCCATCACAATCTCCTCAAGTGACGCGTTTCCTGCACGCTCGCCTAGTCCGTTGATCGTGCACTCGACCTGGCGCGCACCGCTTTGAACCGCAGCCAATGAATTCGCAACTGCAACCCCGAGGTCGTTATGACAGTGAACTGAAAAAACGGCCTGATCGGCATTAGGTATTCGGTCTCGCAATCGCGCAAACATTTCGCCAAATTGGTTGGGCATCGTATAACCCACCGTATCCGGTATATTGATCGTTCGCGCGCCGGCCGCGATCACGGCCTCAAATACCCGACACAGAAAATCTTCATCCGACCGTCCTGCATCCTCCGCTGAAAACTCAACATCGTCAACGAGATTGCGAGCCTGGGTCACAGCAGAAACCGCCCTCTCAAGCACTTCATCCGGACTCATGCGGAGTTTTGCCTTCATATGAATCGGTGAAGTCGCAATAAAGGTGTGAATTCTTCCCGCATTTGCACCCTTAATTGCCTCTCCAGCCCGCGCCACATCAGACGGGTTTGCTCTTGCAAGGCCACAAATTCGACTATCGGCGATCTCAGCGGACACCATCTCAACCGCTTCAAAATCACCTACGCTAGCCGCTGGAAAACCGGCCTCAATTACATCAACGCGAAGTTTTTCAAGTTGACGAGCAATGCGGATTTTTTCCTGGGCAGTCATGGAGGCGCCAGGACTTTGCTCGCCGTCGCGAAGCGTTGTATCAAAAATTATTAAATGATCAGACATTATTTATCCCCTAATGCGCAACAACTATAGCTAAAGCAACAGATTCGAATTTGAATCAGCCGCCATATTTTTTGAGAAGTTATTTTTTAGGAAAGAGATAGCGCCGGCAGGCGCAGCAGCGCCAGGACCAACAGGGCGAATAGCCGCGACGGGGTTGCATCCAAATCTGACGTTCGGAAAGCCATTTGATTGCGCGAGATCATGGTACCAGTATACCGTTATCGTCACTTTCCGGCAAAACCACTTTAATCTAATCCCGCCCGTCGGTCGCCTCACCATTCGAAGCAGGATCGTTTCCCGTTACGGCGTTTTCAACCTCTCCATTCAGCGGTTTAAATGCATTGATTCCTTTTTTTCGAAGCAACGCCCATTCCACCGGGCCCGATAGCGCATAGGCCAGAAAAATAATAAATACAACGAGCGGAGGGTCGAAGGAGATCAAAACGAATACAAGGACAAGCCCCAAAACAAAAATAAACGGCACGCGGTGCTTGAGATCCAAATCTTTAAAGCTCCGATACGGAAGGCTTGTCACCATCGCAAACGACAGCGCGGCCATCACAAACATCGCAATCCCACGAAAAACCGGGTCAGCGAGCATATAGGTGTTTGCAGTCCAAATCGACGCGGCAACCAAGACCGCTGCTGCAGGACAAGGCAGGCCTTGGAAGTAACGCTTGCTCGGTGAGTCCATCGTATTAAAACGTGCCAAGCGTAACGCCGTCGTTGCAACATATAAAAAGGCGACCAGCCACCCACTCTTCCCAAGCGCCTGCAAACCCCATTCAAAAAGGATAAGCGCAGGCGCGAGCCCAAACGAAACAAGATCAACAAGCGAATCATATTCTTTTCCGAAATCGCTCACGGTATTGGTCAGACGGGCGACCCTACCGTCAAGGGTATCAAGGATCGCGGCGACGATTATCGCGACTGCTGCATTTTCGAAATTTCCGACCGTTGCCTGTACGATGGCGTAGAACGCCGCGAAAAGACTCGCAGTTGTGAAAAGATTCGGGAGTATATAAACCCCTTTCGGAGGCCGATCAGAATCCCCAGCGCCCGTGATATTTTTAGACTGAGTCAACCGATGCCTCCCGAGAAGTCAGTTGGGCAATGATGTCGCTTCCCGAAAGCACCCACTTTCCAAGCTTCGCGACGATCTTTGCATCTTCAGGTACATAAATATCCACTCGCGAACCAAAACGTATAAATCCATAACGCTGGCCCGCAACAACGGTTTCACCCGGTTTCACGTAGGTCAGGATTCGGCGAGCGACCCACCCGGCGATTTGCACGCTACTGACTTGAATACCCTCGGGTGTCGTAATCTGAATCCCACAACGTTCATTCTCTGAAGAGGCTTTCGCTAAAGACGCATTAAAAAATCGCCCTCGGGTATGCTTAATATCCGTGATTTTCCCGGCGATAGGGATGCGATTGGAGTGGACCGAAAAAATATTCATAAAAACACTGATCCGGACGCACGCATCCCCGGAAAAAGGATCCTTATCAGGTTGAATACTGACTATTTTGCCATGAGCAGGGGAGACAATCAGATGATCGCCTTTCGGAACGTTCCGTGGCGGATCTCGGAAAAACTGCACCACAAGCAATACCAGCATCCAGAAAGGGGCAGCCAGCCACCAACCGCCGAACCATTGGACCACGAGCGCCAGGATCAAAAAGCCAGAAATGCGGCTCCATCCTTCTCGCGCGATGATCGGTGTACTCACCTCGGTTGGACAATCAGCATGATCAGTTGGGAAGAAACGTTTAATTCTTCTCTTTATCTACAAGTTTCCCCTTTTGGATCCACGGCATCATTCCACGCAAACGTTCGCCAACCTCTTCGATCTGATGATCTCGACCTGACTGACGAAGAGACTCGAACCGCTTGCCGCCCGAACGACTCTCTTTTATCCATTCTTGAGCAAATTCTCCCGATTGGATCTCGCCTAATATCTTCTTCATCTCCGCCTTGACCTCAGGTGTGATCACACGTGGGCCTCGGGTCACATCTCCGTATTCCGCGGTATTTGAAATGGAATATCTCATATTGGCAATACCTCCTTCATAAATGAGGTCTACGATCAACTTGGTCTCATGCAAGCACTCAAAGTAAGCCATCTCCGGCGCGTATCCGGCCTCAACCAGTGTTTCAAACCCTGCCTGAATTAACGACGTCATCCCCCCGCATAAAACGGATTGTTCGCCAAAGAGGTCCGTTTCGGTTTCCTCCTTATAGGTCGTCTCAATCACACCTGCCCGACCGCCGCCGATCGCGCTCGCGTACGAAAGTGCGATCTCGCGCGCACTCGAACTCGCGTCTTGCTCTATCGCGATTAGGCACGGTACGCCTCCCCCTTCGACGTAAGTCGAACGGACGAGATGCCCTGGCCCTTTCGGCGCGATCATAATGACATCAATCTCAGCACCCGGTTTTACAAATCCAAAATGCACGTTGAACCCATGCGCAAATGCCAATGCGGCGCCTGGCTTGAGATGAGGCGCAACCTCTGCATCATAAAGATCGCCTGCTAATTCGTCCGGTACGAGCATCATGACAACGTCAGCGGATGCGGTTGCCGCTGAGACCGTGTCTACGCGCAGGCCTGAATTGACTGCCTTCACACGGGAGCTCGAATCCTCCCGCAACCCAACAACCACGTCGACTCCGCTGTCTCTTAGGTTATTCGCATGGGCGTGGCCCTGGGACCCGTATCCAATTACCGCAACGGTTTTGTTCGAAATGATGCTCAGGTCCGCATCTTTGTCGTAATAGACTTTCATTTTTAGTTCCTTAATTGAAAATCGATCGGCGGCAATAGTAACCGCCGAGGTTAGATCTTTAACGCCCGCTCCCCGCGGGCAATTCCGGACACTCCGGAGCGAACAACTTCGACGATCCCGGACGACGGCATCGTGTCCAGAAATGCACTGAGCTTATCGCCAGGACCGGTCAACTCAATCGTATAAGTTTCTCCATCAACATCAATAATGCGACCGCGAAAAATATCGACAAGACGCTTGATCTCTTCACGATCGGGCCCGGTCGCGATTACTTTTAGTAATAGCAGTTCGCGCTCTATGTGTCGCCCCTCACTCAAATCCAGTAATCGCACAACGTCGATTAACTTGTTAAGCTGTTTAGTGATCTGCTCAATGATCTGCTCGGAGCCATGGGTCACGATCGTCATTCGAGACAATGAATCGTCTTCGGTCGGCGCAACCGTAAGAGACTCGATATTGTATCCCCGAGCAGAAAAAAGCCCCGCAATTCGAGATAGCGCGCCAGGCTCATTTTCAACCAAAATAGAAATAATTCGACGCATGATAATTATGCCAATTCGCGTTCGAGCGGTTTGGCGCCGCTGTCTGACGGTTTCAAGACCATTTCATTATGTCCTGCGCCTGCTGAAATCATGGGATAGACGTTCTCACTCTGATCCGTAATGAAATCGAGAAAAACTAACTGATCCTTTCGCGCGAAAGCGTCCCGTAACGCCGCTTCAACATCCCCCGGCTTGTCGATTTGAATTCCCGTGTGACCAAAACTGGAAGCAAGCTCTACAAAGTCAGGTAAGGAATCCATATACGAATGGGAATAACGGCTGTCGTAAAAAAACTCCTGCCACTGCCGAACCATTCCCATATATCGGTTATTCAAATTTATGACTTTAATGGGCAAGCCATACTGCTTGCAGGTCGATAATTCTTGAATACACATCATAATACTCGCCTCCCCAGTAACGCAGGCGACTGCCGATTCAGGGTGCGCCAACTGGACGCCCATTGCGGATGGCAACCCAAATCCCATCGTGCCAAGACCCCCTGAGTTAATCCATCTTCGAGGCTTGTTGAATCCATAATATTGCGCGGCCCACATCTGATGCTGTCCCACGTCAGAAGTCACATAGGCATCTCCCAGCGTGACTTCGTGAAGCTTCTGCACGACAAACTGGGGTTTAATCAACTCATCACTGGAGTCGTATCTCAAGGAATCTTTTCCTTTCCACTCCTGGATTTGAGACCACCATGCGGTTAACGCATCGTTGTCCGGGCTTGTTCCACTCGAGCCAATTGCCTCCAACAGTTGATCCAAAACCGTCGTTGCATCACCCACAATTGGGACTTCAACGCGCACATTCTTTCCGATGGATGCCGGATCAATGTCAATATGAATAATCTTCGCATGTGGCGAGAATTTAGCGAGATCGCCGGTTACACGGTCATCAAATCGTACGCCCACTGCCAACATGACATCAGACTCGTACATGGCCATATTGGCTTCATAAGTCCCATGCATTCCTAGCATGCCGAGAAAACGCGGATGGTCCGATGGTAGCCCGCCCAAACCCATCAATGTATTCGTGCACGGATAGTCAAGCTTGTCGACAAGCGCAGTCAGCTGACGAGCAGCATCCGAGAGCACAATGCCGCCCCCGGTATATATTATCGGGCGTTTCGCCGCTAACAATAGTTGTGCCGCGCGGTTAATCTGTTTCGAATGCCCTCGACTCACCGGCGCATACGAACGCATCCGAATTTCCTTCGGATAGGAATATTCGGTTTTGAGCGCAGTGACGTCTTTTGGAATATCCACGACCACTGGGCCCGGACGACCCGTATTCGCGATATAAAAAGCCTTTTTAATTGTTGTTGCCAGATCTTTTACATCGCGAACCAAAAAATTATGTTTTACGCAAGGTCGCGTAATGCCAACAGTATCCACTTCCTGAAATG
>JADHSN010000021.1 GCA_016776875.1 Gammaproteobacteria bacterium | reverse complement strand
GGGGGCCGTGGTAAACAGCCCAGGCTCTTGCGCAAAGCTTGAGTGTCCCCAGACTCGAGCGAGCGGCACATGGCCACCGCGTTCTGCATGAGATAGTTTCATCATAACCAGGGCAGCCGCGCCATCAGAGATTGAGCTTGAATTTGCTGCCGTCACGCTACCGTCTTTTCGGAATGCAGGCTTTAACGATGGAATTTTTTCGATATTTGCGGTGAGTGGCTGCTGATCGGTGTCAACGGAAATGGTTCCATTCCGATTGGTTACCGATACGGGCGTGACCTCACGACGGAAAGCGCCGTTTTCGATAGCCTCGGTTGCCCGTGTCAGTGATTCGATCGCAAAACTATCTTGGTCCTCTCGACTAAAGTTATACCGTTGGGCGCAGTCTTCTGCAAAATGACCCATCAGCTTTCCTGGCTCATAAGCGTCCTCGAGGCCATCAATAAACATGTGATCCAGGATTTCGCTGTTACCAAGTCGATAACCTGACCGGGCTTTCTGGAGAAGATACGGGGCGCGACTCATGCTCTCTAAACCCCCTGTGACGGTAATCTCGGCGCTACCGGACATGATCAGATCATGGCCTAGCATGGCGGCTTTCATTCCAGAGCCGCACATTTTGTTAATCGTTGTGCACGGTGTCCCAAGCGGTAAGCCTCCGCCGAGAGCTGCCTGTCTGGCAGGAGCTTGGCGCAAGCCCGCAGGCAATACACAACCCATAATGACTTCCTCGACTGATTCAGGTGCAATAGCCGAACGTTCGATTGCGGCGGCAATCGCGGTGGCGCCAAGGTTAGTGGCAGAGACATCTGAGAGTACGCCCTGGAAGGATCCAATCGGAGTCCGGGCAGCGCCAGTGATAACAATAGGATCATCTTGCATGGTGTTGTTTCCTACAAGCTTTCGTTGAAAAGTTCTCGGGCGATTAGCATTCTTCTAATCTCGCTTGTGCCTGCGCCGATTTCATATAGTTTTGCATCTCTTAAAATTCGTCCTGTGCCTTGCTCATTGACGTATCCTGAGCCGCCCAGTACTTGAATAGCCTGCAGTGCCATCTGCGTAGCTCGCTCGGCACTATAAAGAATAGCACCCGCCGCATCTTTTCTTGTCGTTTCGCCAGCGTCACATGCACTCGCGACGGCATAAACGTACGCGCGGCATGCGTTAAGTTCGGTGTACATATCGGCTAGTTTTGCCTGAATCATTTGAAAGCTGCCAATCGGCTCTCCAAACTGCTCGCGATCATGGACATAAGGTAGGACAATATCTAAACAGGCTTGCATCAGGCCAAGCGGCCCTCCCGATAGCACAACACGTTCGTAATCCAGACCACTCATAAGAACGCCAACACCCGCATTCTCGACCCCTAATATTTGGGTCTCCGGTACTTCGCAGTCCTTAAAGATTAATTCACAGGTGTTTGATCCGCGCATACCCAACTTATCGAGTTTAGGACCCACTGAAAAACCAGAAAATTCTTTTTCAATAATGAAAGCGGTTATGCCGCGTGACCCCGCCTCTAGATCAGTTTTCGCATAGACCACCAGCGTATCTGCGTCAGGACCATTGGTAATCCACATCTTAGTCCCATTTAGGATAAAACGATCACCTTGCTTGTCGGCCCGTAAACGCATGCTAACCACATCAGAGCCTGCACTATGCTCGCTCATTGCAAGTGCGCCTACGTGCGTTCCCTGAATAAGGGTAGGAAGATACTTTTCTTTTTGACTTTCAGATCCGTTTCTGAATATTTGATTGATACACAGATTCGAGTGAGCGCCGTAGGATAGCCCAACAGAACCCGATGCCCGACTGATCTCTTCCATCGCAATGGTATGTTCTAGATAGCCCATGCCGGCGCCGCCAAATTGAGGATCAATCGTGACCCCAAGCAGCCCTAGTTCGCCCAATTTTCTCCACAAGTCTGAAGGGAACGTATTATCTTTATCAATTTGATGGGCGCGAGGGGCGATTTCCGTAGCGGCAAAGTCAGCTACGGTTTTGCGCAGAAGATCGACTGACTCTCCATGCGAAAAGTGAAGTCCGGATGCGTTGGGGGAGGCCATAGGTGGGTACTTTTAGATTGAATGCGCAATTCTAGATTGACGTTTACGTAAACGTCAATCTAATTATCGAAAAATGCACGGCGAGTATTCCGGTCACTAGAATATTGGGCAAGCCAAAAAGGTTTAGAAGTGGCTTTTTGCTAGATTTACCCTTCTATTCGGGTCTAATAAGCCTTTCCCTTATCCGGCTTTGTCAAGAGGATTCAAAACACATGCCGCAACCTCAAGAGAACAGTCTGGAATGGGTTCGATCCGAAGACGGCTGTTTGCTCGCGTATCAGAAACAGCCGGGGTTAAAGCCATGGGTAATATTTCTCGGCGGGTTCAGATCCGACATGGAAGGATTGAAAGCGCAATACTTGGCAAAGTGGTGTGAATCTAAGGGACGTGCTTTTTTGAGACTTGATTACTCGGCCCATGGAAAATCTGAAGGAGTTTTTGAGCAAGGATCAATTAGTCGATGGACTGCTGACACCTTAACGGTCCTCCGGGAAATCGACACAGAACCTTGTGTGCTAGTTGGATCAAGCATGGGTGGCTGGATCATGCTGAGGGTGGCTCTTGCGATTTCTCAACAAGTCAAAGGATTGATTGGGATTGCCGCCGCACCTGACTTTACGCGAAATCTGATTTCTCAAGAGTTAACGGCAACCCAAAAAGTGTCTTTGCAAGAGACGGGAAAGATAAGGCTATCAAGTGAGTATGATCCGGAGGGATTTGATCTTACTCAGGCATTCATCGATGATGGAGAGTCTTGTTGCGTTCTGGATAAGCCTTTGCCGATCAACCTGCCCGTGACCTTGATTCAGGGCTGCAAAGATGCTGAGGTACCATGGGAAACAGCTTTGCATCTTGCTGATGCGTTAGAGAGTCAGGATGTTAATGTGCAGTTAATTAAAGATGGAGACCATCGTTTATCCAGCCCATCTGAATTAAAGCTGATCGAGACAGCCTTGGAACATCTTTTAGCGCGCCTCACACCGCCGGTGTAAGGTCGTTATGTTTGTGTCACTTTTCTAATGCTAATTAAAAAACCGAGCGCTAAAGTTAAATTATGCAAGAGCTAATTGAAAGAATTAAAAACGAGGGTGAGCATATCGGTGGCGGCATCGTCAAAGTGGATAGTTTTCTAAATCATCAAGTTGATCCCGCGATCACTGAGCGAATGGCCGCCGAAATGGAAGCCCGTTTCCGGAATCAGGGTATCAGTGATATTACTCGAGTGCTCACGGCCGAGGTGAGCGGTATTCCGGTTGCGCTTCAGGTGGCAAAGCAGTTTGGTGCGCAGTTGATATATGCGCGGAAAAGCCAATCACACACGATGACGGGGACTTATTATGTAGCAGAAACCGTGAGCCGAACACGCGGAACGGTTTCAGATCTGATGGTTGATCGACGTTTCCTCGGCCCGACCGATCAAGTCTTGGTGATAGATGATTTCTTGGCAACGGGGGCAACGTTACGCGCGCTGTCATCGCTGGTTGATGAGAGCCGGGCACAACTTTGCGGGATCGGATGTGCAATTGAAAAACCTTCTGAGGGCGGCCGCGCGGCATTGGCAGATCTTGAGGTGCCGATCGTTACGCTCGCTAAGATACTATTTGGCGATAGCGGGTTGGAAGTGATCGCCTAATCGGCTGATCCTGATACTGCAAAGTGCCCGGGGTCTATCAGCGAATCTATGCGTTGGTCATGGAAGTACCACGGGGCACAGTGGCAACCTACGGACAGATCGCAAAATTAGTGGGATGTTCGGCGAGGCAGGCCGGTTACGCGATGGCGGCTGCTCCCGCTGAATCAGTGCCGTGGCATCGTATAATCAACAGCCGAGGCCAGATCAGTATGCGCTCCGGTGGGTCGGTTGATCCTGAGCAGCAGCGGTTGCTTGAGGATGAAGGGATACAGTTTGATTCAAATGGTCGTATCGATCTAACCCGTTTTCAATGGCAAGGTCCCGATCAAGGTTGGTGGGCAGATCAAACGTTTGAGCCCCCTTTAGTCTGATACGTCGGTTCAGATTGCATGCTACTAAAAAGGAGTCACTGTCATGCGCAGCTCTAGAAACATCCAGGTTGTTAGTTGTCACGCAGAAGGGGAGCCTGGAGATGTAATTGTCGGAGGTGTGTCCCCACCAAAGGGTGATACTTTGTGGGCCCAATCTCGCGCACTGGAGCAGCAGGGAGATTTACGGGATTTCTTGCTCAATGAGCCCCGAGGCGGAATTTTTCGCCATGCGAATCTCTTGGTTCCGCCCGTGGATCCTCGAGCCGACGCTGCGTTTATTATCATGGAGGCCGCATTTTTCCCCCCGATGTCCGGATCAAATGCGATTTGCGTCACAACCGTGCTTCTGGAGACTGGAATTTTACCGATGCAAGAGCCGGTAACTGAGGTGCTATTAGAAGCGCCCGGAGGATTGGTAAAAGCTAAGGCATTTTGTTCAGATGGCGTTGTGACGTCGGTTCAATTTACTAACGTCCCATCATTCGTCGACAAGCTCGATCAAGTGATCGAAGTGGAAGGGCTCGGGTCAATTTCGGTCGATACCGCTTACGGAGGGGATAGTTTTTGTTTAGTTGATGCCGAGTCAATTGGCTTTTCAGTTTCACCGGATGAGGCGAGTGATATGGTCGCGTCTGGGCAGAAGATTATAAGAGCGGCCAATGAGCAAATTGGTTTTTCGCACCCCGAGAATAAGAACTGGTCGCACCTTTCTTTTTGTATGCTCACTCGCCCGACTACGCGAGAAGGAGGGCAAGTCAGGGGTCGGAATACCGTCGTTATTCAGCCGGGTAAACTGGACCGCTCACCCTGTGGCACTGGCTGTAGTGCGAGGATGGCAGTGTTGCATGAGCGTGGATTGCTGATGCCGGGAGATAGATTTGTAGGTGAATCAGTGATTAATTCTGAATTTAATTGCCAAATCGAGGAAGTGACTCGGTTAGCAAATGGAAAATCTGCGATCGTACCGTCTGTTGCAGGTCGCGCCTGGATCACCGGCACGCACCAACACATGATGGATCCAAGGGATCCTTGGCCCTCTGGCTATCGCCTCTCGGACACGTGGCCAAGGCCGATCAGTTAATTTCTGAATCGATCGTAACGCCAAACAGCTGACAAAAAAGCAATCCGATTATTTTATAAAGTAGTTAGAGATCGCGAGAAAAATTGATCTGCGCGTAAGCTGAATGATTATGGATTGATTCGAAGTTTTCAGCCTCGACGGTGTACTTCAGAATGCGATCATCGCTGTTGAGTCTTCCGGCCACATCGCGCACCATGTCCTCAACGAACTTGGGATTCTCGTAAGCTCTTTCAGTGACATATTTTTCATCAGGACGCTTTAATAGTCCGTAGAGTTCACAGCTGGCTTCCTGCTCCACAATATCGATGATTTCTTCAATCCAAATGAACGCCTTGGATTTTACCGCCACCGTGACGTGAGATCGTTGGTTGTGAGCACCATACTGAGAAATTTTCTTTGAACATGGGCACAAGCTGGTGACTGGCACGACGACTCGAACCTCTGTCGAGACCTCATCATCAATTGCCTCGCCCACGAAAGTCACCTGGTAGTCCATTAAACTTTTGACGCCTGTTATGGGCGCTGCTTTTTCGAGGAAAAATGGAAACGCCATTTCGATATGACTCGTGCCGGCATCCAGGTGATCACGAGTTTCCTGCAACATTGAGCGAAAAGATTGAACAGATATTTCTCTTTCATGACGACTCAGTATCTCAACAAATCGTGACATGTGGGTCCCCTTGAAATTATGGGGCAGTTCAACATACATACTGAAGTTAGCAACCGTGTGCTGGTCATGGCCACTCCGATCCTGAATACGGACCGGATGACGGAGATCTTTTACACCGACTTTGTCGATAGTGATATTTCGAGTGTCAGGGCTCCCCTGGACGTCTTCGATTTCATTCACGTTGTGAGATTCGGTTTCTGTTTCGAGCATGTGAGGTCTCAAAAAAATAGGTGGTGGATTTTACGGATTTTATCTGAAAAACAAACAATTCAGTGTGAAGCCGGTGTCTTTAGCGCCATTCTTTTTCTAACAGAGGCAACGATTCCGGCTGCATCTAGGCCCAAATCGGAAAGGACTGGCCCCGTCTCACCTTGATCGACATGATGATCAGGCAGTCCCAAGATGAGAAATGGGGTGGTACATCCGGCTGCCGACAACACCTCAGCGATACCTGCGCCCGCGCCACCCCTAATGGTATTTTCCTCTATCGAAACAACGATCTCATGAGACTCGGCCATCTCCAGAATGAGTTCGTTGTCCAGGGGCTTCACGCTCCTCATGTTGACCACAGTCGCATCTAGTTCGACGCCTGCTGCAAGAGCAGGATTGACCATTGTGCCAAACGCAAGCAAAGCGACACGGGAACCGGATTGTTTCACCACACCTTTCCCAATGGGAATAGCCTGCATTTTTTTAGATTCAACTTCACCGGGCCCGGATCCACGGGGATACCTAACCGCGGCCGGACCGCTATAAAGGAAAGCGGTGTATAACATATCGCGACATTCTGATTCGTTAGAGGGTGCGAGCAGAACCATGTTAGGCACGCAACGCAAGAAACTCAAATCAAAAGCACCTTGATGAGTCGGGCCATCTGCCCCAACAATTCCCGAGCGATCAATACCAAAAGTGACATCAAGATTCTGAACGCTAATGTCGTGAATCAATTGATCGTAAGCGCGTTGTAGAAAAGTCGAGTAAATCGCTACGACGGGCTTGAGTCCGTCGCATGCGGCTCCTGCTGCAAATGTGAGGGCATGTTGCTCAGCAATACCGACGTCAAAATATCGATCAGGATATTGCTCGGCAAATCGAACAAGCCCTGATCCCTCGCGCATCGCTGGTGTTATTCCGATGAGTCGGTTGTCTTCTGCTGCCATATCGCAGAGCCAGTCACCAAAAACCTGGGTATATGTTCTTTGACTAAGCTTTTTTTCAACTTTTCCGGTGTCCGGATTAAAAGGCCCAATGCCATGATAGGCGATGGGCTCGCCCTCAGCAGGTTTAAAGCCTTTACCTTTTTGAGTGGCGATATGGAGAAAACGCGGCCCGGTCATCGATTTCATGTTATTCAGAGTCGTAACGAGCGTATGAATATCATGCCCATTGATTGGCCCAATATAGTTAAAACCAAGCTCTTCAAATAACGTGCTTGGCATGACCATGCCTTTCAGGTGTTCTTCCCATCGGCGAGCAAAAGCTTGCACCGGCGGCACAGTGCCGAGCACGGTTTTGCTTCCTTCACGAGCCGATGTGTAAGCTCGGCCGGATAGAATTCGAGCGAGATAATTCGATAGCGCGCCGACGTTTCTTGAGATCGACATTTCATTGTCATTCAGAACCACGAGTAAATTGGCGTCGAGATCGCCAGCATTATTGAGCGCCTCCATGGCTTGACCCGCGGTAAGCGCACCGTCGCCAATAATGGCGACGACCTGGTTTGATTCCCCCTTTATTTTTGCGGCGATTGCCATCCCGAGAGCGGCACTAATCGACGTGCTCGAATGACCCGCGCCGAAACTATCAAACTCGCTTTCTGTTCGTTTCAGGAAGCCGGATAGTCCACCCGCTTTTCGAATGGTCTGCATTTGTTCTCGCCGACCCGTGAGAATTTTGTGGGGATAGGCTTGGTGACCGATGTCCCATACCAATTTATCGACAGGTGTGTTGAACACATAGTGCAGTGCGATCGCAAGTTCGACGGTGCCAAGGCCAGGCGCGAGGTGTCCACCCGTCTCGGAAACAATATCGATTAAATACTCTCTGAGTTCATCAGCTAGAGGCTCTAACGCCTTTGTCGGCAGCGCGCGTAGGTCAGCCGGCGCATCAATCTGATTGAGGAAAGAGCTGGATTGTTTGGAAGGCATAGGGCTGAAAGTCGTCAGGTAAAAGTATGAAGACGAAGATTAATTCTGCAACAGTACCGCTAGAACGATCGTTCTAAAGTGAACTTAGCCAGCGCGGTAAGCAGTCTACCTTCAAGATTAGCCTCGTCAAGCGCCTGAATTGCATTATCAATAAGCTCTTTGGCATAGCGCCTCGCAGCGGTTTCGCCCATAAGACTGAGATAGGTGGGTTTCATTTTCTCCTGATCAGCGCCCGCGGGCTTCCCCAGCGTTGCGGTATCCGCCGTGCCGTCTAAAATATCATCAACAACTTGGAATGCCAGCCCGAGCGGTCTTGAAAAGTGGCGCAGTCGTTCAAGCTGTTTTGAGTCAGCAAATGCGCTTAGGCCGCCGAGTTGAACGGATGCTTCAATGAGCGCGCCCGTTTTCATTTGGTGCATTGTTTTCAGCGTATCCGTCTTCGCCGATTGGGAGACTAGGCTTAAATCAATAACCTGCCCACCTGCGAGACCGAGTGATCCAGTCGCAATGGCCAAAGTTCGAATCATTTCCAGTTGATTTTCGATAAAGCGCTTATTGTCATTTTTTGCGCTTAGCACTTCGAAGGCTAGCGTCTGGAGTGCATCACCCGCAAGAATCGCAGTTGCCTCGTCAAAAGCGCGATGGCACGATGGCTTACCTCGCCTTAGATCATCGTCATCCATCGCGGGTAAGTCGTCGTGAACCAAAGAGAATGCATGAGTAAGCTCCACCGCACAGGCGGCGTTATCAAGCTGGGCGTCCTCAGCTCCCAAGGCTTGTCCGGTAGCATAAACCAGAGCAGCACGGTAGCGTTTACCTGCTCCGATACTGGCATAACGCATCGCTTCGTGCAGAGTGACAGGGGATATATGGGCCTGGGGGATCAGCTCGTTGAGCTGGTCATCTACGCGCTCCCGCCAACGTGACCAATTTGCGCTGAGGTCATGGTCCACGATTATGTTTTATCTGAATCAAGAGAAACTGATTCCAGTTTCCCATTTTTCTCGATGAGTTGCTGGACTTTGGCCTCAGCACTTACAAGACTGTCTCGACACTGTCGCACGAGCGTCATCCCGCGCTCAAAATCTTTGAGAGACACTTCTAGAGATTGTTCGCCGTCCTCCATGCGCTCGACGATCTTCTCGAGTTCCGTTAAGGATTTTTCAAAATCACCAACCCGTGATGAGGTTTGTTTGGCCATGGTCAAGTCTCGTTTGTCGATGAACAAAGTGCTGCAACTCGTTTAAATCAGGTAAATTTTATCTCAGCACTGGCGCAGCGTTACAGAGTTCCGAAAATCTGTGACGGATGCCAATAATACCCCTTTTAAATGCTCTAAAACAAAGAGCGGTTCGTGTATGATTGCCCGCATCCTAGACCTGCGTATTTAATTCATGGCGGCAAATTACGACGCTTCTGCGATTGAAGTCTTAACAGGGCTACAGCCGGTGCGCAAACGCCCCGGAATGTATACCCAGACCGATCGACCCAATCACCTCGTTCAGGAGGTGGTGGACAACAGTGTCGATGAAGCCATCGGCGGTTACGCGCGACGAATTTCAGTTACCCTGCATAAAGACGATTCTGTCTCGGTTTCAGATGATGGTCGGGGCATGCCGGTCGATCAACATAAAGGGGAGAAGGTCAGCGCGGTTGAAGTCATTTTGACGAGACTCCATGCAGGTGGAAAGTTTTCGGATAAATCCTATGCTTTTTCCGGCGGTCTTCACGGAGTCGGCGTATCGGTGGTGAACGCACTATCGAGCAGTCTCGAGGTGAAGGTGAAGCGAAATGGCAAAGAGTTCGCGATGCGTTTTCGAGATGGTGTGCCGACAGGGCCGCTAAAGCCTGTTGGAAAGGTAGGCGCCCGAAATACAGGCACCACGATTCAATTTTGGCCAGATCCGATCTTTTTTGATTCTCCGTCGATCTCAGTTTCGCGCCTGAAAAGACTGCTTCGCGCAAAAGCAGTCCTCTGTTCGGGCCTCCGAATCGACTTTTTCGATCAGGGGAACAAGAAAAATGATGAAAGCTGGGAATACGAGGATGGACTGCTCGATTATTTGGTGACTCAACTCGGCAGTTCGGCGCTGGTGCCAGACCCGCCCCATGTTGGGCATGTCATGCAAAAAGAGCAGCAGGTTGATTGGGCGCTAACTTGGTTTAGCGAGGGATCGGACCGATTTGAGGAAAGCTATGTCAATTTGATCCCGACCACCCAAGGGGGAAGTCATGTCAGTGGATTTCGAACTGGACTGACTGAGGCCATTCGTGAATTCTGCGAGTTTCGTTCTCTGGTTCCTCGTGGCGTAAAGATCGCACCTGAAGATGTCTGGCAGAAGTGCGCCTATGTATTATCGCTGCGAATGAAAGACCCTCAGTTTAGTGGCCAAACCAAAGACCGTCTTTCGTCTCGTGATGCCGCATCAGTCACGGCCGCCGTGGTTAAGGATCAATTTAGTCTTTGGCTTAACCAAAATTCCGAAAAAGGAGAACAGATCGCAAATCTTGCAATCGAAAGCGCGCAATTACGGATGCGATCCGCGAGACAGGTTGAGCGGAAGAAGGCGACGACGGGACCGACGCTGCCCGGCAAACTCGCAGATTGCACCAGTGAAGATTTGGAGAGGACAGAAATTTTTCTGGTTGAAGGTGATTCTGCTGGTGGCTCAGCCAAGCAGGCGCGGGATCGGGAGTTTCAGGCGATCCTGCCCCTGAGGGGAAAAATTTTGAATACCTGGGAAGTTGATTCCGCAGAAGTGCTCGGATCACAGTCTGTTCATGATATCGCAGTTGCCTTAGGGGTTGATCCGGGCTCGACAGATACATCCGGGCTCCGTTACGGGCGGGTTTGCATCCTTGCTGATGCCGATTCCGATGGGGCGCATATTGCGACTTTGTTGTGCGCGCTTTTCGTCCGGCATTTCAGACCGCTTGTAGAAACGGGTCGAATCTGCGTGTCAATGCCGCCTCTTTATCGAATTGACGTGGGCAAACATGTGGCTTATGCGCTTGATGATGCTGAAAAAGAGCTGGCGCTTGAGAGGATAAAAAATGAAAAAATTAGGGGTGCGGTCAATGTTCAGCGATTTAAGGGATTAGGCGAGATGAACCCTGCGCAATTGCGAGAAACGACCATGGATGCAAGCTCGCGAAGACTCATTGAGCTCAGCCTGGATGCTGGCAACAAGACCGACTCAATGCTTGATCTCCTGCTTGCACGCAAACGATCACCAGACCGAAAGGAGTGGCTGAGCCGCAGAGGAGATCAGGCAGAAGTCTCCTGACGGGAACGTCGCTATCTGAATTTTTCAGTGGTGAAATGATCTCCAGTTTCATTGATTTCCTTTACTCGGGTGGTGTGTTCCATAGTGACGATTGACGTGGGTCTGATATCGTTTTCTCTTCTTGTTGATAGGGCCTGAAGCCTGCTCGTTGGTAGACGATGATGGCTTTGGGATGATCCAGGTTGCAGGTATTGACGATGAGTCGTTTGGGACGGGTATGCCAAGCGGTTCGAACCGCCCAATCCAGAAACCAGGGCCCCAATCGTTTTCCGATATGCGCCGGTAAAAGACCAAAATAGGCCAACTCGGTTTCATTTTGATCCCGGTGATTTAGTTCCACGAAACCCGCGGGATCACCCTCATGATACAAGACGTAAACATGGTTCTTCTCGTGACTCAAAATTTCATTTAGCGTTTTATCAGACATTGCGCGTCGTTCGTACCATAGCCATCGTGCACCGACTTGGTTGTAAAGGAAACGATAAAAAGGAGTGGTAGGGCGCTTGATTCGAAGAATCGCAAGCCCGCTACCTGGAGATTCAAGTGCGCGCCCCGATGGAGCCCGCTTCATTTCTAGATGCGTAATCGTCACTGATAGCGTGCCGTCTGCGTGCGGCTTCGGCCGGGTCGCGAAGTGAGGATAGGAGTCAGATACGGTCAAGATGTTGCTCTCGTTTGGATTTATTGAGGCGCTTTAGGCGAGTTTTCAAATTCACGCTTTCTATCAAGTAATACCAAAAGCCCGCCCAGAAGCGACCACGCGACGACATGAATTCGATACAAAATTGAAAGCGCGACGCCACGGGTTCTCATAATCTGTTCGGCGTCGACGGTTTCCGGAAGGCTGGCAGCTCCAAATTTTCCGATGAGTGCGCCGTAGGCAGCTTCCCCGATACCCCAGCCTGCGGGCGCAATCGGAATTCCCTGAATAACTGATGCTACGGGCACAATAAAAAATAAATCTTTGAGCGAAATGCCGACTCCGAGACTCTCTGACATCAGGTAAAAACTACCAATAAACAATGTGTAGATCAGCGGGCTCGCGAGAATCCAAAGGCCGATTCCCGTTAGATGTGCACGATAGTAAAGGATCGCCTGATCAAGTTCATTGATAATTTTACCAATTTTCTGCGGAAGCCATGACACGATGGCGTCAAATCGGATCAATTTTCGCAGGCTAGGACTCACTAATAAAAAACAGAAAAATAAGACACCGATACCGGTAAGCCAGATTGTGCTGGCAAACACAGGGAAGCGATCCATCGCCATAAGACTGGCTATACAGCCTACGAAAAGTAGAGATACAACCCCAATCACTCGATCCACAAATATCGAGACAATAGCGCGCACTTTATCGCCGGAGCAGTGTCGGGCAATGTAAACCGCTTTAATAACATCTCCGCCTGTGGCGCCCGGTAGCGCGTTGCTAAAAAAAAGTCCGATCCACCCAAATTTCTGCGCCTCAAGGAATCGCACGTTTAATCCGTTGGCGCGGAGTAAAAACCACCATCTTGAATTAATAGTCACGAAAAAAAGAAAAAACAAAAAGGCGCCCGCGGTGAACAGAGGACCATCTAGATTCCGGACATAAGTCGGCAGACCGGGTGAAACGGAGAGTGTAGAGCCGTTGGCCTGAACTCCCTTTTTGATCGAAACGTCTTGTTCAGTATCCTTAAATTGAAACTGGATTTGATTTTGATCCCAGGGTCCGATGACGACACCTTCGCGCTTATTGATATGCCCGTTTAGATCGGTATGCGTGACCGTATCAATCCAGCTGATATTGTAGAAAATAATCCCGAAGAGGGCCGCCACAATCAGCAGCTTCAGGGCCATTAAGATCATTTTCTTTGTATTTACCATTTTCACCTATCCTGAAAGTGTTCAAGGCTCTAAAACGTTTATGGAATGGCGTGAGTGGTTAGCTAAAATAATCATGCAATCCATGTGGAATTTCTACCGATAATGTTGTGATTAGTATCGTCCCAGAGGCTATTTCACTGAGCGCGTCTAATGTAATATAGTGGCAATATTGGGGTCGGCGAAAAGATATATCGCAGACTTGTGACAGGTAATTTGGGTGTATTTTAAAGGAATTCGATATGCATAAAGCATTGGTCATGGAAGCAGATGCGTGTACCGGTTGTCACCAGTGCGAAATGATGTGCTCATATGGCAAGGTTGGTGCGTTTAATCCTTCAAAGTCGGTGATGGATATCACGATTTTTGACGGGGGCACTGTCAATGTTCCCTCCACGTGCACACAGTGTGAGGGCGCTTGGTGCATGGTGGTTTGTCCCGTTGAGGCTATAACCGTCAATCCATCGACAGGCGCAAAGGAAGTTTCGGCTGAAGTTTGTGTGGGCTGCAAAGTGTGTACGATCGCCTGCCCCTTTGGTGCCATAAATTATGACGTTGATTCAGGCGTTGTGACCAAGTGCGACTTATGCGGAGGCGAACCGATGTGTGTTGAAGCATGCCCAACAACGGCCTTGTCTTTTGTCGCGGAGGATAGTACCGGATACGACAAAATGCGGCGGAATGCGATTCTGGCCGCGGGCATCGAAGAAGGAATTGCTTAAACGGTGATGGTATCCGTAAAAGCAGCGACGAGGTTGTTGGTAGGAGGATTAGGGCGCCTCGCTCGCACCAGTAAAATATTTTAATTTATAGACAAGACAGTAATTTTGGATCCAAGTTGGGTCGTCAAAAATCAATTGCGATTTAAATCGTTTACTAAGGAAGGAGGATAGCAGTATGAGTTGGACAGGAAAAATCTTGAGAGTCGATCTAAGTGCGGGCACGTGCACCAGCGAGCCTTTAGTACTATGAAAGTCGCGGTTGGAGCGCTTCAGGAGAGCCGACTGCAGAGACATTAGGCCGACTGGGTCTTTAATTTTCAGTCTTAAGGCGATTCCCCGGTGATTCGTGCGATCACCGGGGTTCACTTTTCTGATGGGCAAAAAAAAATGCATTATGTAATAGCAGGCGCGGGGCCGGCGGCTGTTGCCGCTGCCGAGCACATTCGAGAACTAGATGCCGACTCGAAAGTCACAATGATTGGCGCTCAGGCGCAACCCCCTTATTCGCGAATGGCGATACCTTATTTCTTGACGGGCAAGGTTGAGCAAAAAGGGACGTACCTAAGGCGATCGGATAATCACTATGCTGAAAAAGGAATTGATTATCTTCATGACGAGGTCGTGTCAGTTCAGCCGGAAGATCATAGTTTGAGTTTGGCCTCGGGCGAAAAAATTCAATACGACAAGTTGTTGCTGGCGACTGGGGCGGAGCCCATCATTCCGCCAGTACCGGGGATGGATGATCCCCGTGTGCAACAGTGCTGGCATCTGGAAGACGCCGAGCGAATTATTGACTTGGCAAAGCCAGGCGCTCGCGCAGTTCAAGTCGGCGCCGGTTTTATCGGCTGTATTATTCTGGAGTCTTGGGTGTTACGAGAGGTTGATCTGACCGTAGTCGAAATGGGTCCGCGAATGGTGCCGCGGATGCTCGGCGAAAAAGCGGGCGGTCTGCTCCAGACATGGTGTGAGTCGAAAGGTGTGTCCGTCCATACGAATACACAGGTGAAGGCAATCGAATCGACCCCTGAAGAATTGCATGTAGTCCTCGAGAGTGGAGAGACTTGCCCTGCTGACGTGGTCATCGTGTCGACAGGCGTCAAGCCACGTCTGGGTTATCTACAGGGCTGCGAGATCAAAATTGATCAAGGGATTGTGATTGATGAACACATGCGCACAACGGCGCCCGACATCTACGCCGCCGGAGATTGCGCGCAAGGGCTAGATTTCTCGACGGGCGAGACTGCGGTTCACGCGGTGCAACCTACGGCGACTGAGCATGGCCGGGTAGCGGCTGCTAATATGGTGAGCAATGATGATTTGCCTTACAAAGGCAGTCTGAATATGAATATTCTGGATACCCTAGGCCTTGTAACGTGTTCATTCGGTGCATGGGAGGGCGTTGATGGAGGCGATAGCGCAGAGATGTTTAATCAGGATAACTTCCAATATATCAATCTGCAATTCAAAGAGGATATCCTCGTTGGCGCCAATTCGGTTGGGTATCATCAGCATCTAGGGATGTTGCGGGGACTCATTGAAACAAAAATACCGTTGGGCCCATGGAAAGATCGCCTCATTGCAAATCCCGTCCAGATTGCAGATGCATATTTGGGCGCAAATGAAGCGAGCCTGAAATCCTCGTGAGTGTTATCGGCGTTAATGCAGATTACCTTTAAATTATTTGCGGGCTTGAGTCAGTATCTTCCGGCTGGATCAGTTAGAAACGCGGCATCGATTGATCTTCAGCCTGGTGAGACCGTACATCAATTTATCGATCGACAGAGGGTGCCTTCTACCGAGGTCCACCTTGTCCTTGTAAATGGCAAATATCTGAGTGATGCTGAACGAATGGATCATGTACTCGAATCCGGGGATACCCTCGCAATCTGGCCACCCGTAGCAGGCGGTTGAAATCAAATTCAGGGGTTCCACTTTGTGCCGGTAATCGAGATCAAACGAGAGTTGGGCGTCACCCATACAATGTTCTTTAGGTCGTTAGCGCAGTTACCTGAGGGTTGGGTCACGGAGGTTCGAGCGGACGGCGCGACACTGGCGTATAAAAGTGGCACAGTCGACATTGAGTTGGAAGCGCAGTGTGAACGCCGTATTGCATTGATGCGCATTCCATATACGCCCGCAAATTTTCGATATAAGGGGCTGACAGATATCGAGCAAACGCAGTTTCAGGCTCGTTTTGATCTTACCTTTCAGCGCGGTGGGGGGTGATAGAATGGATAGGATGAAAAATATGGATTCTGTTTCCGATCAGTTTAGTCGTCCGTTGAGGGATCTGAGAATCTCTGTTACGGATCGTTGTAATTTCCGTTGTGTTTACTGCATGCCTCGGGAAGTGTTTGGACCTGGTTATGCTTTTGTTCCTCGAAAGGACTTGCTGACACTTGAGGAGATCGCGCGGATCGCACAGGCGTTTGCAACACTTGGAATGCGAAAAGTGCGTATTACGGGTGGCGAGCCCTTGATTCGGCGAAATCTTGAGCATCTTATTGAGATGTTGAATGCCACTAGTGGGATTGAAGACATTAGCCTGACAACAAACGGCTCGATGTTAACTGCAGGTCGAGCCCTTGCTTTAAAGCAAGCAGGGCTTAGACGACTGACAGTGAGCCTGGATGCGCTTGATGATAAAACGTTCAAGCAGATCAATGACGTGGACTATCCTGCGTCACGTGTGCTCGACGGTATCGAAAACGCGCGGTCGGCAGGCTTTTCAGAGATTAAAGTAAACGCCGTTGTTCGACGGGGTTTCAATGAACATGCGGTTCTTGATCTTGTTGATTATTTTCGCGGGACAGGATGTATTGTCAGATTTATTGAATATATGGATGTTGGCGAGACGAACGGCTGGAATCTCGACGATGTGATCCCTGCGCGAGAGCTTATTTCCCAAATTGACGCCAAGTATCCGGTCGAGCCGATCTCGCCGAATTATCAGGGCGAGGTCGCTAAGCGATGGCGCTTCCGGGATGATCAAGGAGAGATTGGTTTTATCACGTCTGTGACGGAGTCTTTTTGTGGGGACTGCTCACGCGCCCGTCTTTCAGCCGTTGGGAAAATTTATACCTGTTTATTCGCGACCGAAGGTCACGATCTTCGAATGCTGGTCCGCTCAGGTGCGAGCGATTCTGATTTACTTGAGTCCATAAAGAACATTTGGCAAGCGCGAAGTGATCGGTACTCAGAACTTCGGGGGATGAACGTACCGATGCCAGATTCGGGCAAGTCAAAAGTAGAGATGTCGCACATTGGCGGGTAAACATCTCGACTGATCGTCAAATGAATTCAGCTCGACTGCTGCAAGTGGGGCAATCCTGATTTCGTTCTAGTGCGATTGATTGCCACTCCATCGCAATACCATCAAAAGCCAATACCCGGCCTGAAAGTCCCTCCCCTGTCTGCAGGATAACGTTAAGTGCCTCCAGCGCCTGGAGGGTACCAATTACGCCCACAATGGGCGCGATGACGCCTTCCATTGCACAGGTGGCGCCCTCAACCCCTGTGTCGGGGTAAAGGCATCGATAGCACGGAGACCCACTATCACGCGGATTGAAGGTCGCAATTTGGCCTTCCCACCGTATCGCCGCACCTGAAACAAGCGGCGTCCCGGCTGCAAAGCATGCGTCGTTAATCTGAAATCGCGATGGAAAATTATCCGTGCAGTCGAGCACCACGTCGGCAGATTGAATGCACTCGATTAACTCTTTTCCGTCGAGTTCATAGTCGATTACAGATACGTTACATCGGGGGTTAATTTGAGCAATCGACGCTCTTGCTGACGTGGCTTTTAATTCCCCGATTGTGGCCTCGGTATGAATAATTTGGCGCTGTAGATTTGAGTCGTCAACACGATCGAAATCGGAAATAGTCATGCTCCCAATGCCGGCACTTGCGAGATAAAGTGCGACAGGCGATCCTAATCCCCCCATACCAATGATCAAAGCGTGACTATCGAGCAGACGTTCCTGCCCTTGCTCGCCAACCTGAGGTAGCTTGATTTGGCGGCTATATCGATTCTGTTCAGACGATTCCATTAATGATGTCTAGTATTTGTGTGATTTAAAAATTAGAGCATGCGCTCGAACATTTGATAGTGCGTTTTTTGCATCGATAATTTTTGATACACAGATTGCGCGTCCAGATTTTCCTGTTCAACATAAAGACGAATGCCACGTACACTTTTAGCAGCTCGAGCCCTTGCAATAACCGCGTCATAAAGCGCCTTAAAAACGCCCGTCCGCCGATGTTCAGGTTTGACATAAACGCTTTGAATCCACCAGAGCGTGCCGTTACGCCAATCACTCCATTCAAACGTAATCAGTAACGAGCCGACAGCTACCTGATCTCGTTCTGCAATTAAATAAAATCCATGGGCGTGATTTTGGATAACGCCGGACACGCCAGATTGAATGGTCTCTGGATCAAGTTGACGTTCCTCAGTCTCTTGGGCCATCGCAATGTTAAACTGGGCGATATCAGAAATATCGTCGGGACTGGCACTTCTGATGATAGTGGAATGTAGATTCATTTCTGTATTGTATGCGGTAGTGACAGACGCTTGAACCCTTCGGAGGATTTCGATTTATGACGCAGGTTAACCCTAAGGATCATATTACCAAAGCCGCATTTATTGGCTTGGGTGTAATGGGATATCCCATGGCCGGACATCTACTCAAAAAAGGTTTTGATGTCACTGTCTATAACCGAACGGCGGAGAAGGCGGATCAGTGGATTGCGGAATATGGGGGAAAGCGTGCACCCACCCCGCAGCAGGCAGCCCTTGGGGCGCAGATTGTCTTTTCATGCGTCGGAAATGATGACGATGTTCGCGAAATCAGCGCTGGACCCGAAGGCGCTTTTTCCGCAATGGAGGCGGGCACAATCTTTGTTGATCACACCACCGCCTCTGCTGAGGTCGCCAGGGAATTGTCGATTAAGGCCGAGGAGAAGGGGGTTTATTTTTTGGACGCGCCGGTATCGGGTGGCCAGGCAGGCGCGGAGAATGGTGTACTAACCGTAATGGTGGGTGGTGACCCAGCGGTTTTTGAAATCGCCCAGTCTGTGATCAAAAGCTACGCGCGGGCGGTTGGGTTAATGGGGCCGGTCGGTAGTGGTCAGCTGACCAAAATGGTGAATCAAATTTGTATCGCAGGACTCGTGCAAGGTTTGTCCGAGGGAATTGATTTTGGTCGGCGCTGTGGACTTGACATGGAACAGGTATTGAACGTGATCTCAAAAGGCGCCGCACAGTCTTGGCAGATGGAAAACCGGGGAATCACAATGAAAGATGATCAGTTTGATTTTGGTTTTGCGGTTGACTGGATGCGCAAAGATTTAGGTCTCTGTCTTGACGAGGCGCGCCGAAGAGGTTCGCGATTACCGGTAACCGCCCTCGTGGATCAATTTTATGGTCAAGTGCAGGCGAGTGGCGGAGGCCGCTGGGATACATCTAGCCTGATTTCTCTTTTAAAAGATTGAAAGGATAGCTTTGTCACAGCTAAACCTTCATTGTACTGAAAAATTTTATTATTCGGATTGATATCTTATGAAATTTCGAGCGATACTTTATGTCTCTTTTTTTGCGATGTTATTTGGAGCATCTTACCGCGCGCTTGCACAAGCGCCCGCAGAAACCGGGTTCTTGCCCTCCGCTGACTATCAGCGGTTGAAAAAGGTTGATGATCCCGACAAGGGCGTGACGTTATATCGCTATCTAAATCCTGATTTCGACGCGAGCCAATATTCAAAGATCATGATTGACTCTGTCATGATTTATCAAACAGCATTTGATGAGCCGAGTGGTGAGAGTCTTTCCGAGGAGCGCCTCTATCAAGCTCGGCAATTTATCGATTCCCAGTTGAAGGCTCGGGCGAAGAAGCGCTTCCCCGTGGTTTATGAAGCGGGCCCGGACACGCTTCGATTCAGTATCGCAATTACGGGTATGGCGGTTGAGGCTGAAGGCTTCAAGCCCCGAAATATCCTTCCCGTTTCTGCTGTTTTATTCGCGGTAAAGAAGGCAACTGACCTGGATAATAAGTCAATGGTTCTCGTTGTCGAGGCCAAGGCGCGGGATAGTTTGACGGGCACCATTATGGGAGAGGGTGTTTTTACCCTAACGGGGGATAAGTTCCGCCAGATAAATGACACTGGAGAGGTATTAAAAAAAATGGCAGTCGAGTGGGCCGCTACTGCGGTTCGTCTGGCGACAGGTTATGCAGATAACCAGTGACCTTGATGATGTCGAAGGCGGC
>JADHSN010000020.1 GCA_016776875.1 Gammaproteobacteria bacterium | reverse complement strand
CATCTTCGTGGAGCTGCGAAGCGAATAGTTGAAACAACGCGCACATTAACGGCTTCTTCAAAGGAGATTGACCTCGAACATGATCATAGTGCAGATCATCCCCGATTACGGCGTGCGGCCTATTGTGATGATCTCGATCCTGACTTTTGGGGAATATGTGCTGACTCAGTCATTCCGGATATTGCCGCTGATCTGCTGGGTCCCAATGTCCGTTTTCGGGAAATCATGCTGAACTATAAGTGGGCGGGTGGCGGCGCTGAGGTCAAGAGGCATCAAGATCTTGTTTTTTATCCGCATACGCACGCCGGGACTTTGCAGTTTCTCGTTTTCCTTGAAGACGTCACTGCTGCGCAGGGCCCTCTTGAAGTTTATCCGGGTAGTCATCTTGGCCCTATTTTCGAGCACTATGACGACTCGGGAAACTGGACGGGCGCAATTCGGGAGCGCGATTTGGCCACGGCGGAGCAGGGACCCATTGCACTGACAGGTCCGGCCGGCACGGTGAGCGTCCATCATAGCCGTACCATTCACGGATCTAAACCAAATCTCAGTAGCAAAGGTCGCCCGGTATTGGTGATTACGTATTCAGCGGCTGATGCGATTCCCTATACGGCGCCGGCCTACCCGAGTTCACGCTATGGCATGTTAGTGAGAGGTAAGGAACCAGGCTATGCACATCATGAGGAACTCCTTGTGCCGATGCCGCCCGATTGGTCAGACGGGTACACGTCAATATTTGCCCATCAGGAAAAAGACGCAGAACCAGTTCGGAATGGGTAGTCCGCTTGATGCAAATGGTCAGGATCTTGTTTGTTTAAGCCATCGCTTTTTATAGAAATAGGAATCAAAAATGAGAGATAACCCAATTCATCCAACAGTGGATTTTGAACGGGACGGTGTCCAGCATGGATTTCTAAAGGTGCCCTATTCAGGTGATGACTCCGGTTGGGGAGCCGTAATGGTGCCGATTACGGTAATTAAAAACGGAGACGGACCAACAGCTTTGCTCACAGGCGCCAATCATGGTGATGAATACGAAGGGCCGATTGCACTCTGGGGGATGACGCACTCGCTGAGTGCAGATGTCATCAGCGGTCGCGTCATTATGGTGCCGGCAATGAACTACCCGGCTTTCACTGCCGGCAAGCGTACCTCGTGGATTGATGGTGGGAATATGAACAGGGTTTTTCCGGGTGATCCCGATGGCACGATCACGCAGATTATTGCGGATTTCTTTTCCCGAACATTGCTGCCGATGGCTGACGTTGTGGTTGATATCCATTCAGGCGGCAAGACGATGGAGTTTTTGCCATTTGGAGCGGCACATATCCTGGATGACAAAAGCCAGCAGGCGCGCTGTGTTTCTGCGGTGGAGGCATTTAATGCGCCATATACGCTGATGTTGCTTGAGCCCGATGCGGTCCACCTATACGATACCGCTGCCGAAAATCAGGGCAAGGTTTTTGTTAGCACAGAGTTGGGTGGCGGTGGTTCTGCGAGCGCGACGAGTGTGCATATTGCCCGACGGGGTATTTCAAACGTGTTAAAGCATGCCGGCATTCTTGCGGGTGACGTGGAGAGGGGAGCATCTGTCAATCTCGATACGATGAATCCCGAGTGTTTTATTACTTCTGAGCATCGGGGACTGATCGAGATGCGCCATGATCTTGGCGCAAAGATTAATGCGGGCGATATTCTGGCCGTGATTCATGACACCGACCGGACGGGTACGGCGCCTGTTGAATGTCGGTCAAAAGTAGACGGCATCTTTATGGGGAGACACTTTCCTTGTTTAATTCGTCCGGGTGATTTTCTGGCAGTTATTGCTACCATCGTCGATTAAGCATTATTCCTTACGAGACTCAAACTAACGTTACTGAGAACATATGAATTACACGAAACCGTTCCCAAAATCTGAATATGACCGTCGAATTGCTCAGACGAAGCAAAGCATGGTAGCGAAAGGCTTTGAATTGATTATTTGCCAGGACCCAGCGAATATGAATTGGCTGACCGGATTTGACGGTTGGTCTTTTTATACGCCACAAGCTGTTTTGCTTCACCTTGAAGAAGAGGCACCTATTTGGTTTGGTCGTCCGCAGGACGCGAAAGCGGCACATATCACCACCGATATGCCGCCTGAAAACATCGCCACTTTCTCCGAGACCTTAATTCATCACCCGACTGAACATCCCTATGATGATCTGGCGGCACTGATTACCGAGCGCGGCTGGGCAAGCGATCGGATCGGGGTTGAGCTGGATGCCCACTACTACACCGCCCGCGCGCATGCGCATCTCTCAAACGGGCTTCCCAATGCAAGAATTAATGACACAGAGCAGTTAGTGAATTGGGAGCGTTTAGTTAAATCAGATGCTGAGCTTGCTTATATGCGTGAGGCCGGACAAACCGTGAGCGCGGTGATGAATCGGGCGATTGAAAAGGTTGCGCCGGGGGTGCCGGAATACGAGATTATTGCAGAGGTCTATCACGCTCAGGTTATGGGCGTAGAGGGGCGATATGGAAATTACTCAAGTTTATGCCCCCTGATACAGGTCGGTGAGGGCACCAGTACGCCCCACCTGACGTGGTCGGAACACCCTTTGCCGAATGATACGTTGGTGATGATGGAGTTGGGTGGTGCGCGGCATCATTATCAGGCTCCGTTGACAAGAACCCTTTATCTTGGACGACCGCCAGCGGATGTCACCAAATTAACCGCGACGATTGTGGAAGGTGTTGATGCGGCGTTAGAAGTGGCGCGACCAGGCGTCACCTGCGAAGCCGTTGAGGCTGTGTGGCAGAAAGTGCTTAATCGCAACGGTTACCAGAAAGAAAGTCGAGTCGGTTATTCGATTGGCGTCAATTATCCGCCAGATTGGGGCGAGCGAACGGCAAGTCTTCGCCCCGGGGATAAAACAGTGCTGCAAAGCGGTATGTGCTTTCATTTTCAATCGGGAGTCTGGCTAGAGTCGATTGGCGCAGCCGTTTCTGAGCCCTTTGTGGTGTCAGAGAATGGCGGCGAGCGTCTTTGCGATGTTCACCGGGAATTGATCGTGATCGATTAAATTCCGGGTTTCAATTTTAGGAATTCTGTACGATGTCTTCAAAAAGTAACTTTATGTCTGATAACGTTTCGGGTGCGTGCCCGGAGGTTATGGATGCGCTGATTCAAGCCAATGAGGACAACAGTCCATCGTATGGTGATGATCCTTGGACCAAAGAACTTACTGTTCGATTACAAGAAATTTTCGAAACGCCGGTCACGGTTTTCCCGCTTACAACGGGCACAGCAGCGAATGCGTTAGCGTTGTCAACATTGACGCCCGTGTTCGGAAAAATTTATTGTCACGAACTCGCGCATATCAATACAGACGAATGCGGTGCGCCCGAGATGTTCACGGGAGGTGCGAAGATTGTTGATATACCGGGCGAGAATGGTCGTATCAGTGCAGAGTCGCTTGAGCGAACGATCTATGGCGCAGGGAATGTTCATCACGCACAACCCGCAACCGTCAGTATTACGCAGGCGTGTGAGTCGGGAACAGTGTACTCGCTTGACGAGATCCGGTCGATTACGTCAGTGGCACACGCGCATAGTCTCCATATGCACATGGATGGTGCCCGCTTTGCAAACGCCATAGCAACGCTCGGGGTAACGCCGGCACAGATGACCTGGCAAGCGGGTATCGACGTGTTGTCTTTTGGCGGTACAAAAAATGGCTGTTTGGCGGCCGAGGCAGTTGTATTTTTTAAGCCAGAACTGGTCGGAGACTTTCCCTTTCTTCAGAAGCGTGCGGGTCAGCTCGTGTCGAAAAGTCGATTTATCTCATCGCAATTTACCGGTTATTTATCGAACGACGTCTGGTTGCGAAATGCGCGTCAAGCCAATGCGATGGCGCAGCGCTTGAGCAAGGGGATGGCAAGACTTCCGGGTCTTGAATTGGCATATCCAACCGAGTCGAACGAAGTATTTGTAAAAATTCCAATGGATTTAATTGAGAGGCTTTGGGCCCAACATCTCTCTATTAATGATGAAGAGCTTGATGGCAAGGCAGTACGCTTCGTTACGGCATGGAATACCACCGAATCCCAGGTTGACGATCTGCTGCAACTGATCGCTACTCAATGCGAACCCAGTTGATATTCTGGGAGTTGTACCCGCCAGATGCGTAACTGATTTCAGGGGGCTGGCACAAGAAACTTGCGGTGTAATGCGTCAATCTGGTCCCAGCTATGTTTATCGAGCGTGATATCCAATGCAGCAAACGCCTGGTCAAGATGCCAAATTTGGGTGGCGCCGACAATCGAGGCCGTCAAAAATTTCTGATTGAGCACGAAGGCATGAGCCAAGACTTCGGGCGCAATCCCAATTTCAGCTGCAAGCTCGATATAAGCGCGAGTCGCCGCGATTGATTGTTCAGAAAAATAGCGGGTATTTGACGGCCACAACGTATTGCGAGCGCCTTTGGGCCGGGCATCGTTAAGATATTTTCCGGTCAATACGCCTGCTGCAATAGGGGCGTAGGCGAGAAGGCCGACATTTTCACGAATGGCAACCTCTGCAAGCGCTAACTCAAACTTTCGATTGAGAAGGCTATACGCGTTTTGAATGCCGACGGGTCGCGGTGATAGGTTGGCGTCGGATCTTTGAATGTAGTCCATCAGCCCCCATGCGCTTTCGTTTGAAACACCCCAACTTCGGATCTTGCCGGCCTGAACCAGCTCGTTTAATGCAGCGATGGTTTCATCACGATTGGCGCCCACGTCTTCAATGTAGTCGGTTTGCCCCAAACTTTTAAAGTCAGTCCAGCCGCGGTCTGGCCAATGAAGTTGATATAGATCGATATAGTCGGTTTGAAGACGACCCAAGCTGCCTTCACACGCTTCATGAATAGTCTTCCGATCAAATCGTGTATCTCCATCACGGACGTGATGTCTGCCGGGACCGCACACCTTACTGGCGAGGATAATTTCTTTCCGACATGCTCTTTCAGACATCCAGGCACCAATGATACTTTCGGTATGTCCGTAGGTCTCGGCCCGTACATCGACGGGATACATCTCGGCCGTATCAAAAAAATTAACACCGTTCTCCCGGGCATGGTCCATCTGGTCAAACCCTTCCTGTCGAGTGTTTTGCTCACCCCATGTCATGGTACCCAGGCAGATTATGGAAACATCTATCCCCGTGTGACCTAATGGCTGGTAGCGCATATTGCTGATGTCCTAATGTGTTGCATGAATGGATAAGACAAGTATGAAACATCTGTAATTTAAAACCAATCGGCTTGAGAGGCAGTGTCGATTTGTGGCGTCGATTAGCTTGATAAACGAAAGATGATCTGAAGAAATGAGAGATAAAAAATTGATTACTTGTAAACGTGTCGGTAGTTCACATCAGATGGGTGATTTAATTTAGCGGATGTCTGGACTGGTGAAGTTAAATCGGATATTGAAGCCGACGCGAATTTCACCACCTCCGGAAAAAAAATTTCAAAATTCTCTTCAAGCTCGTTATAGCAATTTGTTAATACCGGTTTCGCATTTTCCATTCCTGACTTGAAACGCGTTCGTTTGGACATTTGCGAAAGCGTATTGCAAATCCCGTCTATTGACTGATACTGCATAAGCGTATTCGTTGTGCTCAGGTAGTGAAAATACCTTTTGGATCGCTCGGGACATCTATCGATACGTGGTGCGAGGAGGCCTTGCGCCCATTGGACATACTCTTTTAGAGACAGGGCATTAAAGCGCTCCCAATCTCGGGCGAGAAAATGATCCAGAAAAACGTCGGCCACGACCGGAGCGTAGCGGCTAAAACCATCCCGCATCATTGAGCAAATGTGCTTAAAAACCGCGTGCTGATCAGTGAAGCGATCGATGCTCCGGTGAAGCAGGACACCTTGCTGAACGCGATATTCAAGCTGTAAGAAATCATCTCCGCGAACCGAGTCTCCAATAAAGTTTCCAAGCAGCAGATCGGGGTCGTCGCCTGATAGATACAGGTGTGCGAGCGTATTCATGATTAAGTGGTGAACAAGCGCTGATTCAATTCGGCTTGAAGAACGTGTGCATCTCTTGAGGCGTGTCAAACAGTAGGTCAGGACTATGCGAGCTCAAAAGACTTCGCGACTGCCACCCCCAACTGACCGCCACACTGTTAACGCCTCCGTGTTTAGCAGCGTCGATATCGCTCACGGAATCTCCGATCATCCAGGCGTTGGCTGCAGGTATTGCGTAGTGATCAAGCGCTTGATGGATATGATCAGCTTTGGACCCAGGCCGGTCGCTTCCATAATAGATGTCAATGCAGTTTTGAATTTTCTCATGGGTGAGACGGTTTTCAACAACTTCAGCGCGATTAGCCGTGACGACGCAAAGCGTGTGATAACGGCTGAGATCATGAATCAAATCCTTAATGCCATTGAACAAGGGGATGCGTCTTTCTTTGCTTTGAAGCCTGTCAAAAAGAAACTGTGCGTAATCACGATGTTTTGAATCGGGAATGCCGCATATTTTCGCTAACATGGTGAAGGTGGCGGGATTGAGGCGGTCGAAGTCTTCAATATTTAGATTAAAAGATATCTGATGAATCGCACAGAAGGCTGCCGTCTCATCAAGAACCGGTTGGGCTGAATCCACAATAACGCCGTCATAATCCAATAGCAAAAGTGATTTTTCCAACATTTTCGATTTATCGCCTAGGTTGATATGTCGCTGTTAGGCTTGAAGAGTGCAACGAGTGCATCCGCTGCCACACACCGATCTGCAGTAATAAGGAGCGGGTTGATATCCATTTCACTGAGCGAGTCAGCAAGAGATTGCGCCATTAGGCTGACCGCCTCGAGACAATCCAAAATGAGTTCGATATCGGCCATGGGTCGACCGCGATATCCCGTTAAAAGCTTCATGACTTTCAATGATGAAAGCGCATTGGAGATCTCCCCTCGATCAGCGGGGAGCAATAACGTTTTTGCGTCGTTCAAGAGCTCAACCAGCGTGCCACCGCTCGCAATGGTCATAATCAGGCCAAATTGCGGATCATTTTTGATGCCAACCAACAGCTCGGCGATCGTATCTGTCACCATTTCTTCAACAAGAATCTGGCCTTCGACGGGCGTGCCCAAGGCTTTTGCACCGTTAGAGATTACATCTTGTGCGGCCAGTTTCAGGTCTGCTTCATTTTGAAGATTGAGTCGGACAATGTCATGTTCAGTTTTGTGCGGCAGTTGCGCATTAACAAGTTTTAAAACAACAGGAAAACCAATTTTGGTGCCGTCTCTTCCGACATGAATAGAGTCACTCAGAATGCCATTAGGGATTGGGATGTTGAACTTTTTTAAAAGAGATTTGCCCTG
The DNA here is from genome assembly GCA_016776875.1 of Gammaproteobacteria bacterium. Classification (GTDB taxonomy): domain Bacteria; phylum Pseudomonadota; class Gammaproteobacteria; order Arenicellales; family UBA868; genus UBA868. Next base: position 12,982 of record JADHSN010000020.1, on the reverse strand, counting down.
CCATTCGTCCAGCACCTGCGCGGGTGTCCGATCAGATCTATTGCAAGATAGCGTAAGATTTTTTTTCCCATCGAGGTAGCGTTGCCGCGCTCGTCCGAAAACAGCAGCCGCCGCAATTGCAGTAGTGGCCTCAGAAATCCCTTGAAGCGGTGCGATTTGATTTTCGGTAAGCGTTTGTTGTGTTTCGTTATCCAGATTTTCTGGAAGACTCGCACAGATTGCGGCTGGGATACCTGCACGCCGAGTCGCTCGGATGAAGGCCATCGCATCCGCTTGATAGTAGGGGCGATCGGATCCAAGTTCGACGGGTGGATAGTCCTGCACAAGCAACGCGGCGTCATATCCCTGCTCCAGCGCTGCGTCAAAAACGCTCTCGAGTTTTTCTTCCTGACCCCAAAGAGGGGTGGTGTAATCAAGCGGGTTACCTACTGTCGCGATGTCAGGCAGGCACTCTGTCAATCGTGATCGGGTCAAAGCATCGGGTTCCGGAAAATGAAGGCCCGCTTCATCTGCGGAGTCAGCTAACATCGCAACATCACCGCCTGAGCAGGTAAAAGCGGCAAGGCGATTGCCCGAAGGACCGCCCGCAACCGTGAGCATATTTAAGGTTTCCAGCATCAGACTAGGGCTTGAAACACGAGCAATGCCGACCCGGTCGAAAAGTGCCTGATAGTAATGGTCAACGCCAGCGAGAGAGCCTGTATGCGTTAATGCGGTTTTAGCGGCCAGATCAGATTTTCCTACTTTGAGGGCTACGATCGGGATGCCTTTTTCAAGCGCGCGATTTGCGGCCTCAGTAAAACGTGGAATATCTCTTAGCGTCTCAATGTAAAGCCCAAAGCCATTTACGGCCGGGTTATCGACTAGGTGCTCTAGATAATCTTCAACGCCCAGTACGGATTGATTGCCGGCACCGATGACATAAGAGAAGCGCACTGATCTGCGGTTAGTGAGAAGATAACTCGATAGCATTCCTGATTGCGAGATGATCGCAGGCCCCCGTTTGACCGATTGACCGCCGTGACTAAACGGCCATAAGTGGCCATTAGTGACGTAGTTCAAAAGTCCGAAGACATTCGGTCCGGCGAGCGCCATATCACCGCAGGCCGCGATGAGGGATTTTTCCAGCTGTTCTCCGTCCGAGCCCAGTTCGCCAAAGCCAGCCGAGTAGCAGACGATACCGCCACTGCCTTTTTCCCTGAGCTCAGTTAATACCCGAGGCACGACTTTTCTGGGCACCGCAAGAAAAGTGGCATCGGGTCCTTCGGGTAGATCACTTACCGATAGATAGCATGGTAGTGAATCAAAACGCCCCGGTTTCGGGTTAACGCCCCAAATTTCCCCCTTGAAGCCGCCCGATTGACACTGCTGAGCGGCAAATACCGCTGATTCGCCGCCAATGAAGGCAATGTGCCGCGGCGTTAGAAGCCTGCGCAGATTTTCTTTTTGATTACGATTCACGCGCCAAGAGGTCGAAGTAGCGACCGACTAATAATGTGTCTTTGGATTTCTGATGTGCCTTCCCAGATGCGCTCGAGTCGCGCATCTCGCCACAGTCGTTCGATGGGAAGATCTTCCATCAGTCCCATGCCGCCGTGGATTTGAACAGCGTTATCGGCCAAGCGGTGCAACATTTCTGATGCAAAAAGCTTACACATGGCCGCGTCTGTTGGCGTCATAAGTCCGGCATCAGCTTTTTTTGCAGCATGCATGACCATGAGATCCGCAGCTTGGAGTTCGGTCGCCATGTCCGCGAGTTTAAAAGAGGTGCCTTGAAATTTTCCGATGGCTTGCCCGAATTGCTTTCGATTGGCCGCCCATTCAACTGAGAGATCCAATAGGCGTTCGGCTCGGCCGCAGCATCCAGCACCCACCCAGACTCGACCCATTTTGATCCACTTATCGGCTAACGTTAATCCCTCGCCTTCTGCACCCAGCATTTGGGATTGAGAAACCCGGCAATCATTAAAAGAGAGTACAAAATTGAGGTAAGCGCGCTGGCTGACGCACCGGGGTCCCCGAGTGATATCAAATCCTGGATGTCCTTTGTCGACTAAAAATGCGCTGACTCTTTTGCGAGGCCCTCGTTCAGTCTGGTCAACACCGGTGGCAGCGAAAAGAATTGCGAAGTCCGGTTCGATGTGACCGCTCACAAAATGCTTAGCGCCGTTAATCACCCAGTCTTCTCCGTCCTGCGTTGCACGAGTCGCCATCGACATAATGTCAGAACCTGCACCTGGCTCGGTAATTGCAAAGCATTCGACTTTTTCCCCGGTGACACAGGGATCAAGGTATTTCTTCTTTTGCGCCTCATTGCAGGCCATGAGGAGTTCGGTTGGGCGCCATGCGAATCCATGTAGCGCATGGGACACTTTGCCAAACTCACGCTCCATAATGGCGAGGCTGGTGTAGTCGAGGCCACCTCCACCCACAGACTCGGGTAGATTGGCTGCATAAAAGCCCATATCCAGCGCTTTCTGTTTAATCTTCTCGCCTTGCACCGCGCTCACTTCTCCGGCACGTTCGACTGCTACCTCCAGGGGAATTAGCTCCTCAGTGACGAATGCCTTGATCGATTCTGTCAGCATCTGCTGTTCGCTCGTCAACTCAATATCCATTTTTGATCCGTGTTAAAAATAGTCCGCGCAGGATTTGCTGACCCTCCTAGCGCATTTGGGTAAATAAGAGGCTCACATGATATTGCTTTGAACGGCTGATTGCCATAATGTTCTGCGCTATACCTAATCACATACCGTTATTTAAAACAGCAAGACCAATATGGAAGACAGAACTAACGAATTGATCGTCACTCGACATGACGCAGTCCTTGAAATTCAGCTGAATCGACCAAAAGTAAATGCGATCGACTTCGAGCTTAGCCGCCGTATCAATGAAGCGGTTGTGATGTTGCGGGATGACCCTTCGCTGCGTGTTGGATTAGTGACGGCTAGCGGGGAGAAAATTTTCTCTGCGGGCTGGGATCTAAAGGCATTAGATAGCGGCGAACAGCAGTTGGATAATTGGTGGGAAGCCGATGCAGATCTGCCCGGCGGGTTCGCCGGTCTTACAGAGATGTGGAATCTTAATAAGCCGGTTGTTGCCGCGATCAATGGGCACGCAATTGGCGGGGGTTTCGAGCTGGCGATGTCATGCGACTTGGTGATCGCCGCCGATCATGTGTTTTTCCAGCTTCCCGAGATGCCACTCGGAATCGTGCCAGATGCCGGTGCGATTCAAAGATTGCCGCGCCGTGTGCCGTACAACGTGGCAATGGAAATGTTGCTGTTGGGTCGTCAGATGTGGGCAGATGAGGCCTGTCAGCATGGCCTTGTGAATGCCGTTGTACCGGGCGCGGACCTAATGGAGACGGCGCGTCAGTGGGCGCAGCAAATTGCTGATTCGGCGCCACTCGCGGTTCAAACAATCAAAGAGGTGTTGCGCGCGATTGAAGGTGAAACAATTGAAGGGGCATTTCAGACGATGCGCACGGGTGATTTGCCGACCTACCGGAAAATGCTTCGGTCGGAAGATGCAAAGGAAGGGGTAAAAGCCTTCGTTGAGAAGCGTAAGCCTAATTTTAAAGGGGAATAAATTTCCGATAGGGAGAAAGTTAAAAGTGACACAGCAAGAGATCAAAACTATTGCACTGGTGGGTGGTGGCGTTATCGGCGGTGGTTGGGCGACACGATGTTTAGCGAATGGGCTAAACGTGGTGGTGACTGACCCTCGTCCTGAGTCTCGAGATTATGTTGAACGCATGATTGACGAGGCATGGCCGATTCTGGAGGCGGCTGATCTTATTGCCGAATCGGCCGGTCAGTTAAGTTTTGCAGACAATATCGAAGCCGCAGTGGCTCAAGCGGATTTTGTGCAGGAAAATGTTCCGGAGCGGGAAGATCTCAAGATAGCGATCCATCAGGAGATCAGCGAGAATGTCAGAGCGGACGTTGTGATTGCGTCTAGCTCATCGGGCCTGTTGCCCAGTCGACTACAGTCACAGTGTAAGCATCCCGAGCGGCTTCTGATTGGACATCCTTTTGCCCCTGTTTATTTGTTGCCGCTGGTCGAGGTAGTGGGCAGTGAGCAGACTTCGTCGGATGCTGTGAGTCGAGCCGGTGCATTTTACCGGTCGATTGGTATGCGTCCGTTGCATGTCCGACGGGAAATCGAAGCCTATATTGCGGACCGATTACAGGAGTCGCTCTATCGAGAGGCGCTTCACCTGATAGATCAGGGCGTGGCGACGGTTGCCGAGATTGATGCGGCTGTTACCGGAGGGCCAGGGTTACGCTGGGCATTTATGGGCACTTTTCTTGCCTGGCATCTGGGTGGAGGACCGGGCGGTATGCGTCATACCATTGAACAATTCGGTCCGGCGCTAGAACTACCGTGGTCTCATATGAAGGCGCCAGAATTGACAGAGGAACTTAAACGGCGAATTGTGGAAGGTTGTGAAGATGAGTCGGGCGATCGAGTATTTAGTGAAATGGAACGTCGTCGCGACCGGTGTCTTGTTGAGATTCAAAAGGTGCTTAAGGAGCACTGGTATTCGGAAGATGAGGATGGTTGGCCCAAGATGGTCTAAGTCAGGCAATCCAAAAAAATATTTTCAAAGGAGATAAAACATGCCAATGAATACAGATGTTGTTGTGACATGCGCAGTCACTGGCGCTGGCGATACAGTCGATAAACACCCCGCCATTCCGGTAACCCCTGAGCAGATTGCAGATTCGGCTATCGAAGCGGCTGATGCAGGCGCATCGATTGTGCACTTACATGTCCGTGATCCGGAGACGGGGAAGGGTAGTCGGGACATTAATCTTTTTAAACAGACCGTTCAGCTTGTAAGGGATAGTGGTCGAAATGTACTCATCAATTTGACAGCAGGAATGGGTGGGGATCTTATTGTTGATGACGATCAACCAAATGTGCCTGGAGAGGGTACGGATTTGATTAGCGCCTCCGAGCGAATGGCGCATGTGGAGTTATTAAGGCCGGATATTGCGACGCTCGACTGTGGGACGATCAATTTCGATAATGCAAATTATGTGTATGTCCAAACCCCGAATATGCTCAGGACCATGGCAGCGCGTTATGCCGAAATAGGGGTCAAGCCCGAGATGGAAGTGTTTGATTTAGGCCACCTGCGGTTTGCAAATCAGATGGTGGCCGAAGGCATTATTAAAGGGCCCGCGATGTACCAAGTGTGTTTGGGTATACCCTGGGGGGCGGGCGCGGATCCGGCTACGATGATGGCGATGGTCAATCAATTGCCGGGAGATGCTTTTTGGTCAGGATTTGGAATTAGTCGAACACAAATGCCGATGGCAGCTCAGGCGATGTTGCTAGGAGGCAACGTGAGGGTTGGTCTTGAAGATAATCTTTATCTTGAGAAAGGGGTGCCGGCAAGCAACGCCGAACTCGTTGAGAAAGCGGTTCGAATCATCAAGGATTTAGGGGGTCGGGTTTGCGATACCGACGAAACGCGGGAGAAGCTGGGTATTCGATAGCGCGATTAGTGTCTGGGCATCCCCAACGGGATGCCCAGACACCCGAACTTAGTTTTCAGAAAACTCAGGCATCACTTCATCAATAAATAACTCAAGAGAGCGTTTTTGCTCTTTCATACCAAGACCCAGGCTGGCGTAATAGGTGAACTGATCCACACCCAAATTGTCGTAAAGACGAAGTTTTTCAATAACTTCTGCGGGCGTGCCAAACATTAAATTTTCATGCAGCATGTCCGGGTGGTACTCGTCGCGATTCGCAACGGTCTCGAGATCAATCATGGCCGGAAAGCCGTTATTAACCCCTCCTGAGTTCTTAAATAGATTTTCAAATTGCGCGAGTTGTCGTTGCGCGGCTTCAATCGGAACCATACGATCTTTCTTGTCATCGTAGACGCAGGTATGGCGCATCGCGGAGAAGATGGGACGTTCTTTGCCAGGATTATCATCCAGGGCGGTTTGTAATCTCTCGAGATAGGTTTCTAATTCGCTAATCGGGCGCGTCAGGGGCCAAGACATGATGTTGCATCCATGTTTGACCGCATAGTCGTAGGTAATCGGGGCTCGTGCTGCTACCCAGATTGGCGGATGAGGCTGCTGCAAGGGCTTGGGTACTGAGGTCGCTTCCGGAAATTGCCAGTAGTCTCCATCGTGGGCGTAATCACCTTGCCACAGTGCTTTTACGGCGGGCAACATTTCTTGCATATATCGCCAGGCATCTGATTGTTTGAGTCCCGCATGCATCCGATCGAACTCACGCTGATAGGCGCCCGATCCGATTCCGAATTCCAGTCGCCCGTTACTGTATAAATCGAGAAGTGCGGCTTCGCCGGCAACATTAATGGGATGCCAATATGGCGCCACAACTACGGCGGTCCCAAGTCGAATTCGGTTCGTATGCGATGCCCACCAGGTAAGAATCTGGAAAGGATTGGGCGCGATTGTCATTTCAAGCGCGTGGTGCTCGGCGGCCCAAACAATATGAAATCCACCTTCGTCGGCCATTTGCACCATTTCGAGGGTATGTTTCTCGACTTCGCGCATATCGACGTCAGGGGTGATGCGTTCCATGTTGATAGAGAGTTGGAATTTCATAGCAGTTTTAAGATTAAAAATTAACGATAGGAGTCTATCACCGGGATGGTGAATAACGTGATGAAAATGCGGGGGTTAATCGGATTTTCTGATGATTTACGTTGACCCAGGTGAAGTTATTGCATCACGAATGGGTCTGCAATGGGTTCAGAAGCAGTATTGAGCCAAACCGTTTTCGGTCGGGTGTAATCGTAGATCGCCTCCATGCCCGATTCGCGACCAAAGCCGCTTTCTTTGAAGCCGCCAAAGGGCGCAATGGGAGAGACCACGCGATACGTGTTGACCCAAACAATGCCTGCCCGAATGGCACTGCTGACTCTTAACGCCCGACCGACGTCACGCGTGAAGATACCGCTTGCGAGCCCAAAGCTAGTGTCGTTTGCCATGGAGAGTGCCTCCTCTTCAGAGCGAAAAGCCAACGCGCTGACCACAGGCCCGAACAGTTCATTTCTGACAACACCAATTTCCTGACTTGGACAGTCGATAATGGTGGGCTCGATATACCACCCGGTATCCAGACCCGGGGGTCGGGCGCCACCATATAGAATCTTCGCGCCATTGGCGCTCGCATCGACAAGCGTGGATTGAATATTCGTCAGTTGCGCCTCGGTTGCCAGAGGTCCCATTTGACTGTTGTCATCTAAGGGGTCACCGATGCGGATTTTTTTAGCTTTTTCGACCACACGCGCCAAGACCTCTTCTTTAATTGAGTCTTGAAGGAGGAGTCGTGATCCCGCAACACAACTTTGACCACTGGCGCTGAAGATGCTAAGCAAAATACCGTTTACGGCACTTTCTAAATCTGCATCGTCAAAAACGATGACCGGAGATTTCCCCCCTAACTCGAGAGACACTTGCGCAAAATTTTCAGCAGAGTTTCGGATAACATGTCTTGCGGTATGCGGTCCGCCGGTAAAACTGATGCGGTCGACCAAAGGATGGCTCGTTAATGTTCGCCCGCAGGGCTCGCCATGCCCAGTAACGATATTGATCACGCCCGGTGGAAAGCCCGCCTCTTCAAATACTTTTGCAAATTCGAGCATGGGGGCCGAGGCGTGCTCAGAAGCCTTTAGAACAACGGTATTTCCTGCGGCAAGCGCAGGCCCGATTTTTACCGCGACCAGAAATAGCTGGGAATTCCAGGGCACCACCGCCGCGACGACCCCTAAGGGCTCTCGCAGGGTAATTGTCATCATGTCGGGCTTATCGATGGGTAATGTTTCCCCACTGACTTTGTCAGCAAGGCCGGCATAATACTGAAAGAAATCAGAAATGTAGTTTGCCTGCCAACGCGTCTCTTTGAATAATTTTCCGGTATCGATAGTTTCACAACGGCCCAGCGTTTCGGAATGCGTTGCGAGCACCTCGGCGAGTCGCCGCAACATTTTTCCCCGAGCGGTCGGTGTCAGTTTGGACCACGGACCATCCTTAAATGCTCGATGCGCTGCTTCAACAGCTCTATTCACATCACGCTCAGAGGCTTCAGGAACCTCGGCCCAGGTCTCGCCAGTGGCTGGATTCACGCTGGTAAATGTTGCGCCATTTTCGGCATCGGTCCATTCGCCATCGATGTACATTTGATACCGTTTTAATTCAGACATGGGTTTCTCCAAAATTTAGTCCAGCGGATGAAAAGCGATGCATTCAATCTCAACGAGAATGTCGACCAGGAAGTCACTGACCAGTGCAGACCGGGCAGGAGGCCCCTGTGGAAAAAATTCAGCATAAACTGAATCGAAACCTGGAAAATCTTCTCTCGACTTTATCCATACCATCGATTTCACAACATCTGATAGTTGGCAGCCGGCTTCCGACAAGGTTTCACTAATGCGCTCAAGGCATGCCCGGGTCTGATCCTCGATAGAGCCCGTGGTCATGACAGCGCCATTTTCCATTGGGACCTGTCCCGTCATAAACACGAAGTCACCCGCCCGCACTGCTCGAGATAAGGATAGTTGCCGGCCGTTGATAACGAGAGGCTCGCCAATGACATATTTTTGAGATTGCATCATAGGATTACGCAAACAAGTACAAACTTAAAGTACCATAGTTATATCTGGACTGCTGTGTTTTTGTTCGGCACACGATCTCTAAGAATTAAATGCAGATAATTAACGAATTAAGCCCGGCCGGGACGTGGTTTGAGCTGACCCGCGATAGTGTCAAGGACAAAGATCCCATTGTGCTCATTCACGGCGTGGGCCTCGATCTTGAGATGTGGGATCCTCAAATCGCCGCCCTGACTGAATATTATTCAGTTTTGCGCTACGACATGTTGGGTCATGGCAAGTCAAAGGCCGGGGTGGTGAATGGCATCGGGACTTTTATCGACCAGTTGAAAGACCTGCTTGCGTACTTGGAGATTGACCGATGTCATCTGGCAGGTCTATCCATGGGCGGCGTCGTGGCTCAGGGTTTTGCAAGAACAGGGCATGATCGACTAAAAACATTGATCCTCATGAATACCGTCTACAGGCGCACCGAAGCCGAACTGCTGGGTATGCGAGCCCGTCTCGCACTGACACGCGAAGAGGGACTAAAGCCGATCGCAGACGCAGCAATCGCACGTTGGTTTGACCCGAATTTTCAGGAAACTTACCCCGAGCGCATTGAGACGATTCGCGGAAAGATGCTGTCCAATCAGCTGGAGCCCTACGTGTTGGCTTATGGCGCGCTTGTAGAAGCAGATTCGGAGATAAAGGATGCGCTAACGCGAGTCAAGTGTCCGGCGCTTGTGATAACCGGTGAGCTTGACCCGGGTTCAACACCTGAAATCGCACATCGAATGATTAATGATCTTACAAAGGGTGAGCTAGCCATTTTGCCAGGACTTCATCATCTGACTTCCTGGGAGGCCCCAGATTTGGTTAATTCCGTACTGCTCAAATTCCTTGGGCGCCATGCGCCGCGAGACGCATAAGTATTTTAATTGTGAAATCGATAAGACCAACGCGATAATCGGATTTAGAACGAGGCATAATTGATATTTTTACAGGAGATCAACATTGGATAAAGAGCGTTTCGAAAAAGGACTGGCAGTGCGTAGTGATGTACTCGGTACTGAATATGTAAAAAACACAATGGAGAATGCGAGCGAATTTAGTCGTGATTTCCAAGAGTTACTGACTGAATATTGTTGGGGCGCAGCGTGGGGCGACGATACGCTTGATCGTAAAACGCGGAGCATGCTTAATGTCACCATGATTGCAGCATTAAATCGAATGCATGAATGGGAGTTACATTTCCGAGGCGCGATGGTAAACGGTGTCAGTCGAGATGAGCTTAAGGCTATTCTTAATCAGATTGCAATTTATTGCGGGGTGCCGGTCGCCGTTGAGTGTCATCGAATTGCGAAAAAAGTTTTTGCAGAGCTCGATGGAGAGTAGCGCCCTTGTTTTTAATACATTCGCGCATGGATGACGTTTTTTGCTAGACCTCTGAAGGGTTGATAACGGGATGAATAAGCAATTTGAAACGATTTTGATTGAGAACAAAGGGCACGTGGCGTGGATTCAGCTTAATCGTCCTGAGGTTGCCAATGCGTTTAATACGCTTATGGCTGAAGAGTTGCGAGACGTGTTTCAAGCCTATATTTCCGGAAGTCTTCAGGCAAGATGTATTGTGCTGACCGGTACTGGAGAGCGAGCATTTTGTGCGGGCGGTGATCTCAAGCAACGCAACAACATGACGAATGAAGCATGGTTCGCGCAACATGTGGTTTTTGAGGACTTAGCTCGCGCGCTGATGGATTGTCCGGTACCGATAATTGGCGCCATTAATGGTGCGGCCTATGGTGGTGGCACAGAATTGACCCTGGCATGTGATTTTGCGTATGCCGCGCGCCATGCTCGATTTGCATTGACGGAAACGACACTTGGCATTATTCCGGGAATGGGCGGGACACAGTATCTGCCGCGCGCGGTGGGCATTCGACGCGCTAAAGAGATTATTCTGACGGGTCGACCATTTGATGCGGAGCAGGCGCTGCAATGGGGGCTCATTAATCAGGTTTGCGAGCCGACTGAACTGGAAGATACGGTGCAGAAGGTCGCCACCAAAATTGCAAACAATGGGCCCATGGCAGTCCGAGCCGCGTTGCGGGCTATTGACCATGCTGAATTCTCGACGATTAAGGAAGATTATGAAGTCGAGCTTTCGGCTTATAACGAACTTATTCCAACAGCTGATCGATATGAAGGTATTCATGCTTTCAATGAGAAACGAAAAGCGATTTTTAAGGATGGTTAAATGCGTGGTGTGAGTGCGCACCATGGGAATACAAAAATAGAGACCCAAGCAAGTTGAACATTACTGAAACGCTAAGTGCTTTTGGAAGCACTTTGGAAATCGATCATATTCCCGCAGGAGTTACAGAGCGCGCCTGTTTGCTGATCGCCGATAGTGTAGGCGTGGCCATTCGTGCAAGAAAAGAGGCGGAATCGACTCCCGCGTTACTCGCTGCTGTAGAACAGATGGGAATGACAGGCGGTGATGGCCGGGTATTTGCGGATTCTCAAGGGTACGCATTCCCCGCGGCCGCGCTGATTAATGGAACGTTAATTCACAGCCTTGATTTTGACGATACGCATATCGCGGCGACGGTGCATCCGTCGGCTCCGGTACTGGCGGCAGCACTCGCCGCTGGACAGATGGCGAATGCTTCAGGGGCATCCGTCGTTGCGGGTGTTGTTGCCGGTTATGAGGTCATGTGTCGGCTGGGGCGAGCGCTTAAACCGGCCGATCACTATGATCGGGGTTTTCACCCGACTGCTACGACTGGCGCTTTTGGCGCTACGGTTTCTGCAGGAAGGGCGCTTGGCCTAAACGCAGAGCAATTGTCGATGGCGTTGGGTATCTGTCTCAGTCAGGCTTCGGGCTCTATGCAGTTTTTAGTCAATAGCGCATGGACCAAGCGATTCCAAGTGGGCAATGCAGCTATGGTGGGTGTGATTGCTGCGTCTCTTGCGTCTCAGGGATTTGTGGGCGCAAGTCAGGCGATTGAAGGCGATTGTGGATTTCTCAAGAGCTATTCTCCTGATCCGGATTCATCGCTCGCAATTGCTGGGCTGCGAGAGAATTGGGAGACGTCGCAAATCGGGGTGAAACCGTATCCTTCATGTCGATTCAGCCATGCCGCGATCGACGGTATCATCGATATTGTGGCGTCGGGTATTGAGGCATCAAAAATTACTCAAATTAACATCGGGTTGCCGAGAAAGGGAATGGATTTAACAGCTCTGCCGCAAGCGTTCCGACGCAAGCCAAATGGCGTGGTTGGCGGGCAGTTTTCGATGCATTTCACTGCGGCGGTTGCTGCCCAGACAGGCAATCTCACCTGGGATGATTACGATCAATATTTAACTGATCCCACTACCCTCGCGCTCGCGCAGCGCATCGATGTTCAGGAAGATTCTGAGATGGATGCGATTTATCCCGAGCGAATGGGTGGAAAAGTCTCGATCCGTTTGACAGACGGCTCGTTACAGAGTCGATGTATCGAAATTCCCAAGGGTGAGCCGGAAAATTTTCCAGATGCCAAAGCGCATCGCTCCAAATTTATATCCTTGGCTCAACCGGTAATTGGGGAGCAAGCGTCAGACTTGCAACAGAAACTTATGGCTTTTACCGCACTCGAGTCTTTGAACGAATTATTTCATGAAGCTTCATAACGGCACGAAATTATCCGAGCACCGACAAACTGCTGGCCGGATTGGGCTCCCGGTTCCTTGAGAAAAACCCGAGACTAATTTCGTGCCCCGTTCGAGGCAATCGGTATCTGACCGGTTGCTTGTCATGAAGAACGCCAGTCTCGCAAGCGTCGATTAGGTTGGCCATCATTTGGCCGGCTGCGGGTGCGGTTTTGAACTGGTTACCGCTAGTACCGATCGATAGATAAAAACCCCTCACGTCTGTGCAGTCATAGATGGGTATCCAATCATCACTGACATCCCATAGATCGGCGAGACCTGAAATGCTGTTTGGAATGCCCATAGCTGGAATGCGTTGCGCAAGCCGGTAAAGAGGTTCAATAGCGCTTGGTGAAATGTTTCGGTCAAAACCCTCGGGATCAACGGCGTCCTCGTACTCACCTTCTGCGCCCAGGCTGCCAACGAGGACAGCGTCACCCGTATCTTCGCGCATATAACTGCCAATGTCGGTGTCATAGAGCATTATTTTTTCGCCATCTGCGCTCTTTGAATCGGCGCAGTTGATATGAACGGTTTGATGACGCAGTACTCGTGTGCCAATCTGCTGCTGTCCAGATAAGCCCGCTTTTGTAATCAAGTCCTGTGCATGTGGGCCTGCGGCGTTCACCAGTATCTTGCAGGGAAGATCTGTGCCATCGGTTAAGGTGACGCCACGAATCTGATTGTCTTTCA
>JADHSN010000019.1 GCA_016776875.1 Gammaproteobacteria bacterium | reverse complement strand
GACCAGACACTCGGAACTTATCCGGGTCGTCCATCAATTCAACCCGCAGCGCAACATTGTGAATCAACTCACGTTCCAGACGCTCTTTCAGATTTCGACTGGTAACAAACTTGCCCTCGCGGCCCGCGAAAGGAGAATCGTTAACCTGAAAAGTCATGCTCAACGTCGGCTGATCGACGCTCAGCGGTGACAAGCGCTCTACCGTTGCAGGATCACAGAGGGTGTCTGAAATACTCAAGGGATCGAGCCCCGTGACGGCTACGATATCGCCCGCAAGGGCCGTCTCCGTTTCCACTCGTTCGAGCCCCTGAAAACCAAGAATTTGCAGAATACGGCCTTTCCGAGAGGTCCCGTCAGGTGCCGCCACAGTTATTGTGTCATTTCGTGACAATTGACCCCGCTGGATTCGACCGATTCCAATAACACCCACGTAGGATGAATAATCCAGCGCGCTGATCCGCATCTGAAAAGCACCTTCTGGATCTACGCTCGGCGAGGGAGCATGAGTCACGATCGCTTCGAACAGTGCTTTCATATCCTCAACACCGTTTTGCTCGGCGTGATTGGCAGCCCATCCTTGAAGCGCAGACGCGTAGATAACTGGAAAATCCAACTGCTCATCTGAAGCACCTAAGCGATCAAATAAATCAAAGGTTTGATCAACGGCCCACTCCGGTCGCGCGCCAGGTCGGTCCACTTTATTAATGACGACAATCGGACTCAGGCCATGGCCTAATGCTTTTTCCGTAACAAAACGAGTCTGCGGCATCGGCCCCTCTACGGCATCAACCAGCAGCAATACAGAATCAACCATTGACAAGACGCGTTCGACTTCACCGCCAAAATCAGCATGGCCCGGAGTATCCACGATATTAATACGCCAACCCTGCCACTGAATCGCTGTATTCTTGGCCAGGATCGTGATCCCCCTTTCTCGCTCGAGCACATTTGAATCCATAACCCGTTCTGCAAACTCTCCGTGCGAACTGAGTGTTCCAGATTGCTGTAACAGTTGATCAACGAGCGTTGTTTTGCCATGATCAACATGAGCGATGATTGCGATGTTTCGCAGATTAGTAATAGCGGGATGCATTCAAGATTCCAGTGAAAAGCAAGGACCAGGCGCGGGTCCGGCGCGCGGGTGAGACGGCGCATTATAGTAGCGTCAGCCGCTTAAGTCTCGATCTGGGGCCAACTTAAGAGTAACCGCCCATAGAGGTTCTCGAAAACCCGCCCAGTCACTTCCGTGGCGCAGATCATAAGAACATCATTTAATGCACTCTATTAACGTAAGGAAGCTTCCGCGGCATTATCTCGGCCCTGTAGTCGCTCGCGATTAAATAAATATACCCCGGCGCCCACGATCAAGAGCATCCCCGTTATCGCTTGAATATTCGGAACTTCCCCAAAGACGAAAAACGCCAAAATGCCTACCGCCGCAAGTCCACTGTATTCATAAGGTGAGATGACTGCGGGATCTGCGATTCGGTAGGCACTGTGCAGCAGAATAAAGCCGGTTGTTCCTATGCCTGCAATCACCACAAGAGATGCATTAATCGAAAAAATATTGAGGCGCCAAGGATGAGAAATAAACTCGATACCTTCAATTCCTAAATCCGCAATACTGCCATCGCCAAAAGTTAAACCCATCAATCCTGACAAAATAGCGGTAACGAAATACATCACAATAACTTGCTGATAAACCGTGTCCTCTCCTGCGGTTTTTTTAGCAATCATCATGGACATTGCATAGACCAATGCGACCGCCACTGGTAGCAAATAGATCCAGCCGAATTCGCTCGTCTCGGGCTGAACAATAAAGGCGACTCCAGAAAAACCAACGAGCATGGCAATCCATCTGCGTGGCCCGACCCGGCTATCAAAAAAGTAAATCGACAGTATGGTGATAAAAAAAGGACTCACTAAAAAAAGCACCGTAGCATTTGCGATCGGCATTTTAGATTGCGCAAAATAAAAAGCTGAATATCCAAAAAAGAAAAATACGCCTCGAAGTAATGAAAGCGCAGGATAGGCCGTCCAGAGTCGAATCGTTTGTCCAATTGCTCTTTGAAAAATAATAATCAAAAGTGCGCCAATCACTGAGCGATAAAAAAGAATCTGGAATAGCGAGACATTGCTGGAGATAAATTTGATCAGAACATCCTGAATCGAAAAAACACTCATCCCAAGAATAACGAGAAGAATTCCTCGGGAATTTTGCTGCACATCGTTTGTCATTCCAGAACCTCTGCTACTCTTCTTTTGGCGCAATGTAATGCACTTGTCTTCAATTGTGGTCGTTCATGTCGTCGATGAAGTCACGGATGTCGCTTTAACGGTTTTGAAGTCGTTTCTCTGAATTGAGCAGATCCAAACCTTAGTGAGGGATAGTAGAAATCTAATTTTCTTACTGTGTTATCGTGCGGTCCCTAATGAGAAACCTGGGCACGTTCACACAAGCGTTTTTCGCCCTAAACACACACAGCAAATTTAAGTCATGAAAACTGCAATCACTGGCTACAGTCGATTATTTGCCGTCAATTCACGACTTGTCGTATTCAGTTTTCTCATGGCGCTCTACTCGAGTTTTGGTCAAACCTATTTTGTCGGTGTTTTTGGTCCCGCTATTCAGGCCGAATTTAGTCTCAGTCATACAGCCTGGGGAACAATCTATCTGCTGGGAACGCTCGGAAGTGCGATGATGATGCCTTTTAGTGGCGCCCTCATTGACCGCTTCCGATTGAGTCAGTATGCACTGGGCGTAAATGTGTTACTGGTTACCGCTTGCGCATATGTCTCAGTGGTTCAAGGCCCTATTGGGCTGGTGTTGGCTATTTTTTTACTTCGCCAAGCAGGGCAAGGGCTCGCATCACACGTATCGGTCACCAGTATGGCCCGTTACTTCGAGCGAGATCGTGGACGCGCAATCGCGATCGGCGCAATGGGCTATACCCTAGGAGAATCGCTCCTTCCATTTGTTGCGGTTGTTTTAATTTCACTCATCGGCTGGCGCTGGACATATGCAAGTTCGGCTATTTTTATTGGATTAACAGCAATACCAGCCACAATCTGGCTTCTTAGCCGACATGAAAAATTCCACCAAAAACATGTTGACGATATTTCCGAAGCCTCCCAGTCGCCCTCCGCGATCAGGCCTGCATGGACCCGACGTCAGGTACTGCGGGACCCCAGATACTACTTAATGGCGCCCGGATTATTATCATCGTCGATGATTGTCACCGCATTTTTCTTTCATCATCTGAATATCGCTGCTACCAAAGGATGGAGCAGTGAGTGGGTAACGGGCACCTATATCCTGTACGCAATGACGGGTACGATAACGATGCTCATTGCGGGACCCCTTATCGACCGCTTTACGGCCATTAAAGTAACGCAATTTATTCTCATTCCCTTAGTTGCGAGCTGCTTGATCCTCGCCAATGCAACCCACTACCTAACTGTCATTCCGTACATGGCAATGCTGGGTATTCACTCCGCGCTTGTCTTAACAGCCGTCTCTGCGCTTTGGCCTGAGCTTTACGGTGTCCGTTACCTGGGTGCGATAAAGAGCTTATTTATGGCCCTGATGGTGTTGTCATCGGCGCTTGGGCCTGTGATCATGGGAATACTCATAGATATCGGCATGAGTATTGGATTGATCTGCACCCTCTTCGGTCTGT
The DNA here is from genome assembly GCA_016776875.1 of Gammaproteobacteria bacterium. Taxonomy (GTDB): domain Bacteria; phylum Pseudomonadota; class Gammaproteobacteria; order Arenicellales; family UBA868; genus UBA868. Next base: position 17,177 of record JADHSN010000019.1, on the reverse strand, counting down.
ATGCCCTGGCGGGTACTGTGTTAGTCGTGGTGGCTTTGCGAATGCGCTCCCCTTCTCAAAATATGTCACGGACGAATTGATAAATTTAAATGAGCACAATCATCGACTATCAGTCCCTAAACCCCGACCGAGTACTGTCTGCGGTTGACAGTGCAGGCTTTCAAACTGACGGTCGCATGCTCGAAATGAACAGTTTTGAAAATCGAGTTTTTCAGATCGGTCTGGAAACCGGGCAATCAATCGTCGCAAAATTTTATCGCCCAGAGCGATGGAGTGATGCTGCAATTCTTGAGGAACATGAATATTCACTTCAGCTCGCGGGTCAGGAGATATCACTGGTCCCCCCAATTATTGATGAACGGGGTCAGACGTTGCGACATTTTGAAGGATTCCGATTTTCCCTTTTTGAGCGGCAAGGTGGTCGACCACCCGACTTCGAGTCTCACGATCAATTGCGTCAACTCGGACGTTTTATCGGTCGCATGCATGCCATCGGCCAACAATCCGTATACCAGCATCGACCTACACTTGATGCAACGACGTTCGGATCAAACTGCACTGAGTTTCTGCTTGAGAATAATTTTATTCCCCTTGAATTAGAAGTGGCATACAAAAGCCTTACCGATGATCTTTTGATCAGAATCCAATGGTGTTTCGATCGTTGTCCCGGTATGCAGCCGATTCGAGTTCACGGCGACTGCCACCGCGGCAACATTTTGTGGACGGATACTGGGGCGCATCTGGTGGATTTGGATGACTCCCGCATGGCTCCGGCGGTCCAGGATTTATGGATGTTTTTATCCGGGAGTCGTGAGGCGCAAGAATATGACCTCAATATTCTGCTCGAGGGCTACACCGGATTTAATGAATTTGATGCGGCCGAGTTGCACCTCGTTGAGGCCTTGCGCACTCTTAGACTCATCCACTACTTTGCCTGGATCGGTCGGCGGTGGAACGACCCAGCGTTTCCACGAGCGTTTCCTTGGTTTGATACCCAGCGCTCCTGGGAGCAGCATATTCTTGATCTTCGGGAGCAGGCAGCCCTGATGGAAGAACCTCCACTTGCTTGTCAAATTTAAACACTCACATCTGATAAATACCGATCAAGTCTAGATCTGAACTCCTGCATAAAATTTAATGAAGCCAACTCAACACTCAAATTCCGCCAGAACGCTGATTACCCTACTACCCTACCTGTGGCCCAGGGATCGCAAGGATCTCCGGCTGCGCGTCCTGATCGCCGTCATCTGCCTTGTGGCCGCTAAGGCAGCAAACGTATTTGTACCACTGCTTTTAGGGGATGCCGTCGATCAACTCGATAATCTAGCCGACACACGTAGATTATGGCTTGGCATCCCACTCGCCGTGATTCTGGCCTACGGTTTATTTCGACTTACAACATTGGTCTTGAATCAGGTGCGGGACGCGCTGTTTGCACGAGTAGCCCAAAATGCAGTGAGGACGCTCGCTCGCCAGATTTTTGATCATCTACATTCACTTTCTATTCAGTTCCATCTTTCCCGAAAAACAGGCGCGCTTAATCGCTTTATCGATCGAGGCACAAACAGTGTTCAGTTTCTGCTGTCTTTTGTTGCGTTTAATATTGCGCCGACATTAATTGAGATTCTCCTTGTCGCCGTTATCCTTTGGGTGCTTTTCGGCTTTGCTTACACTGCAATAACCGTTATCACTATTGCTGCCTATGTTTGGTTGACCTTTGCCATCACCACCTGGCGAAATCGCATCCGCCGTCAAATGAACGAAGCAGAAAACGCCATTGGAACACGAACCGTCGACTCGCTCCTGAACTTCGAAACGGTCCGATACTTCAACAATGAGCGTCACGAGATCACCCGGCTTGATAATGCGCTAGCACAATATGAAACCGCCGCAATCAAAACCCGAGAAAGCCTATCGTTGCTCAATGTTGCCCAAGCAGCGGTTGTCACTGTCGGTGTCACAGCAATGCTGATTCTTGCGGCCTTCGATATTCGAGACGGCAAAATGACGGTCGGCGACTTCGTAGTCGTGAATACTTACTTAATGCAACTCGCAATTCCATTAAACATGCTCGGAACGGTATATCGCGAAATCCGTCAGGCGCTTGTCGATATGGAGAATCTTTTTTCATTGATTGATGAAAAATCGGAAATTACGGACGCACCCGGCGCGCTTCCGCTTCCACGCCTAGGAGGTGAAATCAGGTTTAATAATGTAGTCTTCGGCTATGAGGCCGAACGCATCATTCTTAAAAATATCAACTTTGTCGTGGCTCGTGGAACAACAACTGCCATCGTCGGCCCCACAGGCTCAGGAAAATCAACGATCTGTAGATTATTGCTGCGCTTCTATGACCCACTGTCTGGCAATATTTTCATCGATAACGAAGATATTAGTCTCGTAACACAGCACTCACTTCGCGAAGCTATTGCCGTTGTCCCTCAAGACACCGTCCTATTTAACGACACGCTTCACTACAACATCGCATATGGCAATCCAAAAGCAGCTGAAGATCAAATTCAGGCAGCTGCTCAATCTGCGCAACTCGATCAATTTATTGAAAAACTTCCAAAGGGTTTCGAAACTCGTGTTGGCGAAAGAGGACTTAAACTTTCCGGCGGCGAAAAACAACGTGTTGCGATCGCTAGGGCATTATTACGAGATCCCGAGATATTCTTCTTCGATGAGGCAACTTCCTCGCTTGACAGTGCAACCGAGAAAGAAATCCAAAATAACTTCTCTAAACTCTCCCAGGGCAAGACGACTCTTGTCATTGCGCATCGACTCTCCACTATCGTCGATTCCGATGAGATTCTCGTTTTAGATGATGGGCAAATTACAGAGCGAGGGACGCACGTTAGACTACTTGAGCAACGCGGCTTGTATTCAAGACTGTGGGCGGAACAAAAAAAAGAAGAACAAGAAAATAATACGACGCTAGAAGAGAGCATGTTAAGCCAAAAATGAACGACCTCAAGTCTCACCTTGAATCAATTCAGAAATACCTTGCCGTCGCAGCTCCTGAAATTGATCGCATCAACAAGATTGAGAAATTCTCAAATGGCCAATCCAATCCGACCTATCTCCTCTCAACAGATCGCGCTCGTTATGTGCTTCGAAGCAAGCCCGTAGGAGATCTTTTAAAATCGGCTCACGCAGTTGAGCGCGAGTACAAAGTCATGAAAGCGCTAGAGGGTACGGATGTGCCGGTCCCGCGAATGCTATGCCTCTGCGAAAATGAGGCTGTTGCGGGATCAATTTTTTTTGTGATGAGTTATGAAGAAGGTCGAATATTCTGGGACCCTGCCCTGCCTCGACTTAGCGCTGCCGATCGATCTGTACTCTATACAAACAAAATTCGAACACTTGCTGCTCTGCATTCGGTGGACCCAAGTTCAGTTGGCCTTCAAGGCTTTGGGCGTATGGGTAACTATTTTGAGCGCCAATTCAATCGCTGGACAACTCAGTACCGCGCAAGCGAAACTCAAAAAATAAACGAAATGGAAACATTAATTCACTGGTTGGCCCGACATATGCCGGCAGATGATGGCCAAAGCGCCATTATTCACGGAGATTTCCGCTTGGACAATCTTATTATTTCAGCAAACAAACCGGACATTGAAGCAATAATCGATTGGGAGCTTTCAACATTGGGACATCCCTTAGCAGATCTTGCCTACTTTTGCATGTGCCTGAGGATGCCCAGTGGAGAACAGATTAGCGGTCTTCAAAATGTCCAGCGATCAACCCTTGGTATTCCGGCTGAGGACGAAATGGTCATTGCTTACTCTGAATTACGACAGATCGGTCCAATTGAAAACTGGTCGTTCTATCTTGCATTCAGTTTCTTTCGCCTCGCCGCCATTTGCCAAGGGGTACTCAAACGCGCGATGGACGGAAACGCCTCGAGCACAAAAGCACTACAGGTCGGCGCACTAGCGCCGAAATTGGCCCAGCAGGGTATGAGCGTGATTAAGGCTATCTAATGGAGATGAAGGCAATAGTTTGTACTGAATATGGCGCACTAACGAATCTCTCTGTTCGACAGGTTCAAATGCCTGAAATGGCGCCCGGACAAATACGGATACAAGTTGAATCCATCGGGGTCAATTTTCCTGATGCACTGTTAGTGAAAGGCCTTTATCAGGCCAAACCAGAGGTGCCTTTCATCCCGGGTCTTGAATGCGCAGGCATGGTAGAGGCCGTAGGCGAAGGCGTTGAACACTTAGAGATTGGTCAACGGGTGGCCGCGATGAGTCCAGATTTTGGCACCTATGCCGAATATGTATCGGTACCTGCAAACCATGTGTACCCCGTGCCCGCATCGGTGGATGTGAATCATGCCGGTGCGATGCTCTGCGCCTATGGAACTGCGTATCATGCACTCGTTCAGCGCGCATCGCTCAAGGCGGGCGAATCCCTACTGGTCATGGGCGCGGCCGGCGGTACCGGACTGGCGGCAGTCCAATTAGGGCGAGCACTTGGGGCCCACGTCATTGCGGCCTGTTCGAACTCTGAAAAAATCCTGACCGCAAAGCAACACGGGGCAGATGTTGGAATTGATCTGTCCAAAGAAAAGCTGCGAGATGCGCTTCGCTCGCTCACCGATGGCGCGGGTGCGGATGTGATTTTTGACCCTGTAGGTGGTAATCACGCTAAAACGTTGAGCCGCTCACTCGCCTGGAATGGCCGCTGGCTCATAATTGGATTCGCCGCTGGAGAGGTACCAACACTCACACTTAATCTACCTTTAGTGAAGGGCTACAGTGCCGTAGGGGTCTTCTGGGGAAACTTTTGTGCGAAGGAACCTCATCTTGCCTCCAAGAATCATCAGCAGATCTTTGAGATGGTGGCCAATGGCCTCCTGGCTCCCCATATTCATGCTGAATGTCGTCTTGATGATGCCGTCCAGGCGCTTAAGCTCATCGAGCAGCGCCAGGTTCATGGAAAAATTATTCTGAAGCCCTGACCTACATTATTCACGCAAGCAAATTAATGAACGGCGCACGCTGAAATTGGATCGCGAGTGGTAGACCTGATAGCATGGTGAGCCTCTCTGACTAAGAAAGCACAAACATGGATTTCGCTTACTCAGCAAAAGTAGAAGGATTACGCACTCAGGTACAGGCGTTTATGGACGCGCAAATCGTACCTCGCATAAAAGCATGGCAAAAAGAAGTCGAAATGGGTCAGTTTCCCGTCTCGTTCATGGAAGAACTCAAAAGTCTTGCAAGACAGCAAGGCTTGTGGAATCTATTTCTTCCCGCCCTAAAAACAGAAGAGCCCGGCACACCGCTGACTAATCTGGAGTACGCCCCTTTAGCTGAGATCATGGGTCGTGTCAGCTGGGCCTCTGAGGTGTTCAACTGTAACGCCCCCGATACAGGCAATATGGAACTTCTCCATATGTTCTCGTCACCTGCGCAATATGACCAATGGTTAGCGCCCCTACTCAACGGCGAAATTCGGTCTGCGTTCGCGATGACCGAACCCAAGACCGCCTCATCCGACGCGTCTAATATTCAAACCCGTATTACCCGCGAAGGTGATCACTATATTATTTCGGGGAGAAAGTGGTGGATTACCAACGCGGCTCACCCCGACTGCCGACTCCTGATCGTCATGGGAAAGACCAATCCCGAGGCAGATACTTATCATCAGCAAAGCATGATCTTGGTACCGATAGATTCTGCAGGTGTCACAATCATTAGAAATTTAACCGTAATGAATCATCATCATCCGGAAGGTCACTGCGAGATTGATTTTGATCACGTAAAAGTGCCCGTTTCCAATCTGCTGGGTGAGGAAGGGTCTGGATTTGCGCTTGCGCAGGCCCGATTAGGACCCGGGCGCATTCATCACTGCATGCGTTCAATCGGCGCCGCCGAACTGGCTCTCGAATTAATGACACGCCGCAGTCAAGAAAGAGAAACCTTTGGGAAACATCTTCATGAACACGGCACCGTTGCAGAGTGGATTTCCAGATCAAGAATTGAAATTGAACAAGCCCGTTTGCTGGTTCTCAAAACGGCCTGGCTAATTGATGAGAGAGGCGCCAAAGCGGCCCGGAAAGAAATCTCAATGATTAAGGCGCTGATACCTGTTTTGCATACCACTGTGCTTGATCGCGCAATTCAAGCTTTTGGCGCAATGGGCGTCAGCCCAGATACACCACTTGCCGATCATTGGACCTGGGGTCGTGCACTGCGGTTTGCGGATGGACCAGACGAAGTCCATCATCGGTCTGTCGCCAAAATTGAAATCAAAGAAAGCGAGCAATACGCATCCGTTCTCGACGATTACCTAACACCCCACGATCGAGATCAATGATGACCACAAACGTCGCTAATCTTAAGACTTAACGATAGTGACCTCTAGGAAAGGGAATCACACACCTGATTGATAGCCCGATGCCCCGATTGATAGGCGCCATGGGCGGTACTGAAAGATTCAGGCGATGTCGCCTCACCGGCGAAGAAAAGCCGGTCATCAATGCAGCGTGCCAGCTCTGCCCGCATACCTGTCTTCCCGGGTTGCGCGGCTGAATAGGCGCCCCGAATCCATGGATCCATGCCCCAGGCGCTCACCTTAAAATTGCTTAACTTGTCCCGAATGGAACTTCCAAATATATCGACCATCACCTCACTGAAAAGCTCGATACTCGCGTTCTGCCCTTGCTTTTCAAGCCACCACGCAAACCGCCCACCGGTTGAGGTGAATGCGTAGGGATGGCCAAATTCACGTAGCCGCACCCAGAAGGTTTGATCGTCTCGCTGCCATAGAATGTGATCCGGCGCATCAGGATCAATCGCGTCAGGCTCGAATGTACAAAAAGTGTAATTCGAATTACCCAAAGGAAGTGCATTAATCGCTTCCATCTTCCAACCGGGCAGTTTGGGATTGAATTCAATATCACCCGCATTGAGAACGCCGGTCGAGGCCGTGATCACCACCCGATCAGCCGTAATAACGCCTTGGGAGGTTTCGATCGATATCGGGAGATCACCCCAGTTAATTTTGGTTACCACGCAATTAAGATCAACCGGACAATCCACACCCTGTCGTGCAATCAAAGCGCCGTAGCCCTTCATTACCGGCCAATCCTCATGAGTATCTAGATACTCGCAAATGTCCAAGATCGATACTTGATCAGCATCAACAGACGACATTAAGCTGACCCAATACTGGAAGAATTGATTCCACTTATTATCGGAGTCTGCGAGTTCCCACTGGGAACACGCATCACCCTTCTTCTGACACCCTTCCATCCTTGCATTAATTTCATCAATGTACCGAAACGGTGCAGTAGCGTCTGTATCGAAATACCATGCCCCATCGATAAACATGCTGAAGTCCCATCTCGAAATGGAATAGTCAAAGCCCAATTTCGTCGCCCATTCCGTGTATGGATTTATGCTGCCAGAGTGGAGCCAATGACACCCCAGATCAACAGGATATTGATCGGCCAAAATTTCTGTTAGTCCTCTCCCGCCCGTTCGATGAGACGCTTCGAGCACGCGATGCTTAACTCCTCGTCGGGTAGCCATCTCGGATGCCGCAAGGCCTGCCGCGCCTGCGCCGATAATAATTAGCGGATAGTTACTGGTTTTAGTCACAATTAAATTACTGAACAGGTATTCAATTCATTATAAATATGTTCAAATATCGGAACAATCTCTTTTTTCTCTATCGACACAACATGGATCACTCTCAGCCAGGCGCGGGCACTCAACACCCAAAAGATCATCGAAAACAGCAGTTAATTGAAGCGACTATCCACTGCATCAGTACATACGGTCTGTCCAACACCACGATCTCACGAGTCACTCAAACCGCCGAACTATCAACTGGAATTGCGAACTTTTATTTTTCCAGCAAAAAACAACTGCTACTGGAGACACTTCAGAGCCTAAGCACTGAATACGAGCAGGTGATCGGTCGCGCATTTAGCTTAACCGGAACTCCGAGAAAAATCTTATCGAATGTAATCCGGGCCCGCTTTGACCCGCAAATATTTACCGCCGAAAAAATCGCAGTCTGGTATGCGTTTACCAGCGAAAGTCGCGCGCGCAGTGAATACATGTTGATCTGCGAAGATAAAGATACCGCATTTATGGAGTCACTGGTAGGCACCGTAAAACTCTTATGTAAGAAAAATACACGAGCCGATCTAAATCCAATCGCAATCGCGAGAGCGCTTGAGGGTCTTCTCAACGGTTATTGGGAAGAAGCACTTTTTCAGCCGGATGATTTTGACCCCAGTTCCGCAATCGATCTTTGCGAGGGTTTTATCGCGTCTGTTTTTCCTGAATCTCAAACTAACGATAGCTCTGCCCAAGCCAGTAATACTGATAAATCGGCAAACCCTGTCGAGTCCGCTGCCAATACACAGAATAACGCACAGAGCGATTTACTTGCGCCTTGGACGTACTACAGCACAGAATTTTTAAAACTCGAAAAAAATCACCTATTCAAGGAACGTTGGCTGCTCGCGGGACACATCAGCGATATTCCGCACCCCCAAAACTACATCACATTCGACGCCGTTGGCGAGCGGGCGCTTATTATCCGCAATCAGGACGGAAAAGTTCGTGCATTTCATAATGTTTGTCGGCATCGTGGCGCAAAATTGCTAGATAGCGAGCGAGGCACCTGTGGGCGCACACTGAGCTGTCCGTTTCACGGATGGACTTATTGCTTGGACGGCGAGTTATTAAGCGTTCCCGCCGTACAGACATTTGAAGACCTCGATTTAGGTCAAAACGGACTGGTACCGCTTGACCTCGAAATCTGGATGGGTTTTTTATTTGTCCGATTCGGTGGAACTGGCCAATCCGTTGCTGACAGTCTTGAGCCAATCAAGGATCTTGTCGCCCCTTATCAATTAGAAAAAATCGAACCGATCGCAGGATCTCGCTATCGAGAAACGCGTCCATACAACTGGAAAGTCATCCACGATATTGATAACGAGGGCTATCATGTGCCCACAGGGCATCCGGCGCTTCAGCAGTTGTATGGCAAAACCTATGAGGACTCGGAGATGGGGGGAGTTCTGATCGCTCGGGCTCAAATCAACGACAATCCAGGTCGAATCTGGAGTGTGCGGCAGTATCAAAAATTACTACCCCAATTCGACCACCTACCTGAACAGAACCAGCGCGCGTGGCTTTACTTCAACATCTTTCCAAGCATGGTGATCGGCCTCTATCCTGAGTCGATTGAGTTCTACATGACGCTACCCAACACTGTCGATTCCAGCTGGTACCTTGGCGCCAGTTATGCCCTGCCCGACGACCGAAGGGAGGTAAATGTGGCTCGCTACCTAAGCGCCCGAATCAATAAATTGACTGAAAAAGAAGATGCTTCTTTCATGCGCTGGATGCAGCTGGGTATGAACTCAAGCGCCTTCCCGACACCAAAGCTTTCATCAAAAGAGCAAAATGTGCGGCGTTTTCACAAACGAATCCAGTCTGAACTGCCTGCCGCTCGGCTTGCAAATGAACCCAAAAGCGAAGACGTTCAAAATATCAACGAGCAGATGCAGATTTAATCAGGAGACTGAGACGCTGGCCATTAAATTTCGGATATTTTCAAATATTGGGCTATCGCTCAAATCTTATATTTAGTTATTTATTGAATTAACCAATCTAGCGTCACTCTGTCCCGGCCAACTGGGCGTCACGCTGACGCTGCTTTTGTTGTCGAATCAAAATCCAGCCTGCGATGAGAACGCCGATCGCCACCGCCAGTATTATCATCGTTGCCAGCGCATTGATATCCGGTTTCAGCCCAAGTTTCACTCTCGAATAAATTAACATCGGTAACGTGCTTGAGCCCGGCCCCGAAACAAAACTTGCGATCACAAGATCATCAAGCGAGAGGGTGAACGCTAGCAACCAGCCTGCGAGCATACCTGGCGCAAGCAGTGGCAACGTGATATCCATCATGACCCGTAAGGGCTTGGCGCCTAGATCCAGGGCAGCTTCTTCCAACGTCTCTCCGATACCGGACAAACGGGACTCAATAATCACTGCGACATATGCCAACGAGAATGTGATGTGCGCTATTGTTATCGTCGTGATGCCGCGTTTTTCCGGCCATCCAATCAGATCACCTAGCGTAATAAATAACAACAGAAGCGATAAACCTGTAATCACTTCCGGCATCACTAACGGGGCCGAGATCATGCCGGTAAATAAAGTGCGCCCCCGAAAATATCGAAACCGTGCCAACGCGAGCCCCGCCAACGTCCCTAGCAGCGTCGCGAAAGTTGCATTCACGATTGCAATCTTGAGACTGAGCATTAAGGCTGACCAAATCTCTTCACTCTCAAATAGTGATGTATACCATCGCGTCGACAGACCGCCCCAAACTGAAACAATTTTAGAGTAGTTAAACGAATAAACGATCAACAAAAACATCGGGATATACAAAAAAGCCATTCCAAAACACAGAACAGACAATAAGAACGTGGAGCGCTTTTTTGGCATATCAGTTATTAATCTGCCTCGACTGGGCATGCTGATAAAACATCATGGGAATGACCAGAAGAATTAACAGCGCAATCGCGACAGCGGCTGCTACAGGCCAGTCATGATTAGAATTAAACTCATCATAAAGAACGCGACCAATCATCAGCACGTTACCGCCCCCAAGGAGGTCGGGGATCACAAATTCTCCGGTTGCCGGAATAAAAACCAGTAACCCGCCAGCAATAATGCCGGGAATGGTCAGCGGCAACGTTACCGTAAAAAACACAGTGATCGGATGAGCGCCAAGGTCCGACGCGGCCTCATGAAGTGTAAGGTCTAATTTCTCTAAATTCGCATAGAGTGGCAAGATCATGAACGGTAAGTATGAGTAGACAATGCCAATATAAACTGCGAATTCGGAATACATCATCCTGATCGGCTGGTCAATAATACCGGCCCAAATGAGGAAACTGTTCAAAGTACCTTGATCGGCCAAAATTCCCATCCATGCGTACACCCGCAACAGAAAAGAAGTCCAAAACGGCAAGATAACCATTAACAGTAATAAGTATTTCATGGTCCCTGACGCCCGCACAATCGCGTATGCCATCGGGTAACCAATCAGCAGGCATAAAATGGTAGAGATCGTCGAAATCTTGACCGAATTCAGGTAGGTCTTCACATAAAGATCGTCCTCCCAAAGATAAGCAAAATTATCGAAGATCAGCGTCATCTTTAGCGCGGCGTCCTCACTCCACTCAAACAAAGACGAAAACGGTGGGCTCGCGATCAGGGATTCTGCAAAACTGATCTTGAGAACAATGAAAAACGGGATCAGAAAGAAGATAACCAGCCAGACATAAGGAATTGCAACACTAAGACCTTTCCATCGGCTTTGGAAAAAGTTATCAACAACGTGAACCCATTGACGATGAGATGTCATCTTTGCTGATTCATTCAGTCTGCTGGCAGTCAAAGCCGAATCCGTCGGTTTGGTCATCATACTTCTGATGATTAGTCACGGAGCACTAAACTATTTTCTGGATGCCAACTGATGAACACTTGGTCATCCCACTCAATTTTTCGCTCTGCCATACGATCCAGATTCGGAATGGTGATCTGAAGCACCACTTCTCCTTCAATTTTTACTCGGTAGATCGAGATATTTCCCATATAGGCAAATTCAAGCACCTCACCCCTTAAAGTAATCTGCAAAGAATCATGAGGGTCCTCAAGTGTCATCTTGATTTTTTCAGGTCGTATCGCCAGCGTCACTTGCTGACCTATATTGAGCTCGGCCTGGGACGGCAGTTTGAGGGGTTTTGAAATTTTTGGACATCGAAGCAAAAACGAATCGTTCGACGACATTACCTCACCATCAAACATATTGATCGTCCCAATGAAGTTCGCAATATCCTTCGTTTGTGGCCGCTCATACACTTCTGATGGCTCACCGACCTGAATAATCTGGCCATGATCCATTACTGCGATTCGCGTTGACAACGTCATGGCTTCTTCTTGATCATGGGTCACAACAATAAAAGTAACGCCCAGTTGATCCTGAATATTCATTAGCTCGAACTGAGTTTGCTCGCGCAAACGTTTATCCAAAGCCGCTAGCGGCTCATCGAGGAGGAGAAGTTTTGGCCGCTTTACTAAAGCACGAGCAAGCGCAACTCGCTGGCGCTGACCTCCGGAGAGTTGGTGAGGTTTGCGTTTCTGAAGCTCTAGAAGCTCAACCATACTGAGCATGTCAGCAACCCGCTGACTGATCTCTGCTTTTGAGACACCATCACGCTTCAGTCCATAGGCGACGTTATCCTCGACTGACATATGAGGAAATAACGCGTAAGACTGAAACATCATATTGACTGGACGCGCATATGCCGGCACATCGATCATATCGACACCATCAATATAAATATGTCCAGCTGTGGGCTCCTCAAAGCCCGCGAGCATTCTGAGCAAAGTGGTCTTGCCGCAGCCAGAACCCCCAAGTAAAGAGAACAATTCTCCCTTGTAGATATCCAGCGAGACCGCTTCTACCGCAGTGAATGTGCCAAATCGTTTTGTGACGCCTTCAATCCTTATGAACGGTTCAGCCGTCGAGTCTTTCCAGGGTCGATCGAGAAAAGCGTCGCGCTCCTGCGAGGGCATGTCTTAAAACAGGACTTAACGAATGCGAATGAAACCTGCCAGGGAGTTTTCCACCTCGAGGGGGAAGCTCCCTGGCAACGTATCAGTTTCCGGACTTAAAGTTAGTCCAGGCGCGGGTCCGCGCGCGCTCAATCTTGGGAGGTACGACCGATAGCGGGTACATTTCAGCCACTAATTCTGCCGGCGGAAAAGCGGCTACACTGGACGTGACGGCCTCGTCAATCAAGCCTTCATCTAGCGCCGTCTGGTTAGCAGTAGCGTACCAAGTCCAATTACTGTCGTTAGCACCCACTTGTGGGCGCATCATGTAATTGAGAAACAAATGGGCTTCTTCAACGTTTTTAGCATCTGCTGGGATGACCCAGCCATCAACCCAAATATTTGCCTTGCCCTTGCCCGGCGGAGAGAAGAATTTCAACTCAACCCCGGTGTCTGCCTCTTCAGCGCCTGATACTGCCAACAGTCCGTCTGGACCCCAGGTAACAGCCACACAAAATTCGCGCTCCGGCATTTTCTGATAGGCGTAATTGTCAAACGTTTTGATATATGGACGAACCTTGAGCAGCATTTCTTCGGCTTTTTTATAGTCCGCGCGATCAGTAGAGCTCGGATCCAAGCCAAGGTAGGCCAGCGCCATCGGGATTACATCGGTCGGCGAATCAAGGAATGCCACGCCACAAGCGGCGAGCTTCTCCATATGAACCGGATCAAAAATCATATCCATCGAGCCAATCGGCGCATCGGGATAAACGCTCTTAACCAACTCTTCGTTGTAGGTTACACCATGGGTTCCCCACATAAATGGCACGACATAGTTATTATTCGGATCCCAATTACTGGAGAGCTGATTCATCACATCTCCACGCATATGGCTCATATTCGCCAGTTGAGACTTATCCAAAGGCTGCAGAATGCCGGCCGGAATCAATCGGGCAATCGCGCTTCCTGAGTGACTGACAACGTCGTACCCTGTACTTCCAGCCAGTAGCTTAGAGTCAATGGTTTCTACTGAATCATAGGGATCAAAGGTAACCTTGATGCCTGTCTCTTCCTCAAAATTTGAGATCGTATCTTCGGCCATGTACTCGGCCCAATTTGTCACATTGAGAACACGCTCCTCCGCACTCACCGAAACAAACGCACCTGCAATCGCTAGGGGCAACGCCAGTTTTATGGCATTTGAAATTTTCATTAAGAACTCCTCCTGATGATTAACGAAAGGCTTTAATTTTTATTTAATGCCGCCTTCCGGCCAGTTTTGGGCGCACGCGGCTCCCATTCGAGCATCATTTAACCACGGCAACTTAGATCTGAACAACTTCTAAACGCAAAAAATGACACCCAAAACAATACCAACTACTAAAAAAGCGTTGATTTAACTCAGAACTTTGACCGGCAATCGTCTGCGACGACTCAAACATTAACTTGCGGGAACTTTAGCAATATATCAACTTCCGGCGAAATCACGCCTAAAGCATTTGCTAATCAACGACCGAGTTTTGCTCAAAGACAACCAGATGATCAACATCCAGTCGAACCCGCACTTCGTCACCAATACCAAAATTTGCGTGACTCGGAAATAACGCGAGTAATTTGACCCCATCGAGCGTTCGCAAGGTATACATAATCTGCGCGCCTTTAAACGCACGCCGTGTCACTTTTGCAATTATTGGTCCTTCCGGGTCATAGACGACGTCATCAGGCCGCAATAAAACCTCGATATCCGCGTCATTGCTCCAATCAAGCGCTATATCACTTTGGAGCATGCCGAGTGATGTGTTGACCTGCTTCTTATCTTCACACTGACCATTGATAAAAACACCATTGCCAATAAAATCAGCGACAAAATGTGTCTGCGGCTGATGATAAAGGTTGTACGGTGTATCCCACTGAACAATAGCGCCCTCTGACATGACGCCCACTTTATCTCCCAACGCGAAGGCATCGTTTTGATCGTGAGTCACCATCACACAAGTCGTTCCGCTTTCTTTCAGCATGTCTGATACCTCTTGACCCATGTGCTCGCGCAACTCCTGATCAAGACTGGAAAATGGCTCATCCATGAGCAGTAGCAACGGTTTTGGCGCAAGTGCACGAGCAAGCGCAACGCGCTGCTGCTGACCACCCGAAAGCTCGTGCGGATAGCGATCCGCATGATGGCCCAAGCCCATACGGTCAAGCATTTCGCCCACTGACTCTCCCCGAAGACCCGCAGAAAGTTGATCCAACCCGGCCGCTATGTTCTCGCGAACCGTCAGATGAGGGAAAAGCGCGTGGTCCTGAAAGACCATACCCACGCGCCGCGCCTCCGGTGGAACCATATTTTTAACAGCCGATACCTGCTGATCATTAATAAGGATGCTGCCCGTTAGAATGGGATGAAAACCCGCGATCGCCCTAAGCACCGTCGTTTTTCCGCAGCCGCTAGGGCCAAGAAGGCAAACTTGTTCACCTCGATGCACTGTGAGACTGAAATCAAATACGGCTCGCTCAAGATCATAATTACAGCTGATTCCTCGGATTTCCAAAAGAGGTTCAGCTTCGGACCGCGGAAGACTATGACGCGGTGAGTTAGGAGAATACTGTTTCAAGAATTTTGTCTCTGCGAACTTGCTATGCTCTCTCTTGAGTCGGAAATCATCCTGCTCAGCAACAGAACCGGTAACAAACCAACTGCCACGATTGTAAGCGAACCCAACGCGGCTTCACCCAGCATCTCGTCGGATGCAAACTGATACACATGCGTCGCCAATGTTTCAAAATTAAAGGGTCGCAGAAGAAGAGTTGCTGGCAGCTCTTTCATGCAGTCTACAAACACGATCATTACCGCCGCAAGCATTCCCCCTTTAATAAGCGGCAGATGGTAGCGCACCAGAGTCGGCCCTGCACGATAACCTAAAGTCCGGGCTGCCATATCAAGTGATGGCGATATTTTTTCAAGACTTGACTCAACCTGTCCAAGCGCTACTGCGAGAAAACGCACAACATAAGCAAACAAAACCGCAAAAATCGTCCCACTCAACAGCAAACCCGAAGAAATACCAACGGTCTCTCTCAAAAATGCATCAACAGCATTATCGAACGCAGCAAACGGGACCAGGATGCCAACCGCGAGCACGGCACCCGGAACAGCGTATCCCAACGATGCGACTCGAGTCGCGAGTGCGAGTAACCGGCCCCCATGAAGTCGCCGACTATAGGCAATAAAAAGCGCTACAGTCAATGCGAGTAAAGCGGCGACAAACGATAGCATCAGGCTATTCAGGGCGTAGGCTTTAAAAGCCGGCGTCCATGACTCGTCGAAATAGACGAACGCTAAACGGCCGAGCACTAAAACAGGAATAACAAAACCGGCTAGGACGGGTAAGCCGCAGACGCTCATCGCAAATCCGGCTCGATATCCTTTTAAAGGATAAGTCGGCAGTTGCCGAAATCGACTACTAGACTGCTGGAAAACTTTTTGATGTCGTCGACTCATTCTCTCTAAACTGATTAACACAATAACAAATATCAACATGGTGGTTGCAATTTGCGCACCACCTGCAAGACTGCCCATACCGAGCCACACATCGACTAGTCCGGCTGTCATGGTATAGACCGCAAAAAAATCGACCGTGCCATAGTCATTTAACGTTTCCATTAACGCTAACGAAACCCCGACCACGATCGCAGGTCGCGCTGCCGGTAACGATACGGAGATAAATGTACGCCACGGTCCTCGACCCAGCACACGACTCACCTCAAGGACACTAACCGACTGCTCCAAAAAAGCCGCTCGCGCCAATAAGTAAACATAGGGATATAACACTAGCCCCATGAAAATAATCGCTCCCTCTAAAGAGCGAATTTCAGGGAAATAATAGTCTTGAGCACTCTGCCAGCCAAAGACCGTCCGCAAAACGCCCTGCACAGGCCCCGCGTACTCCAAAAAGTCGGTATAGGCGTAGGCAATAACATACGCAGGTATTGCCAACGGCAGTAATAGTAACCACTCAAACATCCGTCTCCCGGGGAAACGACACATGGTGACGAGCCACGCGGTGGACACACCAGTTAAAAAAACAATAAAGCCAACCCCTAACATCAACAGCAGCGTATTACTAAGATAACCAAATAAAACGGTCTCAACTAAATGCGTCCAGATATCGCCGCTTGAATCCAGTGCAAAAAACAAAACGGCGGCAACCGGCATCAGCGCCAATAACGCGAGCAAAACAGAACCAAGCGTCCACCCGCTTGCCCAAACAGACCACTCGACTGCTCTGCTCGGTATTGCGTTCGGAAGGTCTGTCTTAGTGGCGGTCATTTTTTTAATTGTAAGCGATCGGTGATACCGCCAACAAAAAGCCTTGGTTAAATTCAGCTTGAAGCTCCTGAAAACCTAACATTTTTTAAATAAAAACATTAATAAGGTCGCGACAAACAAAAAGGGCGCCCTAAGGCGCCCTTTTCACACCAGACCCGAAGGCCCAGTTAAACAACGGATCTTAGAAATCCATACGCAGCATGCCAATACCTTTGGTATCGGTGCCGTCGTTCAGGATTTCG
>JADHSN010000148.1 GCA_016776875.1 Gammaproteobacteria bacterium | reverse complement strand
GCCCTTTTTTCGCAGCTCCTGACGAATATAGGCAGGACCGTAACCACCCTTGGCACGATGAGAGATCATCGTCTTGGCGAATCGAACATCAGAGACATCGCCTCTTTTTTTTAGATCCGCTAAGACCGAATCAACCGCTTGGGAATCAAATCCACGCTGAACAAGTTTCTGACGGAGTTCCTCAACGCTATGCTCCCGCCTAGTCAGCAGCATCCATGCCCGATCACGGACCTGCGCCTGCAGATCCGCGGAAGAAGTCTCCATTACACCTCGGCTGACGCTTCGGGTGCTTCCTCTTCTGAATCTGCGACAGGGACTGCGACGTCATCGCCATTCAGACCCATCTTGCCTCTCACAATGCTTTCAATTTCGTCAGCTGTCTCCGGATGCTCCCGTAGGAACTCCCTGACGTTGTCACGTCCCTGACCAATTCTTTCGCCATTGTAAGAATACCAAGCACCGGCTTTATCAACAATCTTGTGCTCGACTCCCATGTCAATCAACTCACCCTCTTTTGAGATGCCCTCGTTATAGAGAATATCAAACTCGCACTTTTGAAAAGGCGGGGCAACTTTGTTTTTAACCACTTTGACCCGAGTTTGATTACCCAGAATTTCGTCGCCTTTTTTAACGGCTCCGATACGGCGAATATCCATTCGCACTGAGGAATAAAATTTCAGGGCGTTTCCACCCGTCGTAGTTTCTGGGTTACCAAACATCACACCAATCTTCATACGGATCTGGTTAATAAACACAACCATCGTATTCGACCGTTTGATGTTGCCCGTCAGCTTCCTGAGCGCCTGAGACATTAGGCGAGCCTGCAAGCCCACATGATGATCGCCCATCTCGCCTTCAATCTCAGCCTTGGGTGTCAGGGCGGCAACCGAGTCAACCACCACCACATCAACGGCTGCGGACCGAACGAGCATATCCGCGATCTCGAGCGCCTGCTCCCCGGTATCCGGCTGGGACACTAAAAGATCTTCGACCTTGACGCCAAGGCGCTCGGCATACGATGGATCAAGGGCGTGCTCCGCATCAATAAAAGCGCAGGTGCCGCCCTTCTTCTGAGCCTCCGCAATCACTGAAAGCGTAAGGGTAGTCTTACCTGATGACTCGGGGCCATATATTTCAATCACCCGCCCTTTCGGCAAGCCGCCAATTCCGAGCGCGATATCAAGACCCAGCGAGCCGGTGGAAATACTCTCAATACCCTGGCCGATCTGCCCGTCGCCAAGGCGCATTACCGAGCCTTTACCAAACTGTCGCTCGATTTGACCCAGCGCTGCATCCAGTGCTTTTTGTTTGTTATCGTTCATTTATAACTCCACTGTGAGATAGTCATTTGCATGAGTCTTTTGATTCATGAATACCGGTTTTTAAAGAAATTCCGCATCAGGAAAAAATATCCTGAAATTGAACAAAAATCGTAAATTTGATGCCTGCATTATTTCATACTCCTCGTGTTGAGCCTAGAGAACTGCTTCACAGTTTTATCTAAACTGTCGTACTCATCAGTCGCAGAAGTTCTTCAAGCGCAATGTTGACCGACTGACGGCGAACCGCATCGCGATCCCCATGAAAATGAAACCGTTCAGCCCGAACCGGGAGCCCTGGAAACTGCCAGGCGATGTAGACCGTACCCACCGGTTTTGTGGCGCTCCCCCCGCTTGGGCCTGCAACTCCGGTAACCGATAATGCCGCTGTTGCAGCCGTTCGAGAGATCGCACCGCTTGCCATCGCGCAGGCAACTTTTTCACTGACAGCGCCATACTGATCAATTAAATGCTCCGGAACGCCCGCAAGCTCCGTTTTGGAGCGATTACTGTAAGTGACGAGACCGCACTCAAACCACTCCGAGCTCCCCGCAACTGAGGTCAGGAGTTGGGCAATCGATCCTCCGGTACAGGATTCAACGGTCGCAAGTCGCCAGTCCCGATCCACCAGGACGGTCGCCAGTTGTGAAACCGTCTCAAGCTCGCTGCGCATATCGCTAAAATCCGTTTTGAATAAGGGTTTCGCCGTTCAGGCTACTTTGATGGGGGTAATTATCACCCTGCTGGTGGCTCATGAAACGAGCCTGTCAGATTTATCTTCAATCTCAAGGTATGATTTTTTAGTATGATTGATCGATTAAAAGTTAGATTAACCCGTTAATATGACACTTCTTGCTACTTTTCTACGCTCGATTCGGCTTTATTTTGTCCCAATTTTATTTCTGCTGTTTTCAGGCTCTCTGATCGCCAGCGACGCGCAGCGAGAAGCAAGATTGGTCGAAGAAATCGAAGCGAACCTGTTTGATGGAGAGGTAATCTCACTCGGCTCAGGTGATGCGACATTCGCCGCGGTGGAAATGATCCCTGAAGATTCACCCATTGGCGGGGTCATCTTAATGCACGGTCGCGGTTTTCACGCTGATTGGCCAGAGAATATCGGACCTTTGCGGGTCGGACTCTCTGAGGCCGGATGGCAAACGCTCTCCCTCCAGCTGCCCGTTCTTGAAAAAACCGCAAAGTACTTTGATTATCTACCGGTTCTTCCAGAGGCAGGGCCTCGGCTAGATGCCGCAATCGCGTATCTCTCCGAACAAGACATCTCCCCCATTATTTTGCTGGCTCACAGCTGTGGCGCGCATATGGCAATGCTTTGGCTGGAATCATCAAAAGGTAAAGGCATTGATGGTTTTGTTGGCATCGGCATGGGCGCGACTGATTACAAACAGCCCATGCAGCATCCGTTTCCGTTTGCGTCTTTAGATATTCCGGTGCTTGATATCTATGGTGAAAATGACTTCCCCGCTGTTCATCGCCTGGCGCCTCGGCGTCTCGCTCTCATGACGCAGGGCGGCAATGCTCAATCCGAGCAAATCATGCTTCCAGGGGCCGATCACTATTTTGTTGATCATCCTGACGAGATGACGGCGGCCATTAGCAACTGGCTCAGGACAGTCACAAACTAGTTCTGCTTTATGCGCCCGAGATTCTTCTGATATAAAAAAAGAGGCAGAGCCTCTTTTTTTATTTTGATTAAAATCGGTAATACGAGCTGATCACGCCCTACCCAGTATCGCTTTACACTCCATAAATTCGTGGAATCCCCACTCGGCTTTTTCTCGACCGTTACCCGACTGCTTGAAGCCGCCAAACGGAGCATTGGTGCCTCCGCCGGTGTAATTTAAATGTACTTGCCCCGCTCTCAGTTCCCGCGCGTAGCTCAACAACTCCGTCTCGTCAGAGCCAGATACGTAAGCGGCTAGCCCGTACGGTGTATCGTTTGCAATGCGTACCGCTTCTTCCGAATTGCTATAGGGAATAATCGACAATACCGGACCGAAGATTTCTTCTTTAAATATCGTCATATCGGACGTGACGCCCCCGAATATGGTCGGTCTGACAAAGTAGCCGGTATCCAGGTGTTCTGGTCGGCCAATCCCTCCGGCGACTAGAGTGGCTTGCTCTTCAATCCCTGAGCTAATCAATCCCTGCACCTTCTCGAACTGGGTCGAACTCACCACCGGACCAATCTGGGTTTCCTCAAGATCAGGCATATCCGTCACGAGAGATTTGGTGACCTCCTGCGCAATCTCCAGAGCTTCGTCATACCGCGCCGCGGGCACCAACATTCTTGTTGGCGCATTACAGGATTGACCTGTGTTTTCCATGCAGCCAAGCACTCCCCTGCGCACCGATTCTTCCAACTGTTCATCATCCAGAATAATGTTCGCGGACTTTCCACCGAGTTCCTGGCTCACGCGCTTGACAGTATCGGCAGACCCCTTGGCAACCGCAACACCACCACGGGTCGAACCGGTAAATGACATCATGTCAATATCCGGATGAGCCGACATCGCTTCACCAACAACAGGGCCATATCCATCTACCAAATTAAAGACGCCAGCGGGTACGCCAGCCTCATCCATAATCTCCGCCATGATGTGGGCCGATAAAGGCGCAAGCTCACTCGGCTTTAAGACGCAGGTACAACCAGACGCGAGCGCAGGCGCAAGTTTTGCGACAATTTGATTCATCGGCCAGTTCCAGGGCGTGATCAGTCCGCAAACACCAATCGGTTCATACCGAATAAGGAAGCCTTCTTTTTCTTCCTCATATTCGAAATCCTGAAGCACTCGGATAGCGGTTGCCAAATGTCCCAGACCTACTGCGGTTTGACCGCCGCGCGCGAGATGCAGGGGAGCTCCCATCTCTAAACGAATCGCTTCGGCTATATCTTCAAAGCGCTTCTTATAGGTTTCGCGAACCTTAGTGAGTAATTCAATACGCTCCTCCCTTGAGGTGCGAGAGAAGCCATCAAACGCAGCCCGGGCCGCCGAAACCGCCCGATCGACATCTTCGGCGCTTCCTGCACTAATCGTTTCAATCACCTCTTCGGTCGCTGGATTAATAACCTCAATCGTTTCAGCGTGAGATGGATCGACCCACTCCCCACCAATATAAAATTTCAAAGCATTCATTTTTTTTCCAATCGTTTTAGAATTTTTCTCACGTGAGACCACAGCAATTATTTTCTTTACAAACTCAACCTATAAAATTTTAATGACCCTGAAATATTTGAAAACAGGAACTCAATAACATGGTGGATGGAATTGCCGTCGACACACAAATCGATGGCGCGCTCAAAATACCATCACACCCCAAAACAGAGATCGCTTTCGGATCAACGGTTAGTTAATTAGTCTCCGAGCAAAGACGTCGTGAATCCGTGAATACCGCGAACACTAATGTTAATCATCGTTCGACTCGGGATACACAAAACGCCAGAAAACTGGCGTCCCCAAGGGGATTCGAACCCCTGTTGCCGCCGTGAAAGGGCGGTGTCCTAGGCCAACTAGACGATGGGGACATGTATGGTGGAGCCGGACGGGATCGAACCGACGACCTCTACAATGCCATTGTAGCGCTCTCCCAACTGAGCTACGGCCCCGAGAGAGGAACGTATTCTCGGGTTTTGCTTGCCTTGGGTCAAGCACCCTGCTCTTTTCGCTTCTCAATA
>JADHSN010000147.1 GCA_016776875.1 Gammaproteobacteria bacterium | reverse complement strand
GAAGAGGCTGAGAAAGAGGCGCAGGCGGCTCAGGAAGCAAAAGAGCGTGAGCTAGCCGAGAAGGCCCGTTTGACTGAAGAGGAAACGGCCCGAAAGGCTGAGGAAGAGGCAAAGGCTATTGCTGCTGAAGCGGAAGCGCGCGCTGCGGCTGAAGTTGCTGAGGCGCCAGCGCCGGAGGTCACGGCGGATGAGAAGGTCCAGCCGGTAACGCCCCCGGCGGAAGATGCAAAAACGCCCAGCCGGCGAGAAGAGAAAGGAAAAAAGCGCAAGGGCAAAGACCGCACTGAATCGAAAGGTGAGCTGCATCTTGCCGAGGGCAAACGAGGGCGTCGCAAGCCTCGGCCGGCAATTAAGCCGAGAAGAATTACGTCGGCCACCGCGGGTCAGCATGCTTTTGAAAAGCCGACAGAACCCGTAACCCTTGACGTTGCGGTGCCTGAAACGATTACGGTCGCTGAACTCGCGCAATCGATGTCTATCAAAGCGGCAGAAGTAATTCGTGTTCTGATGGAAATGGGCAGCATGGTGACCATTAATCAGGTCCTTGATCAAGACACTGCGATTCTCGTAGTGCAGGAAATGGGTCATAACGCGGCTGCTGCGGATTTTCATGATCCCGAAGCTTTAATTACCAGCGACCAGGTCGCCGATGACCGACCTCGAGTGGCGAGAGCACCTGTTGTAACAGTAATGGGACACGTTGACCATGGCAAAACGTCGTTGCTTGATCATCTTCGTAAGACCAAGGTGACAGCCGGGGAAGCTGGTGGCATCACGCAGCATATCGGCGCTTATCGAGTACCGACCTCAAAAGGCGTTATCACGTTTCTAGACACGCCGGGCCATGAGGCGTTCAGCGCAATGCGGTCACGTGGCGCAGGTGTAACTGACTTGGTTATCCTGGTGGTGGCGGGTGACGATGGTGTTAAGCCGCAAACCATTGAAGCCATTAATCATGCCAAGAATGCGGCGGTCCCTATTATTGTCGCAATCAATAAAATGGACAAAGAAGATGCGGACGCGGATCGTGTCAAGCAAGAGTTAGCCACCCAAGAAGTGATTCCAGAAGAGTGGGGAGGCGATATTTTGATGAGCGAAGTGTCGGCGATTACGGGCGACGGGGTTGATGCGCTCTTGGAATCAGTGTTATTGCAGGCCGAACTGCTTGATCTTACAGCGCCCGCTGAAGGTATCGCGTCTGGAGCAGTGGTCGAGGCTCGCCTCGATCGGGGAAAAGGGGTGGTTGCCACTATCTTGGTTCAGAAAGGCTCTCTCAAGAAGGGAGATATTGTGGTGGCGGGTCGCGAGTTTGGCAGAATTCGAGCCATGACCGCGGACGATGGCGAAACAATCAAAGAAGCAGGGCCGTCGATGCCTGTCGAGGTGCAAGGACTGGGTGGCGTGCCTGATTCTGGAGATGAATTCTCTGTTGTGGCGGATGAGCGCAAAGCTCGAGAAGTGACCAGTTTCCGTCAATCAAAATATAAAGAATTGAAAATTGCGCGACAGCAAAAAGCAAAGCTCGAAAGTATGTTTACGGGTATGGGCGACGATCAGGTTAGACCTCTCAATCTGATTATCAAGGGAGATGTCCAGGGGTCTGTTGAGGCGCTTACAGAATCGCTTGAAAAATTAAGCAACGATAAGGTGAAAGTCGTTGTTGTTCATGGAATGGTGGGCGGAATAAACGAGTCGGACGTAAACCTCGCAACCGCTTCTGAGGCTATTATCGTTGCCTTTAATGTTCGTGCAGACGCAACTGCGCGACGCCTTATTGAAAGTGAAGATCTCGATGTTCGGTACCACAGCGTTATTTACGACGTGGTTGATGAGGTCACAACTGCACTGACCGGAATGCTTGCGCCCATCGTGCGTGATCAGGCTGTTGGCCTGGCCGAGGTCCGAGATGTTTTTCGGGTGGCGAAACTTGGCGCCGTTGCAGGTTGTCGAGTAATCGAAGGAGAGGTTCGACGCAATCTTCCAGTTCGAGTGCTTCGAGATAATGTCGTTATTTTTGACGGCCGTATTGATTCACTGAAACGGTTTAAAGAGGACGTCTCTGAGGTCAAGTCCGGGTTCGAGTGCGGTATTGGGGTTAAGAATTACAACGATATCAAACCTGGCGATCAGATCGAGATTTACGAAAAAATTGAGCAAGCCGCAACACTTTAAAAAATTCTCGCTGACTAATGCAAGGCGTTGATCGATCAAGGCGGGTAGGCCAGCAGATTAGAAAAGAACTTGCGGCTATTATTGCGAGTGATTACTCGGGAGAAGGTCTTGGGATCCTCTCAATCACTGCCGTTAAGCTGAGTAAGGACTTGCGTCATGCCCGAGTTTTTGTCACGGCACTAGGCGCGCGGGATAGCGATCAGTGGGTGATTGGCTTTTTAAAAGCTCACGCCCCCGAGTTACGTCACGAGCTTAGTCAAAGAACCAATCTTCGCCGAACACCTGATCTTGCATTTGAATACGACGAAAGTATTGCCTACGGCGCAAAAATGTCACGCCTGTTGAACCAGATTCAATCAGACGAAGGAGGCGCCGATGGGACGTAAACGAAAGCGAACTTTCGGGGATTCGGTCGACGGGATCTTGCTACTCGATAAACACGCCGGCGTAACCTCAAATCACGCACTCCAATCAGTTCGAAAATTGCTTAATGCAAAAAAAGCCGGTCACACCGGGAGTTTGGACCCAATCGCGACGGGATTACTACCAATCTGCTTCGGCAATACGACCAAATGGTCAGGCTACTTTTTGGGAGCCCCGAAGCACTATATGACTACCGTGCGACTTGGTGAGAGTACAGAAACCGGAGATAGTGAGGGCGATATTCTCAAGAAAGTTGAACATCAGGTCACCCAAAGCCAGATCGAGACCGCGTTGGAATCATTTCGAGGCATTTACCAACAGGTGCCCCCAATGTACTCTGCGATTAAGGTTAACGGACAACCGTTGTACAAGCTTGCAAGACAGGGAATTGAGATTGAACGAGAGAGTCGCGAGGTCGATGTAACCTACCTCGATCTAATTGATTTTAATGGGCAAGATGCAACGCTGGAATTGAAGTGTAGCTCTGGGTTCTATGTGCGAGCTTTGGCTACCGAATTAGGGGATATGCTGGGCGTCGGCGGTCATGTCATCAGTCTGCGTCGTGTCGGGGTAGCTGGACTAGATCTCGAGAATGCTGTAACGGTGAATCATTTGGAAGGGATTGCTAGCATTCAAGACAGGCGAGGCGTGCTCGGAGACATCGGTGATGCCCTGTCCCATTTTCCCGCGGTTGACCTATCGGTGGACGCCGCTTTTTATATTTGCCGAGGCGAGTCGGTCAAGAGCTCAAAACTGCCAGATAAAGGCCTTGTTCGGCTGTATTCTCCCGCAACGGGGTTCTTGGGTATCGGCATGGTTAATGATCATGGGACGGTGTCCCCGGAGCGATTGATTTCGAATGCTTAATAATAGTCGTATTTTGTTGAGGAAAAGTGGCGGTAACGTTAGAATACGCCCGCCTAGCCTGTATAGACGGGTAGCGAACTGTAAATAGGAAAAACGAAAATATTAAATAACAACTCAGGGGGTCGCCCTGAGGCATCGGGAAGACTTTCCCAGGATCCAGCAGAATTCTCCCAAAATCGACATCTCGTGTCGATCACTGACGTAACCTAATTATTAATCCGGATCATAGAGTTTTAAGTATTTAAGAGGCCCAATTATGGCAATAGTAGCTGAGAATAAAGCGCAGGTAGTCAACGAGTATGCAACCGCTCCAGGTGACACAGGTTCACCCGAGGTGCAGGTCGCTTTATTGACTGCAAGAATTGTTGATCTGACGGATCACTTTAAAACCCATATTCACGATCATCATTCTCGCCAAGGATTATTGAGAATGGTTAATCGTCGTCGAAAATTACTTGACTACCTCAAAAGTCGGGATGTGGAGCGCTACCGGACGCTGATCGCACGACTTGGGTTGCGACGATAACATCTATCCAAATACATTTTTTTAACGGAGTAAATTGATTGAATAAAATTATTCAGACCTTCCAATATGGCGACAATGAGATGCGCCTAGAGACCGGGCAGATTGCCCGTCAGGCCAGTGGCGCTGTGCTCGCCAGTCTGGGTGAAACTGTCGTTCTAGTGACGGTCGTTGCTGCCCGAGGCCCGAGTGGCCGTGATTTTTTCCCACTCACTGTCGATTATGAGGAAAGAACATACGCCGCCGGAAGGATCCCGGGTGGGTTTTTCAAGCGTGAGGGGCGTCCGGCAGAAAAGGCAATCTTAACTGCAAGGCTGATTGATCGACCGATTCGTCCATTATTTCCAGAAGGGTTCAACAACGAAATCCAAGTGATCGCAACCGTGATGTCGGTCGATCCCGAGATTGACCCCGATATTGTCGCAATGGTTGGCGCGTCAGCCGCGCTTTCAATCTCAGGGGTTCCTTTTAATGGACCCATCGGCGGCGCGCGTGTGGGCTATATCGATGGGGAATATGTGCTTAATCCAACCGCCAGCCAGTTGGAGGCTTCAGCATTAAACCTGGTTGTCGCCGGAACTGATTCTGCCGTGTTGATGGTTGAATCAGAAGCGGATCAACTTACCGAAGAGCAGATGCTCGGCGCTGTAATGTTTGGTCATGAGAGCGCCAAAGCCGCGATCAATGCAATTGACGCACTGGTTGCTGAAGTGGGAAATCCCCGCTGGGAGTGGGAAGCAGAAGCAAAAGATGATGTTTTATTTGAAAAAGTAAGCGCGGCTGTAGGCTCTGATATCGAGGGCGCGTATAAGATCGCTGACAAGTCCGATCGCCAAGAGGCAATGGCTGCAGTTAAACAAAAAGCAGTATCTGATTTGCTGAGTGATGATGCGGATGATTCGGAAGCCGAATCACTAAAAAGTGCGATTAAAGTTTTAGAAAAAAATACCGTCAGAGGACGCATTCTTGCGAACGAACCACGTATTGATGGGCGTGACAAGGAAACGGTCAGGCCGATCACGATAGAGAC
>JADHSN010000146.1 GCA_016776875.1 Gammaproteobacteria bacterium | reverse complement strand
CACAATTTTGGCGATAATGTTGATGTGTGGGGTAATAGCCGGTGCGAGAGTTGCTCATCAGGTCTCCAAGGAATTGCTGAAAAAGCTGATCGCTGTTGCTCTTTTGGTGGCGGGTGGCGCGATGTTGGCTAAAGTTGGCGGAATCCTCGCATGAGATAAACGCGAATCATCAGCGATCAGCAAGAAATCCGGATTTTAATTGAGGAATAGTAAGCCTAAAATCAACCAATTCGCATCAATTCGATGGTACTTAAAGCTTAGAGCAAGCCGACCCCTATCGCACGATAAGATATTACTTTTGACGCCCTCCCAGCGGCTGTCTACTATCGCTTTAACTTAACAGTTTCCATCAACCACGCAGATCGAGTTTCAATGCGGAGCCATAGGCGATCACGTGATTGATGACTGCACTTTTTATCATAGGAGATAGTTCATGTCTGACGAAAAACCCCGCCGAAAAGTCACCCTTAATCAACTTCGTAAAAAGATGCGCGAGGGTGAGCAGATCGTCCAGATGGCAATTTATGACTATCGAAGTGCCGTAATTGCGGATCGACTTGGGATTGATATTTTGTGTGTTTCCGATACGGGCGGAATGATTCTATTCGGTCACAAAAGTACCGTTACGGTAACTTTTGATGAAGTGATGATGATGTCTAAAGCCATCGACCGTGGGAGCGACTATGGTCTGAGAATGGTGGACATGCCTTACTGGAGTTTTCATGTTTCGCCCGAGCAGGCAGTTGAAAACGCCGGCCGATTTGTTCATGAGGCAAACGCTGAGGTCATGAAGTGCGAAGGCAACCAGTATCACGCTCGAAATATCGAAGCGATCAATAGAGCGGGTATTCCGGTGCAAGGACATATTGGTATCACACCAATGCGCATGCCGCAGCTCGGTGGATTTTTTGCGCAAGGTAAAACAGCAGACAGGGCAGCCGAACTGGTGGATGACGCCTGGGCGATGGTTGATGCAGGCTGTTTCTCATTGATGTGCGAGGTCACCACTCAGGAAGTGAATGAGTATCTTGCGCAGGTGTTACCGGTGCCCGTGATTAGCCTTGGCGCAGGACTGGGTGCGCACGGCGTTCACATTATTACTTCAGATCTTTTTGCGCTCTACGAAGAGCATACGCCGAGACACTCCAAGGTTTATACCGACCTGATTCCCATCATGGAGAATGTGTTCACTCAATATCGAGATGAGGTTAAAGATCAGGTCTATCCTGGGCCAGAGCATACGGTCTTCATGAATGATGATGAGGCGATCAAGTTTGCGAAAAAGATGAAATGGGATTGGAAACTCGAGCAGCTAGACGTCAAGGCAAGTCGGGCCGGTCGGCGAAAAACTGCTAAGAAGACATCTTTGCCAGCAAAAAAGAAGGTTGCTAAAAAGAAAGTGGCAAAAAAGAGAGCGAAAAAAGTGACCAAGAAAAAAGCTTCGCGATCTCGTTAAGCTTTTGTGAAGGGTTAGATTAAATACATATAGACTATCAAATTATTGATTTGAATCATTTTACAAATCAAATCGATAGGTTTTAAATCACCCTAAGGTGGAGAGGAAGGGTCAGCCAAATTCGCTGGCCCAGTTTTGAGAAAATTAAAAGGAGCACAGCGCGATGCCAGCCAGAAACGCTAAACAGTGGGACAAGATACCCGGAAAGATCGCTAGCGGAGAGTATGTCGATAGTCGGATCTACTCGGACCGCAATATTTTCGAAGAGGAAATTACCAAGATTTTTAAAAAGGTCTGGACGCCCGTATGTCATGAGTCCGAATTGTCCGAGCCTTATTCATTTCGAACCATGACCGTAGCCCGAGAGCCGGTGATGGTTGTACGAGGAGCCGATAATCAGATTCGGGCGTTTTTAAATGTGTGCCCGCATCGAGGCAACATGATCGAGAATCGGCCATCCGGATCTTTTGAGCAAGGCTCTCCTTCGGGGGCCCCCAAACATATGACCTGTATGTTTCATGCATGGCAGTTCGACATGAAGGGTAATTGTGTTCATATTTCCCGTGGGTCTGAGGGTTATCAGGACCGCCTGGCATGCTCAGATGTCGGATTGCGGCGTCTGCGCTGTGAAGTGAAATATGGCGGATTTGTTTGGGTCACCCTGAATGACGCGATAGATCAAACAGTTGAAGAGTGGGCCGGCGGCGCATTTGATTGCATGGAAAAATCTTTGAATGCCGAGCCACTGGAAGTATTCCATTATCATAAAGCCATTATTCCTTGTAATTACAAGCTATGGCACGATACCAACTCCGAGTTTTATCACGACTATTTGCACTACCATAATCGGATAACCGGGTTTAACGATTCCTACTTCGCGCGGAAAAATATCGGATTTGACAACGGTCATGTCAATGTCGGCTCTTTCGAGGTGCAGTACGACCAATACGAAGGATTTGAATCGCGAGAGGAACTTTCCTTCCCGCATCTTCCCAATAACCACTGGGAAATGATCGATTTCTTCCCCGGCGTTAACTTCAACCTGCGTGGTTCTGCGTTGCGTTGCGACATCATGACGCCGCTAGGTCCGGATAAAGTCATGATTGAGTTCCGTGGGCTCGGTCTGAAAAGTGATACCCCAGAAGAGCGATTGATTCGTCAGCGGCACCATAACTCGATCTGGGGGCCTTTTGGTCGAAATCTTCATGAGGATCTGTTAGCCGTATCGACCCAGCAGGCGACGATGAACGAATGGGCAGATAAGCGAAGAATCTTGCACGGTCGGCACGAGGTGGATGCTGATGGTGATCCAACAATCCATGATGAAGAAGGGATGCGTCATTTTTATGACGCGTGGGGTCGATGGATGGATCGTTGGCCGGGTGACCCTGAGCTGTCTTTTGAAGAAGGTCAGAAGCGCGAGGCAGCCTAATAAGCCGCAAGCTACTGTACAGAGCGAGCGGACTTTTCCGCTCGCTCCGTTTACCAAGTCGGACCCTCTATCTGAGGGTTTAATTTATCGTTAAATCAAGGAACATGACTCATGTCGGAAAGCATGAACAAACAAGTCGCGATCAGTAATGTGATTTATAAAGCAAGCCTCTTTTTAGATGAGCATCGGTGGGATGACTGGCTCAATTTGTGTCACGAAGATTTTTACTATGCGATTAAAGCTTTCAGTCCAGAGATTAACTACGATATGATTTATATGGATGGTAATCGGGAAGACATGCGAACGATTACTGATATGCTCCCCAAGCATAATTCGGATAACTCACCTTTGGCGCGGCATACCGTTGTGTATACCGTGGAGATGGATGAATCACAAGATACCGCTACTGCCGTGTCCTCTTTCGCGGTCTACAAAACAGAACTTGATGGCATCAACTCCCATGCGCTCGCGGGCGAGTCCAATATCTTTCTAGTTGGTAAATATCGCGATAAGTTTGGTTTCGATAACGGTGAGCCCTTCTTTATGGAGCGTATCGTTCAGCTAGATACGCGAAGATTGGACAAGGGATCTCATTTTCCAATCTAGCACTGCTTCCTCGTTGCGGAATGGTCACTCGCGCCTTTGGTGATCTGTTTCGGGCTGGCTACAAACAAAATACCTAAAAGAAGATGAGTGATTCAAAAAATCCGGATTGGTCATGTGTGTGCGCGGTCGCTGATTTGCCTGATCAGGGGCTTTCCAAATTTGAAGTGGCCGGCCTTACCGTGTTGGCAGCCCGCGTTGAAGACGACGTTAGAGTAATCCCCCCGTTTTGCCCTCACATGGCAGAACCTTTGGTCGAATCAGGGTTATGTCATGGTCTTACACTGACCTGTTCCAAGCATCTTTGGCAGTGGAATTTGAAAAGCGGTGACATCCAAGGCCCTGCTGAGAAGCCATTGAAGTTTTATCCAAGTGAAATTCGAGACGGCAATGTCTGGATTGATGCCTCTAGCGAGGTAGCTTATGATTTTGACGAAGATGAGGATAATGACTTCGAGTGGTAGGCAAGCGCTGATTAACTCGTTCATATAGCGATATGTCAAAATGACCGAAGTTACATTTATCAATAAAGGCGGTCGTCTTACGATTGAGTGCAGAGAAGGGGAGAGTCTGCTTCAAGCGGGTTTACGTCAAGGTGCGCCACTTCCCTATGCGTGTGGAGCGGGGGTTTGCGCAACCTGCGTTGCGAGAGCAAAGCCCGGCACTACCCATAACCTCTGGCCTGAAGCGCCTGCGGCTGGCGAGTTAAAAGTTGATAAGGGCGAGGTATTACTATGCCAGACGTCGGCGGCGAAAGATTGCGAAATCCTGGTGTCCAGCAAAATAGATTTATCTTATCTTTCATCACTCAGACCGAAACGGTTCAAAGCAAAGCTGTTAAATATTTGCAATGAGACTTCTGATGTAGCGACTTTCCGAGTGCAACTCCCTGAAACGGTTTCGCCTGTTGCAGGTCAGTACTTTTTGCTGCGCTCATCCGATATGCAGGGGTTCCGGGCATATTCGATGACAAATTATGAACCTTCAACAGACGCTCTTGATTTTGTAATCAAAAAAGTGCCCGGTGGCATCTTTTCAAACCACATCTTTTCAGAGCCTCCGGATAGTATGACCGTTGAAGCGTTTGGACCGATGGGTTTTGCGACGTTCGGCCCGTCTGAGGAGAGAGATTTGGTGTGTTTGGTCGGCGGTTCTGGGATCGCGGGCATTATGTCGGTACTTAAACAGGCCGAAGCGGTTAATCACTTTAAGCACCACAAGCTTTTCATGGTCTTTGGCGCTCGACGCATTGAAGATTTATTCTTCTTGCCTGAACTCGCGTCTTGGCGTGCCCGTGCGCCAGATAACATCGATATTCATATCGCATTGTCGGACCAGATTGACGAGCATGAACTGCCTGACACAATTTATGATTTGCCGGTACATCGAGGCTTTGTTCATGATGTTGCTCCCGGGGTGGGGGGTGACGCGTCCATAAACGGGCGATTAGCTTTTATAGGCGGTCCGCCTCAAATGCTAAATAGTTGTATCGCCTTACTACTGGGTTCGGGTCTACCCGTCAGTGATATCC
>JADHSN010000145.1 GCA_016776875.1 Gammaproteobacteria bacterium | reverse complement strand
TGATCCAAATCTTTCTGCGCTCCCACCGACACACGGATGCATCGATTCAATGGCGCGACCCCTGGCATCCTGACAAAAATACCGCTACCAATCAGATGCTTTAAAACCGTGGAAGCAAACTCGCCGTCCCTGCCACAATCCAGGGCCACGAAGTTTGTTGCGGATGGTATCGACTGAATATCATTGTCGAGCGCAATCTGATAAAGCTGCTCTCTTGCCGCTGCAACATTCGCGACCGTCTGGACCAAGTAAGCCTGATCAGAGATCGCCGCCGTACAAGCGGCTTGCGCGAGACTGCCCACGCCAAAGTGGTTTCGAATTTTATTAAACTCATTGATCAAGGTGGGTTCACCAATGGCATATCCAACCCGAATTCCAGCTAGACCATACGCCTTTGAGAATGTTCGAAAACGCAGGACACGAGGATCAAAAGGATCTATGTTTGGCAGCACGCCATCGGGCGCAAACTCCCCGTAAGCCTCATCGAGTACGAGGAGCGATCCATCAGGTACCTGCTCAATCATTTTTTCGATTGTGTGAGCCGGCCACCATGTCCCCATCGGATTATCAGGGTTCGCGATATAAATTAATTTGGGGCGGTGAATCTCGCTAAGCTCGATAAGTGCATCAGGGTCTTCATAATCATCCCGATACGATGCGAGCGCTAATTCGCCACCATAACCTGCGACATGGAAATTAAACGTCGGGTAAGCACCTGCCGACGTGACAACCTTATCTCCTGGTTCAATAAACAATCGGGCAAGGTAGCCAAACAAGCCGTCAATTCCTTCACCGACCATGATGTGTTCAGGCGCTACCTTATGATGCTCGGCAATGGCATGGCGTAGATCAAAAAATTCAGGATCACCATATTTCCAGGCATTGATCGCCGCGGCGTTAATCGCTTCTTTAACTTGAGGAGAAGGTCCGAATACGCTCTCGTTTGCGCCGATCCGGACGCGGAACGCTCTTTCTTGCGCGCGCTCCTGCGCCTCGGGCCCAACAAAAGGGACGGTCGACGGCAGTTTCTTGGCTAAAGCGGTTGTTCGATATTCAGACATCAGTACATTCTGTCATAGCCTTCGAGAAATACAACGTCAGCCAAGAGAGTGACGGATTATATTTACCACGCGTTTTCGCCATCAATGGCGACTGTCTGAGCAAAAACGGCTACTGCGCGAACTCAGCCTCACTGAGATGACATTCGATTGAATGGCTCCCGGTCACTTTACGCACAGGCGGCGTTTCCTCATCGCAAGTTCCCTTCACTGCGCGCGGACAACGATCAAAAAATGGGCACCCTTTATCGGTAAGCGTGACCACCCGATCGATACCTGCCTGGGCCTCCTGGGTCTCCATTGTTTCTTCTAACCAGCCAACCCGCAACTCAGGAACGGAACTAATTAAAAGACGGGTATACGGATGATAAGGTGGCGAGAGCACGGCGTTGGTTGGTCCTTGTTCCACCACTCGACCCGCATACAACACCACGATCTGATCAGCAAATGATGCGACTGTTGAAAGATCGTGGCTGATAAACACGAAGGAGACACCGGTCTGTTTGCGTAGTCTTTTTAACAACTCAATGACATTTGCGCCCACAATTGAGTCCAACGCCGAGATCACCTCATCGCAAAGCAACACTTCAGGAGACGCTGCTAAAGCACGCGCGAGATTGATACGCTGCTTTTGTCCGCCCGAGAGTTCTTCCGGGTATCTTCCCGCAAACTCCTGAGGCAGTTCCACCATCTGTAAAAGCTCGCCGACCCGTCGGCGTTTCTCTTCACCCTTCAGTCCGTGATAAAACTCAACGGGGCGACCCAGTATCTTATCGATTCGCTGACGCGGGTTAAGCGCTGTATCCGCCATCTGGAATACAAACTGTATTTTTTGTAACTCATTGCGACTTCGTTGTTGCAAGGCAGGTTGCAATGCTGCGCCATCCAACAGCACTTCACCCTGAGCCGCGGGCAGCAATCCAGCCATCACCCGGGCCAGCGTCGATTTACCGCAACCCGATTCTCCGATCACGCCGACGCTGTGTCCGCGTTCAATCGCAACATTTACATCGCGCAGCACGGTAATTTCAGGAGCACCGTTTTGGGTTCTACCGTAACCGGCAAGCAGATTTTTCACTTCGAGCGCGGGCGCTTTGCGCTGATGTTCATCAGAAGTCTCTTCGCCCTGGCCCGCGGCCGGCGGCGGTCGCACCGCATACATCAATCGTCGCGTATATTCATGGCTAGGCTGGGTCACGACTTGGTCGGCCGTGCCATACTCCTGAATCTCTCCCGCGTACAACACAACGATATGATCAGCAATCTGCGCAACCACTGAGAGATCGTGTGTCACATAGATAGCGGATGCCCCTTCCTGCGTGATGACTGACTTAAAAGACTTTAGAACCTCAATTTGCGTTGTCACATCCAAAGCCGTTGTGGGCTCGTCTAGAACCAAAAGATCGGGCTTTCCACAAAGCGCGGTTGCTGCCATCAAGCGCTGTAACTGACCACCTGATACCTGATGAGGGTATCGCTTTCCAAGCCGATCAGGGTCTGGCAACTCTAAGGCTCGATACAGATCTTCAGCGCGGCGATTTGCCTCTTCTTGAGACATTAGGCCGTGCAAAACGGTTGACTCCGTTACCTGCTCACCAATAGTTAACGCCGGATTAAAAGTAGCTGCTGCACTCTGCGCAAGGTAAGCAACGCGTTGACCCCGTAGTCCACGCAATCGATCATTTTGCATTGAGATTACGTCTTCGCCGTGGAGTCTAACCTCGCCCCCCACAAATTCCAGCCCTGGCTTGGTATAGCCCAGGGATGAAAGTGCAATTGTTGTTTTACCCGAACCCGACTCGCCAATTAAAGCCACAACCTCTCCAGGCTGTACATTAAAACTGACGCCTTTGACAATGGGCGTTAACTCGTCATCGTCATTGCGCGCGCTAATTTGTAAGTTATCTACTTCAAGAAGCGCGCTCATGAGATCATTCTCTTTGCCAGTTTTCCGCCTGTTGCAGCAGAGAGATCATCCACAATCATGTTGACCGAGATCGTCAGACTCGCAATCGCAAAAGCCGGCATCAGCGGCGCATAAGAACCCAGAACCAATCCCGGGAGATTCTCCTTAACCATACTGCCCCAATCCGACATCGGGGGTTGCACGCCCAGTCCAAGGAAGCTCAACGACGAAATAAACAATATGACCCAGACAAATCGCAATCCAAAATCCGTTGCCAGCGGCATGGCGATATTCGGCAAAATCTCACGCGTAATAATCCACCATAGCCCTTCACCCCGAACCTTGGCAGCCTCGACAAAATCGCTCACCATTACTTCCTGCCCAAGTGAGCGGGCAATTCGAAACACGCTCGCCGCATAAATAAAACCGGTAATCAAAATTAACCAGAAAATACCCGGGCTGTTTAACGCCGCGATAAGCACCAATGCAAACATGATCGAGGGTATCGACAACAGCGCATCATTAACACGGCTCAATCCCATATCCAGATAACGACTCCCAACCGATGCCGCAATGCCGGCCGTCACGCCAATCAAATAAGCCAATAATGTCGCGAGCACCGAGATGCCGATTGTGGTCCGGGCGCCATACAGAATACGAGATAACAGGTCTCGACCAATATAGTCGCTGCCGAGATATACGATTTTGCTCGGTGGTTGAAATTCGGTATCCGGATACATCTCATCACTGCCGGGCACAATAAAAAGATCTTCATCCAGAATATCAGCCTCGTGATAAGGCGCGATCGTCGGTCCAATGACAACTATCACAGACCAAAAGAGCACAATCGCAATACCGATCTTGCCTGGCCAACTTAACTTGATCTTGCGCTTTGGCGGCGCATCTGGCAACTCGTCAAAGCTGAACGATTGGTCAGTGTTGTTCGTTTGTTCGGACATGATTTTTATTTGGGATGACGTAAACGGGGGTTCGAAAGAATCGTCGCCATGTCCGCGATAAATATCAACACAACATAAACCGCACAAAAGATCATGGCGCAGGCCTGAACGAGCGGCATATCCCGCATCTGTACGGCCTCGATCATTAATTTGGCGAGACCCGGATAGGAAAATATCTGTTCGACCACCACAACACCTCCCACCAACCAAGCGAGGTTAAGGGCAATCACATTAACGATCGGTCCAATCGCATTAAAAAGTGCATGGCGAAGAATAATCCGGCGACGAGGAACGCCTTTTAAAATCGCCATCTCGACGTAAGGCGAACTCATGACGTTCAGCACCGTGGCTCGCGTCATTCGAATAATCTGGGAAGATGACAAAATGACGAGGGTCATAAGCGGCATTGCAATCGTTTTCATCAACACCCAACCGCTCTCATCGCCCCGCAAATAAACGATCGAGGGCAGCCAACCCAGAGAGACTGCGAACACCAGCACCAGAATAGTAGCGATTAAAAAATCGGGTATCGATATAATATTCAAGGTTGAGAAAGTAATGGTGCGATCCAGTCGGGTGCCTGGATGCATCGCGGCTAATAACCCAAGGGCCACTGATATCGGTATCGCAATGGCACCCACTAATACTGTCAACATCGCGGTGTTATCAATGCGCGGGCCAAGCATCTCAACGATTGGCGTACCGAGACCGGCACCTAATCCCGCTTTCGAGATACCAAGATCTCCCATCATGACATTGGATAACCAAACGAGGTACTGTTCGACTGGATGCTTATCAAGACCAAGTTTTTCACGCAGAACTGCAGTGTTTTCCGGCGTTGCCATCTGGCCCAAGATGATCTGGGCAACATCTCCCGGCAGCAAATTAGTCCCGATAAAAATGAGTACAGAAACCACCCACAGCGTTACAAGGCTGATTCCTAAACGGGCAAGTAGCGCACGCCAAATCATTTTTATTTGTCCAAAATCCTGAAAT
Organism: Gammaproteobacteria bacterium; assembly: GCA_016776875.1. Classification (GTDB taxonomy): domain Bacteria; phylum Pseudomonadota; class Gammaproteobacteria; order Arenicellales; family UBA868; genus UBA868. The sequence goes on along the minus strand of JADHSN010000145.1, from coordinate 114 downwards.
TAGAGTTCATCAAACAAAAGGGTTCGCACAGCAACGTGCGAACCCTTTCTAATTGCAACTAAGTTAGAAGGTTTATGCGTCTTTCCAGATAAACTCCGCCCATCCATTGCCGCC
>JADHSN010000018.1 GCA_016776875.1 Gammaproteobacteria bacterium | reverse complement strand
CACGGAATAACTTTCTGTCACCAAACTTGTGGCGCCTACGAAAAGAAAATTCCACCCAATTCCAACCAAAATCAGGGCCGTCACAAAATGAGGCACTGAGGTTCCACTTAAATTGACTGCAACGCTTGCAAAAAGAATAACCGCACCGGCACCCATCACCTGAAGCGTTCCAAAACGATTGATGATACTGCCGGTAAAAAAAGACGGCGTAAACATCGCCAATACATGCCATTCAATCACCAGCGCCGTATCAGAAAATGAATGCCCGCATCCCGCCATTGCCAACGGTGTGGAGGTCATCAGTAAGTTCATCACACCATATGCCACCATTGCACTTAAAACAGCGACAACAAAAGCGGGTTGGCTTGCAATCTGTCTCAGCGGGCGCTGAGGCCCATGGCGCTCATTCTCAGTTGGCGCTGCAATCTGCAATCTTGATGCGAGCAGTATCGATAAAATATAGATAACAATCAGACTTGCGTAACTTCCCGCAAAAGGAAACCCGCTAATCAAATCACGGTTAAAGCTGGCCAAGTTGGGGCCAATAAACGCTGCAAGTACCCCGCCCGCCAGGACCCAGGAAATCGCACGACTCCTGTAATCAGCACTGGTAATGTCAGCGGCCGCGAAACGGTAGTAATAACCGACTCCATTGAGAATACCAATCAAAAAAGAGCCGATAACAAAAAGCAAAAAGTTTTGATCGATAATTGCAATGATCGCCAATAAAGTGCCAAGCAACCCAAACACGGGGCCCCACATGAACCCCGCCCGTCGACCAATCCGTTTCATCAGGATTGATGCCGGAAAAGTTGAGGTCAATGTACCCAAGAACAGGCAGCCAATAGGCAGGGTCGCCCATATTTTGTTTTCGACTAGCGCGAATCCAATTAACGCAGAGGTCGCAATAATCAGCGAGCTTCCCGAAAGCATCAGCGCCTGACAGGCAGAAAGAATCAAGACATTACGACGAAGTAACCCAGAAAAGGCCAAATATTTCCCCTTATTTATTTGGAAGGTGCGGTCGGGTGAAGAATGCGAAAAGTCGGCTTACATTCCGCGGCGGTATTTTCCGCCCACCTCAAAAAAAGCCTGAGTCAATTGACCCAGAGAGCAAACCCGAGCTGCATCCATTAATGGATAGAACACATTTTCCCCAGTAAGTGCTGCATCCTTGATAGCGCACACCGCCACACGAGATGCCTGTTCATTGTGTTCATGAAAAGCCGCTAGCCTCTTTAACTGACGTTGCTTTTCTAACTCAGTGCCGCGCGCCAAAGCAACCGGAGATTTCTCTGCGCCTTCTTCTGATACAAATGTATTGACGCCCACAATCGGAAAAGTGCCATCGTGTTTTTGAGTCTCATAGTAGAGCGACTCTTCCTGAATCTTCCCGCGCTGATAACCTGTTTCCATCGCGCCTAAAACACCACCTCGCTCAGACAAACGGTCAAATTCGGCGAGTACCGCCTGCTCTACCAAGTCAGTGAGCTCCTCAATGATAAAACTTCCCTGATTTGCATTTTCATTTTTCGCCAAGCCCCACTCCCGATTAATTATGAGCTGAATGGCGAGTGCTCGTCGAACAGACTCTTCACTTGGCGTGGTAAACGCTTCATCGTGTGCATTCGTATGCAAACTATTGCAATTATCGTAAACGGCAATCAATGCCTGAAGCGTCGTACGAATATCATTAAAACTCATTTCCTGGGCATGTAAAGACCGACCTGAAGTTTGAATATGATATTTCAGTTTCTGGCTACGCTCACTTGCGCCATAACGATCACGCATCGCAATCGACCAGATCCGTCTCGCAACACGTCCGAGAACAGTATATTCAGGGTCCATACCGTTTGAAAAAAAGAATGAAAGATTGGGTGCAAAATCATCAATCGCCATACCGCGCGCGAGATACGATTCTACGTATGTGAATCCATTTGAAAGCGTCAGAGCCAGCTGCGTGATCGGGTTCGCGCCAGCCTCAGCAATGTGATAACCCGAGATAGACACGGAATAGAAATTTCGAACCTGGTTATCAATAAAATACTCTTGAATATCTCCCATCATTCGGAGACTAAAGTCTGTCGAGAATAAGCAAGTATTCTGCCCCTGATCCTCTTTGAGGATATCAGCCTGTACCGTGCCCCGCACATGCTTCAGGGCCCGACTCTTGATCTCCTCATGCTCATGCTCAGTCGGTAAGCGTCCTTGTCTCTCATTAAATTTATCAACCTGTTGGTCAATTGCAGTATTCAGAAAAAACGCTAATACAGTAGGCGCCGGGCCGTTGATCGTCATCGAGACAGACGTGGCGGGATCACACAAATCAAATCCCTCATAAAGCACTTTCATATCATCAAGCGTAGCAATGGATACACCCGATGTTCCAACCTTGCCGTAGATATCAGGGCGTAAAGCAGGATCAGCGCCATAAAGCGTGACCGAATCAAAAGCGGTTGATAATCGTTTCGCGCTCGAATCCGCCGACAACAGTTTGAATCGTTGATTCGTCCGCGCAGCGTCCCCTTCTCCTGCAAACATACGGGTCGGATCCTCATTCGCCCGCTTGAATGGAAACACGCCCGCGGTAAACGGAAAAAGACCCGGCAGATTTTCAAGCATCTGCCAGCGCAACCGATCCCCGGCATCATGATATCGAGGCAGGCTGATCTTGGGGATACGGGTGCCAGAAAGTGAAGTAAAGGAAAGCTCGACGTCATGGCGTTCTCCACGGACATCGAAACTCATAGTGTCTTTTTCATAGCGACCCCTTAAATCATCAAACGTCGCCATAATCTGAAGCATATCAGGCCCGAGCGCTTCTTCTGTCTCATTAAGCAGTGTCACCAAAGCATGGGTCGTATCGCTGCGCTCTTCGAGTAGTGCAATGCTTGTTCTGAGATGCTGAGCGCGACGCGCAAGCTCCTCGAGCTCACAAACCCGGTTGTGGTAACGCCTTACACTCGATGCAATCTCCGAAAGATACCGCTCTCGATCGCTTGGTATCGACACATCTAAACTGCGCTCTGACTCTGGCGGACGCAAATGATCAAGTCCTTTTACAAATCCACCTTCAACCAAAGACGACCGCAAGACTCGATAAAGATCAGTTACGCCCGCGTCATTAAAACGAGATGCCATCGTTGTAAATACAGGCATATTTTCAACCGGTTGAGAAAATGCCGCACGATTTCGCTGCATTTGCTTTCGAACGTCCCGGAGCGCGTCCTTCGACCCTTTCCGATCCGACTTGTTAATCGCGACCAAGTCGGCGTAATCAAGCATCTCAATCTTTTCTAATTGAGATGCCGCACCAAATTCTGGTGTCATCACATAAAGCGACACATCTGCTTCTTCGACAATTCCAGCGTCTCCCTGACCAATTCCTGGTGTTTCGACTATCACTAAATCAAAATCTGCTGCGCGACAGGCGGTAACCATCTGGCTCAGTTCAGCTGGAATTTCACCACCCGCAGCGCGAGTCGCGATAGACCGGAAAAATACCGTTTGCCCTTCGATCGCATTCATGCGAATACGGTCTCCTAGTAGCGCGCCACCGGTTTTCCGGCGAGTCGGGTCTACCGCCAAAACTGCAATGCGGAGCTCATCATCAGAATCAATCCGCAATCGCAATATCAGTTCATCGGTTAAGGATGACTTTCCTGATCCACCTGTGCCCGTAATACCGATGACCGGTATTTTCTTCTGAGCCGAATCTACGTTAGATTGAATCTGTCGCGCGATATCATCACTTAGCGTACTATTCTCAATCTCAGTAAGCACCCGAGCGAGACACGCGTGATTACGCGCATCCAGCTTATCCAAAAATTGAGTGGCTTCTTCACCCGGGTAAAAGTTTGCCCGCGACAACATGTCATCTATCATTCCCTGCAGTCCTAATCGCTGACCATCTTCGGGAGAATAAATTTTTGAAACTCCATAATCGTGGAGCGCCTGAATTTCCTCGTCAACGATAACGCCACCGCCACCGGCGAACACTCGAATATCACCTCGACCTTTTTCGCTCAGCATGTCGACCATGTATCGAAAATATTCTGTGTGGCCGCCTTGATACGAGCTGACCGCAATCCCTTGAACATCTTCCTGAACTGCAGCATCAACAATCTCAGCTACGCTACGGTTATGACCGAGATGAATAACTTCAGCGCCTGATGCCTGTAGGAGCCGACGAATAATATTGATTGATGCGTCGTGACCATCAAAAAGGCTAGCCGCCGTCACAAATCGAATTCGATAATCGGTATCAGCGGAGGATTGTGGAGCCGATGAGGATTGACCGGTCAGAACTGCACTCATGAAAACTCGCAATTGAAACGAATGATGGGTTGAGTCTAGTTTCCGTTTACGTAAACGTCAATTAAGTCTATAATTGCGTCATGCTTTCTAACTCCGCGGCTCTAGATGAAAAAGACATTTCGTTCTCTATCTCTGATCTTGCGCGGGAATTTGGGGTGACCACTCGGGCAATTCGTTTTTATGAGGATGAAGGGCTGCTTAGTCCAGGTCGCAGTGGTCGACAACGCGTCTATACGTCTCGGGACCACGTCAGACTCAAACTGATCGTGCGCGGCAAGCGTCTTGGATTTTCGCTAAGCGAGGTTCGAGAGATTATCGAAATGTATGACCTTGACTCGGGCGAGAGCGGGCAGCTTCGGTACTTTCTAGAGCAAATTAAAAAACGCCGCGAAGCGCTGAAACAACAACGCCATGATATCGAGCTGACGCTGGACGAGCTGGATTCCATTGAGTCCGAGTGCAAACATCGACTGTCTGCTTTAAGTTAGCAATACCTGCTAGCAAAATCGATCTAACGGCTCCCGTTTTGTGATGAATCTCTCAGAATCCAGTAGAGTGTCCCAGACACTTCTCACTCTCGCCGCGTTCATGATAGTGGTTGCGGGTCTCAAAGCTGCCGCGCCGATTGTCGTTCCAATGTTAATGGCGATTTTTCTATCTATTATTTCTATCGCACCGCTACAATGGCTCCAACGTCACGGACTACCACTGTGGCTTTCCATGGCGCTGATATTCACAATACTGATTACAACGTTGGTTATCGTTGGATCAACGCTTGGCGCATCCATCACTCAGCTAACTGCGACACTCCCCGGTTATGAAACACAACTGGTAGACCTCATTGATCGCTCGGCGATGTGGGTCTCCAGCCAGGGAATTGATATCCCCGCTGGCGGCATCGTTGGACTCATTGATCCTGAAGCTGCGGCAAAATTTTTCGGCCGTGTTGTAAGCGGTTTCGGCGGACTTATCGCGGACAGCATGCTGATCCTTTTCACCGTGCTCTTTATTCTCGTCGAATCAACAACCATCCCGAGCAAGCTCAGAAGTTTCCTTAAAAACCCGAACGATACGCTTTTGAATCTTTCCGGATTTATGGATGGAGTGACTCAATATCTGGTTATTAAGGGCTTAATGAGTCTCATAACGGGTGCGCTAATTACCATTTATTTATTGATGCTGGATATTAATTTTGCGTTACTTTGGGGCGCGCTTGCTTTTTTCATGAATTTTGTCCCGTACATTGGCTCCATTATCGCGGCGGTGCCTGTTGTTATTCTGGCATTGCTTGATGCAGGCCCGGGAACTGCCCTGGCCGTTGGAGCCGGATTCCTGGCGGCCAACATGATTGTCGGCAACGTACTCGAACCACGATTTACCGGGCAAGGATTGGGATTATCCACGTTAGTCGTTTTTGTCTCTTTGGTATTTTGGGGCTGGGTGTTTGGTCCGGTTGGCATGTTCCTCTCTACACCTCTAACCATGCTGATGAAAATTGCTCTCGAAAATGACCCGAGAAGCCGGTGGATCAGCATTTTGTTAAGCTCTGAAGCGCCCGCATCACCTCCCAAGTATTAATTTTAGGCGGGCACATCAACCGACTCGCCGATTAATGACATCCCGAGCAGGCCCAAGCTGATGAAACTGGATGCGCTTCGTTCGCCTCGCTACCGACGATTCTGGTTCGGCTCTATTGGATCAACGGGAGCCTCCCAACTCTACTTTGTCGGACTTTCCTGGCTGGTTTTCGAGATGACAGGTTCAGCCGCCTACCTTGGTCTTCTTGGATTCTCGATGGCAGTGCCAACAATTGTTGCAACCCTTATGGGCGGTCTACTTGCCGATCGCGCAAACCGCGGCCGGATTCTTTTGCTGACATCCATTTTGGCGGGACTGTGCCTTTCATTTTTGACGATTCTGGATCTGACTGAATCAGCACAGATTTGGCAGGTGCTTATTCTGGCCGCTTTTTTGGGACTGATTTCTGGCTTCGACCTACCCGCCCGGATTGCATTTTTTCCTTCGCTGATTGAGTCTTCTCAAATGATGAGCGCTGTCGCGTTGAGTTCCATACTTTGGCAAGGCACCCGAATGATCCTACCTGCAATCGGAGGCTTGCTCATCGCCCTAGTCGATACCTGGCTATTGTTTTTTCTATGTTCAATAGGCTTTGGGGTAATGGGCTGGATACTGATCGGCCTGCAGACTCCCGACAAGCCCGATCCACCAGAGGGTCAAGACCAATCCCTCGGGGCCGCAATCACCTTTATCAGGCGCGAAAAACTCTTCTTGGTTCTCATCTCAATCACATGGAGTTCGATGTTTTTTGGCACATCCTATGTTCAGATTATGCCTGTATTTGCCGAGCTTTTAGGGGCAGGTGAGAAAGGCTATGGCTATCTGATCTCGGCAACGGGTGTGGGCTCCGTATGCGGCACATTGATTATTGGACGCTTTCAGCACTCCCCTCTTCTGGGTCGGTACATGATGGGAGGTGCAGTTCTCTTCGCCCTTTCATTGTTATTCTTTGCAGCCGTCACCGGTCTTCTCGAAGGAGGTCCGGTGGCGTTCTATGCCGCATGTGGCTGTGCCATTCTGGGCGGAATAGGTGGATCGTGTTTCCTTATTAGCTCCATGACCGTGCTTCAAATCGCTGTCCCTGACGCATTACGCGGCAGAGTGATGGGTATTCACAGCATCACGTTCAGCCTCATCGCGCTAGGCGGTTTAGTATTGGGGCCGATTGCCGAACTACTTTCCGCACCAACAGCGGTACTTTTCGGTGCTATCACTCTGATCATCAGCCTGATTGTTTTTTCTGCGCGCTTTCCAAATTTATGGCGACTCAACGCGCAAAATAGCAACTACAAGATCTAAGCTCACCTCATCAGCATCCGGAGTACTGCTTTACGGGGAGAACCCTCAAGGAGCAGTGCTAGAATAAGGCGTCTGTCAATCCTTAGGCCTGCTAGCTTGAGTCAATCAGAACCTTTCGATCTCTCGGCACTCACTGCCTTATCCCCCGTTGATGGACGGTATGGGACAAAAGCCGCCGCACTAAGACCGTTTTTTAGTGAATACGGCCTGATCCGCTACCGCGTCATTGTAGAAATACGCTGGCTGATTACACTTGCCGATAATGACAGGATCTCTGAAGTTCCCACAATGTCAGAGTCTGCCAAGAATTTTCTTGAGCAGGTCATTTCTGATTTCTCAATGGCTGATGCCATCGCCGTAAAAAACATCGAATCCTCAACCAATCACGATGTAAAAGCAATTGAATACTTTCTGAAAGATAAAACCGCATCACATGATGAGCTCAAAAACATACGTGAATTCATTCATTTTGGGTGCACGTCAGAAGACATTAATAATTTATCGTACGCATTAATGCTACTCGATGGTCGCAACGAAGTGATGCTGCCTGCCTTATCGAAACTCACCGAATACCTTGCTGAAATGGCCGTTGCGCTCGCTGCTCAGCCGTTGCTTGCCCGAACTCACGGCCAGCCCGCGAGCCCGAGCACAATGGGAAAAGAACTCGCGAATGTCATTGCACGACTCGACCATGTTGGACATCAAATTGCCTCGACCGCTATTCGCGGAAAGTTCAATGGTGCTGTTGGCAACTTCAATGCTCACCTATCCGCCTATCCTGAACTTGACTGGGCAAATATTTCAAAACAATTCGTCAAAAGCCTTGGCCTCGACTGGCAACAAATGACGACTCAGATTGAACCTCATGATGACCTTGCCGCACTGTGCCATGCCTTCGTTCGACTCAACACGGTCCTAATCGATCTCGACCGAGATCTCTGGGGCTATATCGCATTAGGCTACTTCAAGCAAAAAACCGTGGACGGGGAAATTGGCTCCAGCACCATGCCCCATAAAGTGAATCCTATCGATTTTGAAAACAGCGAAGGAAACGCCGGACTCGCCAACGCACTTTTTGAGCACCTCGGTGCAAAATTGCCTGTCAGTCGGTGGCAGCGAGATCTCTCAGATTCGACCGTGCTCAGAAACCTGGGGCCAGCATTTGCGCACTGTCTATTGGCAATTGAATCAACTCTCCGTGGTCTCAACAAACTTGAGGTTGACAGTACCCGGCTGGAACACGAACTGGATCAATCGTGGGCAGTGCTGGCCGAAGCGATTCAAACGGTAATGAGACGCTACGATGTCCCTGAGCCCTATGAGAAACTAAAAAACCTCACCCGTGGACGCGCCAAAATCGATGCCAAAACGCTGCAAGAATTTGTGGCCAGCCTTCCCATCCCAGAAGACGCTCAGCACTACCTCGCGAATCTCACCCCGAGCACCTACCTTGGCAATGCCGAGTCAATGACGATTGATTTCCTTAAAAGGCGCTCAGGCAACCACTAAAGCCATCTCACTATGGATGAACAAATCCGACTTTCCAAGTTGATGGCGCAACAGGGTCTATCCTCGAGGCGGGAAGCTGACAAGCTGATCTCTGCTGGGCAGGTGCTTGTCAACGGCAAAATCATTAAGGAACTCGGCACTAAGGTACACCCTGGCTCGGATATTAAACTGGCAGCGATTGCGAAACGAAAGCGTGAAAGACTTGCAACCTTAATTCTAAACAAACCGGCTGGCTGGGTTTCCAATCAGCCTGAAAAAGGATACGAGGAAGCAGCTTCACTGATTATTGAAAGCAATCGATCTGATAATCACGAAGACGTCAAACGAAAAATACCGCCCGCGTCTACGCTTAATGTTGCAGGTCGACTGGATATTGACTCGTCCGGCTTGCTGGTACTCACCCAGGATGGCACCGTTGCCCGAAAACTCATCGGTCCCCAGAACAACATCGAAAAAGAATATCGAGTCCGGATCAAAGGCGCTGTTACTGATCATCGGATCAAACAACTCACCCATGGTTTATCCCTCGATGGCAGGCAATTGCGCCCCGCGATCATCAAACTTATTGGAGATGATCTTTTAATGTTTGTTTTGCAAGAGGGTCGGAAACGACAGATTAGAAGAATGTGCGAGCTCGTCGATCTAGAGGTTCGCACCCTTACTCGCGTGAGAATTGGCAGAGTGAAATTAGGGCAATTACCTCGCGGAAAGTGGAGACATCTATCGCAACAAGAGCAGTTCTAGCGTGGCACTGTACCGTCTTATTCGACCCCTTCTATTTCGCCTCAATCCCGAAATTGCGCATCACGTCGTTATCAGCGGGATTAGGCTCGCGGGGAAAATCCATCCACTCAATCAATATCTTGCTGATGCCCAACGTGGCCAACTCCCGTCGCATCCTACCGAACTCATGGGTTTATATTTTCCAAATCCTGTCGGTGTTGCAGCGGGTCTCGACAAAAATGGGGAGGCAATCGATGGCTTAGCCATGCTTGGATTTGGCTTCCTTGAGCTCGGCACCGTTACACCTTTGGCACAAGCGGGGAATCCGAAGCCCAGGATGTTCCGCCTCACAGAAGACGGCGCACTCATTAACCGAATGGGATTTAATGGAAAAGGCCTTAGCTATCTCCTAAATCAACTCAGTCAGGCCAAGCAACATGTGCCAGTCGGAATCAACCTTGGCAGAAATGCAACGACCTCGAATGAAAACGCGTGGCGGGATTACGTCACGTGCCTTCGGGCAGTCTATGGCGTCGCGGACTACGTCACCATTAACATCTCATCACCTAACACAACAGGATTGCGTGATCTGCAAGACGGTGAAAGTCTCAATTTATTATTAGGTCGATTAAAAGAAGAACAAACCCGGCTTGCAGATCAACACCAAAAATATACCCCGCTCGTCGTCAAGATCGCACCTGATCTCGATGACGAGCAGCTCATTCATTTTACAAAGACATGGTCAGCACATAACCTAGACGGGATTATTGCAACAAATACCACCACGACTCGGCCCGAATCCCTGCGGAATGCTTCAAATCGATCAGAGCACGGGGGGTTAAGTGGCGAACCCTTAGCATCACGCTCCAGAGAAGTCGTCAAAAAATTACGTCAACAACTTGCACCTGATGTTCCGATTATTGGCGTTGGCGGAATTCATGATGCCGAGTCAGCTAACGCAATGCTTGCCGCGGGTGCTAACCTGATTCAAATTTATACCGGACTCATTTATAAAGGCCCCGGACTTTTACGAGAGATCCTCACGCATTTAAAAACCGCTCAGGACTGATTTGCTCGCTAGCCCCCAAACAACCACTTATGATCTCTGCATCACTGTTACACAGTAACGATCGCCTCGCGACCTATCCACCATCCTGGTATGCCGCAACCGCGACCGGACATCCCAATACCGAGCAACTCACCGGCGCTCATGAAGCTGATATTGCGATCATCGGAGGCGGATTTACCGGTCTGTCGGCTGCGCTGCATCTCAGTAAACGGGGTTATTCGGTTGCGCTACTCGATGCCCATCGCGTCGGATGGGGGGCAAGCGGGCGCAATGGGGGTCAGGTTGGCACGGGGCAACGGGTTGACCAGGATGAGCTTGAACAAAAAGTGGCGCCAAGCGTTGCCCAAGCGGCATGGGATATCGCAGAACAGTCGAAAGCACTCGTGCGTTCGCTCATCGAAGAATATGACATTAAATGTGATTATCGTGCTGGCTCAATTCATGCCAACCATCGACAGCGATATGATTCGCATTCCCGATATTTCGTCGAGCGGTTGCAAGATAAGTACCAGTACCCGCATATTCGTTATGTTCCAAAAGATGAAATGCGCCACCTTGTTGCAAGTGCAGACTACTTTGGAGGCTCGTTGGATATGGGCGCAGGTCATCTGCACCCGCTTAACTATGCTTTGGGCCTTGCTCGAGCCGCCAAAAGCCATGGCACGCGCTTATTTGAACGATCAGAAGTGCTTCGAGTCGATAAAGGCGATCCTGCTGTTATTCATACCGCCCATGGGATACTAAAATCTCGATTTGTCTTATATGCGTGCAACGGATACATCGGCAAACTGGCAAAAGATATCTCTCGACGTGTGATGCCGATTAATAACTATATTATTGCAACTGAGCCGTTAGGCGAGGATCGCGCCAGAAAAATAATCAGCAATAATGCCTGCGTTGCTGACTCACGTTTTGTTGTCAATTACTTTCGCTTCTCAAACGATCATCGAATGCTTTTTGGCGGGGGCGAGAGCTACGGCTATAAATTTCCAAAAGATATCAAGGAATTTGTTCGAAAACCGATGCTCAAGATTTTTCCGGAACTCAAAAACGCGAAAATTGAGTTCGGATGGGGCGGAACCTTGGCGATCACGGTATCTCGTCTGCCATTTTTTCATCGGCATTCCCCCAACATACTCTCAGCGTCCGGGTATTCAGGATCCGGAGTCGCGCTTGCAACCGGTGCTGGCGCAATGCTTGCTGAAGCCATAGAGGGCACCACCTCACGATTCGATGTCATGAATCAACTGCCCATCCCTTTGTTTCCGGGCGGTGCCACGCTTCGATCTCCTCTGTTGGCACTGGCAATGACGTGGTACGCCCTACGCGATCGCCTCTAGATCAATCTCAAATCATGCCGGTCTCCGGTTAACGCTCAGTTTCGCCTCATAAAGCACAGCGACCGGTTATTCGCCGGCATTGGCAAATCAGCGGTTAACTCAAAGCCATTTTTTTCGGCAAGAACGCTGACCTGTTCAAATTCACGGATGCCGCTTTCAGGATCGCGCCCCTTGAGCCATTCATCAAAGCGCACATTACTTTCCGCCAGAGGTTGGTCTCGATATCGATACGGTCCATAGAGATAAATAATCCCACCATCGGTCAGCGCGTCTCGTGCGGCTGCAAACAGATTCACGGTACCCTGCCAAGCCATAATATGCACCGTGTTTATACAAACAATAGCATCAACAATCGGAAGCTCGAGCTCCCTCGAAAGCAGATCTATCGCGATGGGTTCGAGACAGTTCTCTCCCGCATCATCACGCCAGGCTTCGATACCCGGCAGGCACTCGGGAAGATCACTCGGCAACCACTCAAGTAAGGGCAAGGCTGCTGAAAAATAGGCTGCATGTTGTCCACTCCCGCTGCCAAGCTCAAGCACTTTTCCGGTCGCTGGCAGGAGATCACGAATGATCGTTAAGATCGGCTCACGATTGCGATCGCAAGCAGGCGCGTAAGGTCGACTCATTCGCTGCTCATCCTAAGAAAAGTAAACGCCCAGATCACCCGGTCTTTGCTTACAAATAATTACGCGACAATACTGGACTTAATAAAACCAATAATTTGAAATTGATAGTGATCAATCAACATCAAACCAAATAGCATTGCCAAATACTGAATCGAAAAACCAAATGTTTGACGAGACAGTTTATCGCTGTAATTACGATATAGGCGCACGACGTATCCCAGAAACCCAAGTCCGAGCAAGATCGCACCCACAAAGTACATCCAGCCGGACATCCCGGTCGCAAAAGGCAGCACACTAACAGCCAATAGCAAAATGGTGTAAAGCACCATCTGCAATAGAGTGTGTTGCTGGCCATGCGTTACGGGCAACATGGGGATACCCGCTGCGGCGTACTCTTCCCGGCGATAGAGTGCCAACGCCCAGAAGTGTGGCGGGGTCCAACAGAAAATAATTAAAAATAATAAAAGCGCGTCAGCGCCTACCTCTCCAGTGACCGCAGACCACCCCAGCACTGGCGGCATGGCGCCAGCGGCGCCACCAATAACGATATTTTGCGGTGTCGCGTGTTTAAGCCAAACGGTATAGACAACGGCGTATCCAATCATCGACCCAAATGAGAGCGCTGCAGTCAGCAAATTGACCTGACTGATCAGCAAGACCATTGAAAGAAGGGCCAACGAGCCTGCAAACACGATTGCAGGAATAGTCTGGACGCTGCCTGTCGGCAAAGGTCGACCCGACGTTCGCGCCATCACCCGGTCAGCCCGACGGTCCAGCAGGTGATTAAAGGCGGCGCCCGAGGCTGCCGACAATCCAATTCCCAATCCGCCAAAGACAAGCGCACTAAGGGGAATCATTCCTTCAACCGAGAGGAACATGCCAACAATTGCGGTAAATACAATTAAGGCGACGACCCTTGGCTTCGTCAACTCGTAATAGGCGTAACAAAGTTGTCTCATTGACAAAATTGACTGCGCGGATGATGTTGAAACTTGAGCTTTCATATCAACTCGGATTATACGATTAACTCCCTTTTTCAGCCTATCCGGGATGCTCTCAAGAGTCGCCCCATATCCTTATGGAGATCCTTTGGATCACTCTCCAAAGGATAAGACATCATTAGATTGCCTCGAGGATCGACGAGATATATTTGACCCAGGAACCCGCTCGCGCCGGGGCCGCTGATTTTGAACTGTTCGACCAAAATTTGTTGTTCGGTTTTCCCTGCTGCCACAACCATTAATTTCGGTACTTTATTCACCAGATCAGAGACCGTCCCTAAACCATCGGGGTTAAAGGTAATAGCCAAGAGACGTACGCGCTTCTCGTTTTTGCCCAGGCTGATTCGTGCCCGCTCAATTCCGTCAATAACCTGCTGACACCCTGCCAGGCACTCGTTTTCGAGCAGCAAAACGTAAGTCCATTTTCCAAAGATTTCATTGAAGTCGGTAACGCCACCTGCGACTGTTGTCATCGAGACGTTACTCAGTGCAACCGGTGGCTCAATCAAATTTCCCCGATTTCGGAAACTATCTGGTTTCCATAGCCATCCCGCAATGACCGGCGCCAAAAAAAGCATCATGAGCGCAACCATGATGAAGCGTTTTTTATTTCGAGTACGATTTCCCACTTTTTGATCATCAAGCTCTGTCATTTTCTAATCTTTCCTTGCTTAGAGTCTTTCCGCTGGCGCCACACAAAAGAAATCACCACCAGTGCAAACACGGCTGCCAGTCCAAACCACTGGATGGCATAAGCCTGATGTCGCTGAATCATGGTCCGACTGGGTCCGGGCCAGTCTCGAACAAATCCCCCCTCTTCATCAGGCGCAAGCCTTAGCACATAGGGCTGCAGATCATAGGGTGCTGAAGTTGCCAAAGCGTCAAGATCAAGATTTTGACGCAACTGCTCTCCAAAAACAGGCGCTTCATCAACAAATGTGAATCCCTTTAAGGGCGCATATAGTTGTCCAGAGATTTTTTGCTGGCCAACCGAAATATCGGGGCGGGGCAATTGTTCGCGAGATCCTTCAAGCGGAATCCATCCTCGATCGACAAATATCCGCACCTGACTACCTTCGATCATAAACGGTGTTAACACATGGAACCCTGCGCGCCCTTCATATGTTCGGTTGTCCCAGAGAAATTGCCCCTCTCGTTCAAATTGGCCGATAATTTCCGCGGGCCATCCTGATTTCTCGGGCTCAATCAGCACCTTCGAGACCTGGATCGGAGACTGCTTAGACCGCTGAGTCTGCTGATCGACATAAATTTTCTTCTGTTCAGCACGCTGAAGTTGCCAAACGCCGAGTGCCGACAACATCATGAACGTGATGGGAATCAGAAACCAGGAGAGATAACGACGCTTCACCCTTTAGATCACCATAGAATGGTCAGTTCACTGCGGCCCAATACAAGTCTGATAACATTCAATACGTTATCTATACGCATGTATTTCTTCTTATGCTCATCAAATCCATTGTTGTCATCCTACTCGTCATTATGGTCGCGAGTCTGGGATATGCAATGCTGTCGATGGTTCGCGATAAAGGTCGAGGAACCACAACCGTAAAAGCGTTAACTTACCGCGTTGGGATTTGGGTCGTGCTTTTTGGTTTAATCGTTATAGGCCTTTACACTGGAGCGATCAAACCTAGCGGGTCATTACAAAAAGCGGCTGTTCAAGTTCAGGAGTAGCTCCAAAAAATTAAAGAACGCCGCCTACTCAAGGCGGCGATTTAATTTCTACTCCAAACCGCTACAAAATATAAACAAAGATAAATAGTCCGACCCAGACGGTATCGACAAAATGCCAGTACCAGGCCGCCCCCTCAAAACCAAAATGCTCATCTGGCTTGAAATGACCCTTCAGGCACCTGACCAGAATCACCGCTAGAATAATCGCGCCAACGGTAACATGAAAGCCGTGGAATCCGGTCAGCATAAAGAACGTTGCGCCATAAACACCTGAGCCCAAGGTCAAGCCCAAGTGACTATAAGCTTCAATGTACTCATAAACCTGGAAATACATAAACGCGGCGCCCAACGCGACTGTAATAAAAAGCCAAAAACACAGCGCACCACGTTGATTTTTCTTAAGCGCCCAGTGCGCGATCGTGACGGTAACGCTAGATGCAAGCAACAAAAGCGTATTGATTAGCGGAATACCAAATGCGCCGATGCTTGAAAATGTTCCCGCCGCGACATCGTGGGAATCAGGGCCTATGTAAGTGGCGCCCGCAGGGCCCGCAGTCGGCCAGGTGGCTTCAAAGCCAGGCCAGAGGAATTCATCGCCCGCAATCCACGGAACTGATAACACTCGGGCATAGAACAATGCGCCGAAAAATGCGCCGAAAAACATAATCTCAGAGAATATGAACCAACCCATTCCCATTCGAAAGGACGTATCGACCTGCGCATCGTACTTCCCAGCCTCGCTTTCAGTCGCCACTTGTCCAAACCAAGCAAACATCATCAGAACAATAACACCCGCGCCTGCAATCATCAGCCATGGCCCTGGCGCAAGATAATGCAAGTTCAGAATAAACCCTAAAGCGAGCAGAAATAATCCCATCGAAGTAATTGTTGGCCACTTCGTTGGATCCGGCAAATAATAACCACCATGCGCTGCACTCATTTGACTGGTCCTCTTTCTTATATTTGTAAGTTGAAAATTATTCTCTAGGAGCTATTTGTTAGATTTTCATTGGCCGGATAGACCTCATAAGACAATGTAATCGTCTTGACCTCCGCAGGTAACTTTGGATCCACAACGAAGGTCACCGGCATTAATTTGCTCTCTCCACCCACTAACTCCTGTCGTGTAAAGCAAAAGCACTCGGTTTTACGAAAATGTCGCGCCGCTTTGGCTGGCGTCACACTCGGGACCGCCTGACCGGCCGTCATCGCATCAACGAGACTATGCGCCTCATAGATCACCGTCGTTGCCTCCCCAGGATGCACATTGAGCCGAACGGTCTCGGGTCGGTCAACCCGCCAAGGGATTCCGCTGACATTCACCGTAAATTCAACAGTCACCGTTCTTGATTTATCGATCGTGAGGGGTGCTGCGCTTACCTCTGAGAGTGTCGCACTCTTTCCGTTTAAACCCGTTATCTCGCAAAAAACACTATAAAGCGGCACTAACGCATACCCAAAACCAAACATGCCGACCACCCAGAGGGATAGCCAGCCGGTGACTCTTCGGTTGCTTTTACGTAGGTTGCGCTCAGTCATTCTTTTAATACCCTAAAGCAGGTATTTCACAATGCTCCAGGCGAAAACGGCGGCCACAAAGATCACCAGCACGGTCACCGTTTTTCGAATGCCTGATTTTTGCCCTTCTGTTTTCATGAAATTTGCGGTGTGTACCAGTATTAACGCACTTCAGGTGCTGTCGCGAAGGTATGGTACGGCGCCGGCGAAGGCACGGTCCACTCCAACCCTTCAGGATTATCCCAAACCTCTGCGGTCGCTTTCTTGCCGCCCCGAATTGATTTAATGACCACCCACAACAGAATCAGCTGAGAGAACCCAAGGATGAACCCGCCAATACTGGACACCATGTTGAACTCGGCAAACTGCAGTGAGTAATCCGGGATTCGTCTTGGCATGCCCGCAAACCCTAAGAAGTGCTGCGGGAAAAAGGTGATGTTAAACGAAATAACGGTGAGCCAAAAATGCACCTTGCCGAGCGTCTCGTCATACATATGGCCGGTCCACTTCGGAAGCCAGTAATAGACCCCCGAAAACATGGCCAACACAGAACCACAGAAAATTACATAGTGGAAATGGGCCACAATGAAATAGGTGTCATGATACTGAAAGTCAGCCGGGGTAATCGCCATCATCAGCCCCGTGAGACCGCCAACGGTAAAGAGCGCGACGGTTGCAATCGCGTACAGCATCGGCGTCTCAAAAGTCATACTGCCCCGCCACATCGTGGCCAGCCAGTTAAAGACTTTTACACCGGTTGGAATAGCGATCAGCATCGTGGAATACATAAAGAACAACTCACCGGACAAAGGCATCCCCACGGTGTACATGTGATGCGCCCAAACAATAAACGATAAGAACGCGATCGCGGCAGTGGCAAACACCATCGAGCTGTAACCAAAGAGTGGCTTACGAGCAAATGTCGGAATGACCTGCGAGATGATTCCAAACGCGGGCAGAATCAGAATATAAACTTCCGGATGACCGAAGAACCAGAAAATGTGCTGGAACATTACCGGATCGCCACCGCCCGCGGCACTAAAGAACGCGGTTCCAAAATGACGGTCAGTCAGGAGCATGGTCACCGCACCTGCCAGAACCGGCATCGCAGCGATCAGCAAGAAAGCCGTAATGACCCAGGTCCAAACAAAAAGCGGCATCTTCATCAGGGTCATCCCTGGCGCCCGCATATTGAGTATGGTCGCAATAATGTTTATAGCGCCCAATATGGAGGACATACCGAGGATGTGAATAGTGAAGATCGTTAAATCAACGCCCATCCCGCCTTGTATTGAAAGCGGTGGATAAATAGTCCAGCCTGCAGCAGGCCCACCACCCGGCACAAAAAGCGACGCGATGAGTAACGTGGTGGCGAAAGGCAGCAACCAGAAGCTCCAGTTATTCATTCGCGGTAGCGCCATGTCAGGCGCGCCGACCATCATGGGCAGCATCCAGTTAGCAAAGCCGACAAAGCCGGGCATCACCGCACCAAAGATCATCACCAACGCATGGACGGTGACCATCTGATTATAAAAATGGGGGTTAACGACCTGAAGACCCGGCATAAAAAGTTCAGCCCGAATAACCAGTGCCATTGCGCCGCCCACGAGAAACATAATGAACGAGAACCACAGATAAAGCGTACCAATATCTTTGTGGTTAGTGGTAAACAGCCAACGCGTAATACCCTTTGGTACCTCATCGTGATGATGGTCTGCAACCGCTGTAGTCATACAGATACTCCTGTTAAAGTTAAATCACTAAATATAGAAATTGGTTCGCCTTAGCTTTTGTTCTTTTGTGCTTCGATCCAGGCCATGTACTCGGCCTCTTCGACAACATCAACGACGATAGGCATATAGCCGTGGTCTTTCCCACATAGTTCTGCGCACTGACCGCGATAGGTTCCGGTCTCGTCTGCGCGAATCCACATCTCATTGATGTAGCCCGGGATGGCATCTTTCTTGCCACCCAGCTGGGGTACCCACCACGCGTGAATCACATCTTTTGCAGTCAACAGCAAGCGCACCTTTTTGCCCGCCGGGATCACCACGTGGTTATCGACTTCCAGTAAATAATTTTCACCTTTGGTCTCATTGCCTGTGATCTGGCTTTGTGGCGTCGCTAGCTTACTGAAGAAAGAAACATCTTCTTCAAGATAGTCGTACTGCCAGCCCCACTGATATCCCGTCACTTTAAGCACCATATCTGATTCCGTGGTGTCCTCCATTAGCAGGAGGGCTTTAGTTGACGGCACCGCCATCGCAATCAGAATCAGGGTCGGAATCACGGTCCAGAGCACTTCTGCTTTTGTGGAGTGATCAAACTTAGCCGCCTCGGCCCCTTTGCTCTTTCGAAACTTTGCGATCGAGTAGAACATCACGCCAAACACGATGATGCCGATTACGGTAACGATATACATAATGAGCATATGCAGGTCATACTGCACTCGCGCGATCTCCGTGACCGGTCGTTGCAGATTAAGCGCCCACTCCGCTTGAGCCGCTGTTGGCAGGAACCCCATCATCCCCGCGCCTGCTGTCGCCACCATCGCGCTTCGCAGTTTTTTAAATCGACTTACGATCATAGTTATCTCCAAAACAGAGTTAATTTTCAATTAATAAAATTTTTTGTTAAAAGCCGTTCAGGCGCGAAGCAGACTTCGAAGCTGCTTTGCGGTTTTTAATCGATCTTCCTCGGTTAATACGGCGCCTATTTCTGTAAATTTTCCGTGCGACCCTATCCACATTTTACTGGGATACCAGGAGGGTCCTGTTGAGACCCTGATCTGCGCCCAATATCGATCGAGCTTTAATTCCCGCTCGCCGCTTCGATCCTTTTTTTTCAGCTGGACTCGATCACCCTCGGAAACAATCAGATCAAAAAACGTTGACCTTTTCTTGATTAATACAAAAGTAATCGCCAGAAGCGCCAGCTCCAAACCGAGAAACGGTAAAACCGGCCAGGCACCAAGCATCACCATATAAACCCCTATTCCAACTGCAACCACACAGAAGACTGCAAAAATCATGATAGCGGCGACCGCGCTCAACGAGCTGTTTGGCCGAATCAAAAGCTTGAAATCGCGCCGGTCTGGAGCCGTCTGGAGGTATGTCATCGTTGCACCGCAACCAAGATGCTGTTTGGAAAACCAATGCCCGCCATCACCGCAGGCTGGAATTCCAATATCGGTTAAGAAAACACTGCGAACACTAGCATATTAGAGATAAATGCATCAAGCATGATCCCTTTATTCTTACCGCTAAAAGACTTACTGCCAGCGTTGGTTAATCGGCCAAAATCAAAAAATAGGGGGATCAAACCACGCGGTTTAGCCTTCGCTCATTCGCCAAATTTAACCTCAATCGAACGTTCTCTATCGTCAGGGGGTATTCGGGCCCACGCCACGCCGTATATCAGCTCGAATGTCGCCCTTAAACGATCGCTATCGGCCGACGAGGACCCGTAAGCCGACTTAAATGTTTGCCACCGGCTCTTTCCCGTCAGGCTCCGCCGCCGATCCACCAACGCGTTGGTGCCGCCGAGCATCCGCAAATCCTTAACCAGTCCCTCAACACTCAAATAGGTCAGACCAACCACGTCGACATCCATCACCGGCTCCAGAAAACCCGCCTGAAGTATCGTATCGCCTAGATCGTGCATATCAATGAATGCATGTCCATGGGGCTTGTGATCAACGTCTGCCCAAGCGGCTCGCAATTCAACCAGCGTGTCTGGACCGAAAGTTGCGAGCAACAACAGTCCGCCAGGTTTCAGAACCCGTGCGACCTCTTTAAGCGCATCGGTTGAATCCGTCCACGGTAAAATTAAATTAGCAAAGACAAAATCGAAACAATGATCTTTAAACGGTAATTCGTGCGCATCCCCAAAGCAGGCAGACCATGCATCGGGTGGTGCAACCGCCTTCAAATCGGAGGCAGCGTCAACGCAATTATCCAATCCCACTACAAGGGCCTCTGGATATTTGTTCGCAAGCTCACGAGACTCCAAACCCATCCCGCCCCCCAGATCTAAAATAGCCTGAGGCTGAAGGTTGATCAAATCAAGGCGCTCGCGAAGTTCCGCCCCACAGCGCCGCGCGATCACATTTTCACTTTGATCGAACCGAATGGCTCTTTTCGAGGCCAGCCGAACCGCATGGCCGGAGAGTGTGGGATCGAAATGATTCATAGTGACGAATAGTACTCAAGACTGTGAAGCATCACACAGCATCCAAATTGCTTTGTGATTAAGTTGATTAGATGGCATTTCCTTTCGAACCCGCTCTCACTGCGCCACGCGCAACCCGTCTTCGGGCCCTCGGGCAACTCGCCGTTCGTTTATGGGACCAGGCGCTACAGCCCGTATGTCTTCACTGCCGCGTCGCTCCCGAGTTTAACCATGGTCGGTGTGAAAGATGCCTTCAGTTAATCTCCTTCAACACGACCTGTTGCGAGATTTGTGCACGTCC
>JADHSN010000144.1 GCA_016776875.1 Gammaproteobacteria bacterium | reverse complement strand
ATCAATTGCCCTCACGAACAGATCGCAGGACACCTTGCGGATGGGTATACACGAATCAGTCGAAAGCCAGCGGTATGTCTCGTCGGGCCTGAAGGATTTGCGAATGCAATTCCGGCAATGATGGAAGCATGGGGTGAGCGAAGTCCTGTGATTTTCGTTACCGGCTCAAGCACGCTAAAGCGCCAGGGAAGTGGTGGTTTTAAAGAGATCGATGACGTTGCTATTGCGGCACCGTTGACCAAATACAGTGCGAGCGTGACTGACGGGTTACGTATTCGTGAGTTCGTCGATCGCGCCTATAAGACAGCGTTAAGTGGATACCCGGGCCCTGTGCATCTCAGTGTGCCCGTTGACATTATGTTTTCGTCGTATGAGCGCACCGCTCAACTAGAAGAGCGTCCATTTAATCATGCGGCGATTCCACCCCCACGAGCATGGCCGTGCCCCGAGGATTTGACGCGGGTACTGACGGTTCTCAGTCGCAGTGAGCGACCCATGCTGATTGGTGGTCATGGCGTGTGGTGGGCGGGCGCAGAAACGCTATTGGAGGCTGTTGGTCGCGATCTCAGTATCCCTATATTTAATGTGCCGTATCATCAGAAATTACTGCCGGAGGGAAGTCCAGCTTACATGGGCCTTGCCGATATTCATCAATACGGCCCCTCAAAAGAAGCGCTGGAGTCTGCAGACGTCGTTGTTCTACTGGGCGGTCGACTGGATAACCAGATGAACTTCGGGAATCCACCCCTTTTTCCGGCCACATGCAGATTGATTTGCGTCAATGGATCAGCAGAAGAGATTGAGCAGAATCGAGCGGCAGACGATGTGCTGCTGAGTGATCCCGGTGCATTTTTGGAGGCGCTTTTAGCGTTAAATCATTCAGGCCAATGGCAGTCGCCCAAGGAATGGTTATCGAGTCAAACAAAAAACCGTGAAAAATGGGTGCAGCAAATGCTTCTCGATATAGACGCGGATGCTACACCGGGCCGTGGCGCGCACCCGCTTCAGCTTGCGCTTGATGTGCAACGCGCGATGGGTGACAACGACTGGCTTGTGATTGACGGTGGAAACACCCACTTCTGGTCCGAGATTGCCGTGAACATCGCGGGCTGGCAAGGCAAGAACCTGGGCGGCATTCTTCATCCCGGCTCCTTTAGCATGTTGGGGGTTGGCGTATCTTTTGCATTGGCCTCTAAATTACGATTCCCAGATTCCAATGCGGTTGTGATTAGCGGTGACGGGGCATTTCTCTCAGGCGGCCTGAGCATCGAGACAGCGTTTCAGGAGAACGTGCCCATCACGGTTGTAATCGACAACAATGGAGGGCTGACCACCATCTCTCAGCAGCAAGAACATCTTTTTGAAAATGGCCAACACGTGGCTACTGATTTCAGGGATATTCCATTTCATACGCTGTTTGAGGGACTCGGCGGATATGGTGAGTTGGTTGAACAGCCTGAGGAAGTCGCACCCGCAGTCCGACGCGCGATTGCCAGTGGTAAAACGGCATGTATTAATGTGAGAACTCGAGGGGTAATGAGCCCGATTGTGGCGGCCGTAACGAGTCGACGTGATAAAGCATCGATTGAATAAACTGTGATACCGAAAATTTTTCCATCGCTTCTTCGCGGGAATCGCCCATGAAGAGTATCTCGTCCCATGTGCTTGATGGTGTGCGCGGATCAGATGCGACTGACCTTCGTGTGAGCGCCTACTGTCTTGCGGCATCGGGTGAGAGAAGAAAGATTGCTGAGGTTCGGACCGATATGTCTGGTCGATTGACGATTGAAGTCGATACTCGTGACGATGATTCTGAGACTCGCTATGAGTTTGTTTTTCACGGCGGCGAATATTTCGCCGAACACGCCTTGCATGAGCTGAAATCTCCTATACATGAGACTGTCATCAGACTTGATCTCTCTAAGGTTGAGACCTGCTGCCATGTGCCAATTATCATGTCGCCACATACTTACTCCACCTGGTGGTCCAGTTCCGACCGGTAGTCGATAATGTCTTCAGGCCTAGTGACTTCTCGCCGAAATCGGCGAACACCTTATACCGACAGTGTTGAAAAACTCGGCGTGAGTGGTTACTCGATTGTTAACCATACGCTTCTTCCAAAATCGTTTCAGAGAACGGTTCAAGAGGATTACTGGCATCTTAAAGCGCACGTGCAGTTATGGGATGTCGGTTGCCAGCGACAGGTTGAGCTTCGTGGTCCTGATGCCGCTCGTCTTGCCCAGTGGATGACACCGCGGGATCTTCGTGAAATGCGTGTCGGGCAGTGTTTTTATGCGCCACTGATTGACGAAAAAGCGGGATTACTGAATGATCCGGTTGTGATCAAACGAGCGGAGGACTGGTTCTGGTTTTCAATTGCAGATTCGGATATTTTGCTTTGGGCGAAAGGGCTTGCGCTTGGCATGAACCTCAATGTCGAGGTGTCTGAACCTGACGTGTGGCCACTGGCTGTTCAGGGCCCCAAAGCAGAGACGCTGGTCGCTCGTGTATTTGGAGATGAAATTCGTGAGGCTCGTTATTTTGAATTTCAGGAGCGCCCGTTCTGTGATCGCACATTGGTCGTTGCTCGATCCGGTTATAGCAAGCAGGGCGGATTTGAGATTTATCTAGATGACGGGACACGGGGCGATAAGCTTTGGGAGACGTTGTGGGACGCTGGCCATGATCTGGAAGTATCGCCGGGTTGCCCCAACCTGATTGAAAGAATCGAGGGGGGTTTGCTGTCCTATGGCAATGAGATGACGCGTGAGAATAATCCGTTGGAGATTAATCTTGATCGGTTCTGCCATTTTGGAAATGAAATTGAGTTTATTGGGCAATCTGCGCTTGCAGATATCGCCGCGCTTGGCCCCTCGCAGCGTATGCGTGGACTGCTGATTGAGGGTGATTCCTGTCCGCCCTGTGGTAAGCCCTGGCCCGTGGTTTGTGATGGCCTACCGATCGGTCAAGTGACTAGCGCGATATGGTCACCTTCGCTAAAACATAACGTAGGACTATCATTGATTGATCAAAATTTCTGGAGCTCGGACGTGCAAGTGCAGGTTGCTCTGCCTGATGGATCAATGCGTAAAGCGGTTGTGACGCCCCTGCCTTTTACCCAGGTTTCGCAAGTGGCAAACCGGTAAGGCAGCTTATAATTTAAGTTTTATGTTATTTAGCACTACGTCATGATAAAGCCGGTGTGTGCCATTATCGGTGCGGGGGAGGGGCTAGGTCGGGCCTTGGCGCTCAAGTTTGCCAGCAACGGTTTCGATCTCGGCCTGGTCTCACGGACGAGGGATGGCTGTAATGCAGCGATTGAGGCGGCAGCGAAAGGATCAGGCCATGCCCGTTTTTTCTCGGCAGATGTGGCTCAGCCGGACAGCGTTGAATCAGCGATTGCGGATATTAGATCGACTTTGGGCGAAATAACGATCCTAATTTACAACGTGCGGGGCGGTTTTGTGTCTTGTGAGCCTCTGGATATGACTTACGAAGCGCTTGAGCAGATATATCGGGAAGAGGTTATTGGGGCGTTTGCCGCTGCCAAGTCGGTACTTCCTTCAATGATTGAACAAAACGCAGGGAGTATTTTTTTCTCGAGTGCGACAGCCGCCTTTCGTGGCTCGGCTGATTTTCCGCTGTACGCGATCGGGAAGTTTGGGTTGCGTGCTCTTTCCCAGAGTCTCGCAAAAGCGTACGGGCATCATGGTATTCATATCGCGCACTTTAGATTGGACTGTAATCTTGATGTGCCGGTGATGGAAAAGCTTTATGGCGCACAATATGATCCAGAAAAACTGGCAGATCCTGACGGGGTTGCTGAATCCTATTGGCTTACGTTTAAGCAGCCTAAATCAGCGTGGAGCAATGAAGTCGAGTTAAGGCCTCATACTGAACGCTGGACCTACTGAATGCAACCATACGAGTTTTGAAGACCTGTCTTTGAAGGAATGATTTAAATGTCTTATCAACTGTTCTATGCACCGGGTAGCGCGGCGATGGGGGTTCGGGTTTTACTGGAAGAGGTCGGCGCAAATTATGAGTTACTGGACACGACCATTGATATGGATAAGCCGCGCACACCTGAGCATCTTGCCTACAATCCAAATGGATGGGTTCCGGTTTTGGTTTGGGATGATCAGGCAATGTACGAATGTGCGGCAATCACCATATTTTTGTGTGATCGTTATCCTGAGACAGAGCTTGCACCGTCACTGAGCGCCCCTGAAAGAGGATTATATTTACAGACGCTGGTTTACTTTTCAAATTCGGTTCAAAATGCATTCCAGTTGAATTATTATCCCGACCGGTTTGCTGATATGCCAGATGGGGAACCGAGCGCCCAGCGTCGAGGTATTCGTCGCCTTAGGGAGACATGGAAAGTTATTGACGATCAGATCGGGGCGGATACTTGGGTCTTAGGCGAACGTTTTAGCGCGGTCGACATATATTTGTTCATGTTGACTACCTGGCTTCGTCCATCGAGAGGTCACCCTGCTGTGGATGAGTTTCCGAACGTAAAACGAATTGCAGACGCGGTGCGTTTGCGTAAAAGTGTTCAGGTCGTTTACGCAGATTGGATAGCAAGACATCCGTAAGGTAACCGATCTTGATGAGGTTGTCCCGAAATTCAATCGGGTTTTAAGATGGAAGCGTGTATCGAGCATGCCAGAAATAATCGTTAATCAATAAAATGAGGGAATAAATGATGAAGCAGTACTACAAGGTTTTTTTGGCACTTACTTTCCTAACCGTTAGTATTTTTATAAAGCCTGCTATGGCAGCCGGTCCTGTGGAGCGCGCGATTGTTGCGTGTGAGTATGAGCTGACTCATTTCTGTGCAACCGTGACGCCAGGAGAGGGTCGTCTGATGATGTGTCTTGGCGCCCATGAGGACAAGATCTCACTGGGTTGTGGAATCGCCGTTTACGAAGCGGCTGTTGCTATTGACGTATTGGCCAGTGTGATTGCGGCAGTTGGCACTGCGTGTGGGCAGGAGATTGTTGATCACTGTGCGACAGCGATTGGCGACAATGACTTCGTTGTGGAAGCAGGCCAAGGTCAAGTGGTCCAGTGTTTGGCATCAAATCAGTCGAGTCTTGGTGAAAG
>JADHSN010000143.1 GCA_016776875.1 Gammaproteobacteria bacterium | reverse complement strand
TGCCTTTTTGGTCCTTGAAAAACTGGGCGTTGCCGAGACGCTCGATGAGTGAGGCGCAATATTTCGGCGTGATCGCCGTTGTGGGGCGCCCGAACGTCGGTAAATCAAGTCTTATGAATCGACTGTTAGGCGAGAAAGTATCCATCGTCTCTCGTCGTCCGCAAACCACATGGCGCGAGATTACCGGGATCGATACGAGCGAAAATGTTCAGCTAGTGTTTATAGATAGTCCCGGTATGCATAAGCCAAAACGGCAATTGCTGAGTAAGAGAGCAAATCAGTCTGCACGAGGTGCCGGCACGGGTGCGGATATCCTTTGTATGGTCACGGACTGTCGCTATTGGACAAGCGATGATCAACGGGTACTCGAACATTTTCGGAAAACACAAACCCCGATATGGCTTTTACTGAACAAAGTTGATTTGCTGGCTTCGATCGATAAGGTCCTTCCGAAGATCGAGAGTGTTCAGAGGATGCATGATTGGGCACAGATTATTCCGGTCTCGGCAAAAACTGAATATAACTGCAAGCATTTGCTCAATACGCTCAGAGCATCAGCACCGTTAGGAAGCGCCGGCTATGATGCGGAATCTTTAACGACGATGCCTGTATCTTTTCTGGCGGCTGAACTCGTCCGGGAACAAATTTTTAGGCAAATGGGGGACGAGATCCCATATGTCACAGGGGTAGAGATTAGCCGGTTCGAGGAGGTCGATTCGGATCGGGTTGAGATTGATGTCAGTATTTGGTGTGATACAACGGGTCAGAAAGCGGCTTTAATTGGGGCCAAGGGTGCAAGACTGAAGAACATTGGGACAGCGGCCCGGCGCGGACTCGAGAAGCTTCTGGCGAAGTCGGTCTCGCTCAATCAGATGGTAAAGGTTAAAAAAGGGTGGTCAGATGATAGCCGGTCAGTAACCCGATTAGGATACAGCGACTAGGAAAGCTCGCAGCGAGAATCATTATGCGCATTAAGGGAGAGCCAGGATTTATTCTTCATCGCAGGCCGTTCTCGGAGTCCAGTTTGTTGCTGGATATCTTCTCAAGGAGGTATGGGCGCATTACCGCGATCGCAAAAGGAGCCCGCAGGCAAAAATCCCAATATCGCGGCATGATTCGCCCCTTTGCATTGACCACGTTGGGATGGTCTGGAAAAGGAGAGGTCAAAACCCTTACTCAGTGCGAGTGGGCAGGCCCGGATTTCGGATTACGAGGCCCTAATCTTTTTTGCGGCTATTATTTGAGCGAGTTACTGATCAAGTTCTTGCAGCGGTATGATCCGCATGAGCGCCTATTTGATCAGTATCTCAAGAGTCTTGTTCATCTCGGCGTTGATGGTGAATCTCAATCCACCCTCCGCCTGTTTGAGAAAGTGTTGCTTCGCGAAACGGGTTATGGTCTGCAACTGGATAAAGATCATGACACCGGACAGCCGATTAAACCCAATTCGAGCTACCACTACCGCCCAGGCCTCGGCGCTTTTGTCAATCAGGGGAACGAGGCGGGAGGCGTTGTCATTCGCGGATCATCGCTTATTGCGTTAAGAGAAGAGTTACACTTTGACGCCATGATCCTCCGCGAATTAAAACAGTTACATCGGGTGATTTTTCAAAGCCTTCTCGATGGACGATCATTAGTTACCCGTCAAATTTTTTCTCAAATTTACCAAAACGAAAAATCACCCCTATCTGCGCAAGCGCTTAATTGAGAGGACAATTTATGGACCTAGGAGTAAATATTGATCATGTTGCGACTTTGCGACAGGCGCGAGGCACGTCATATCCCGATCCGGTAGCGGCCGCACTTGTTTGCGAAGCCAATGGTGCAGATTTGATCACGCTTCATTTGCGCGAGGATCGAAGGCATATTGCCGATCACGACGTGGTTCGAATGCGTCAAGCAATTTCAACCCGGATGAATCTGGAGATGGCCGTAACGGATGAAATGAAAGCGATCGCTCTAGACCTTAAACCAGAGGATGTCTGTTTAGTTCCCGAGAAACGCGAGGAGATTACCACTGAGGGCGGGCTGGAGGTATACGAGCAGTACGAAAAGGTTGCACCATTTATCAGTCAGCTTGAACAGTCAGGAATAAGAGTCTCTCTTTTTATTGATCCCGACGAAAAGCAGATTGATGCGAGCCGGCGCCTTGGCGTCTCGGCGATTGAGTTGCATACCGGGGCGTTCGCAGACGCAAAAGACGAATCAGAGCGTGAGCGCCAACTCGAACGCATCATAACTGCGGTGTCGCTCGGTGAGGCGGCCGGGCTTCGGGTGAATGCGGGCCATGGGCTGAATTACAAAAACGTGGAACCTATCGCCCGCATCAAAGGTATTCGGGAGCTTAATATCGGACACGCGATTATCGCTGAGGCGGTGTTTGAAGGACTGGGCAGTGCGGTTCGCAGAATGCGGGAATTAATAGATTGCCCGAGCGAAGGATAACTTCCTATTTCTTGCGCGGTGCAAAGCCCTCTGGCACCGCACCTAACTCACCTTCGCCAAACAAGAAACCCAGCATATGCTGCTTTAGAAGTTCTATTGCCTGAGGGTCCGCGGTGCTTAGCTGGTTCTCGTTGATGATCAGAACCTGGCGTTCAAGCCATTTCGTCCACCCTTCAGCCGACACGGACTCATAAATTCGTTGCCCTAACTCACCGGGGTAGGGTGCCGCCGACAAACCTTCTGCATCCTCTTTAAGCACGGTGCATTTGACAGTACGCATGATAATATTCCAGAAAAAGCGGGGTGTGGTTTTGTTAACGTAAATCAATTTGCTTTAAATTTTAATACTATTTTAACCTGATTCGGAACGTAAAAGACATGAATATGGATATTACTCAGAGCGACAGCGGTGGCGTCACGGTCACCCCACCGGCGAAGGAAAAAATTGCCGAACTTTTATCGGGCGCTGATCAGAGCCAATCCGCCGTTCGGGTTTTTGTTTCTGGTGGGGGCTGTGGCGGAATGAACTACGGAATGACTTTTGCCGAATCTGTGGAAGAGACAGACCGCTTGATTCAGGACGACTCTGGATGCTCAATCGCAATTGATCCGGTTGCGCTCGCTTATTTAGACGGTGCGGAGATCGATTTTCAGGATGACGGCGTTAGCGCGACGTTCGTGTTTAATAATGTCTTTAAGGCGGTAGGCGGCAGCGGCGCCTGTGGTGGATGTGGCGGCGCACATTAATGCTTCACTCCTGAATGCGCGACTGTTTAGCGGTAAGCTTCTGTTTCGGCCAACTTCCGTAAAAATTCTTATCCAGGGACATCGATGACATCACGGTCGGTTGGATCGCTCACTGTCTCGGCGATTGGATTGGGGTGCATGAATATGTCGAGCGGTTATGGACGCGGCGATGATCATGTCTCCAGACGCCTTTTAAATGAGGCGCTTGATGTCGGCTACACATTCTTTGACACGGCAACTTTATATGGTGGCGGACATAACGAGACGCTCGTCGGTGATGCTTTAGGCTCTCGCCGATCAGAATTTGTGCTTGCGAGCAAGTGCGGACTCAGCGAGGTGAATGGGAAGAGCATTATCGATGGTCGTCCAGAGACATTGCGCTTACAGTGCGAGAACAGCTTAAAACGTTTAAAAACCGACGTCATAGACCTTTATTATCTTCATCGAGTGGACCCAGGTGTGCCGGTAGAGGATAGCGTTGGCGAGCTGGGGCGCATGGTCGCCGATGGTAAAGTGCGAGAGATCGGTTTATCCGAAGTTTCTGTCG
The DNA here is from genome assembly GCA_016776875.1 of Gammaproteobacteria bacterium. GTDB lineage: Bacteria > Pseudomonadota > Gammaproteobacteria > Arenicellales > UBA868 > UBA868. Next base: position 1,453 of record JADHSN010000143.1, on the reverse strand, counting down.
ATACATTGACGCGTGCGCATCATGCTCATCCGATCGCAGCGGTTCAGTCGGAGTTCTCGTTATGGTCAAGAACGCCCGAGTTTGGGATCCTTGAGGCGTGCAGGAAATTAGAGACAGCATTTGTTGCATTCTCTCCTTTGGGTAGACAGTTTTTAACAGGTAAAGCGGTCGATGTTACCCATCTATCTCCAGATGACATTCGGGCAACGGCCGCCCGGCCGCGTTTTGAGCCGGAGGTTTTCGCTCAGAACACAAAACTGCTGACGCCGTTCGGCGACATTGCAAATTCGTTAGGCCTGACCATGGCACAACTTTCATTGGCTTGGCTACTGGCTTACCCTAAAGCATCTGATAATCTCTCCTTGATTCCGATTCCAGGCACTAAACATATTGAATTTATGAATGAGAACTGGGGCGCTGTAACTGCAACGATGTCACCTGACGTGTTCAATGCGCTTGATAATTTGATAAATGAAAACACTGTGGAAGGTAATCGCTATTCCGATGCCCGAATGATGGATACTGACTCCGAACAGGATCGCCTCCGCCGGGCTTAATTCTTGTCCCGCTACCGATACTCTGATCGCCGAATCTCCCCGTCAGCGGTGAGGAGCCGGCCCATTAAAGAGCGTCACCGTTTTGGCGCCTAACGTCCTTTTAATTGCGCCGGATCGCAGTTACCGGACGGGCAGTTATATTAAAGCCGCGAATAGGCTGGACATTCCTTTGAGAGTGGCCTCGTGGGGCGCGATGGATCTCCCGTCCTCTGGTCAAGATCTGCGAATCGATAGCGCTTGTGATACCGAGTCATTGAAGGTAATCGACGAACTTGATGATCGAAATCTGATCAAAGCCGTAATCCCCACTGATGACGTTACGGTGGATTTTGCCCGGAAGGTAGGCGAGATGTTGGCGCTTCCGATTAATTCGGAAATCGCCGTGAAAGTGTCGACCAACAAGCTGGCATTTCGGGAATTTTGTCAAGATCACGACTTTCGAACGCCAAAGTTTCAGCTCGCTTCGGCCGACCCCGATCATGAGGAGGTTTCTTTTCCTTGTGTTGCAAAACCGTTAACGCTCTCGGGTAGTCGCGGAGTGATCCGCTGCAACGACCGTGAGGACCTTCGGGCAGCTGTTGATCGAATCGGAAACTTGCTGCAGGAGGAACAAAAGGAGCCTGACGGGGAAATATTGATTGAAGATTTTATTGCCGGCGATGAATATTCCATCGATGCAATTGTTTCCGATAGTGTTCTGGAGATTTTGGCGATCTTTGAAAAACCGGATCCTCTTGATGGCCCTTTTTTTGAAGAAACGATTTATGTCACACCGCCGCGAATTTCGATAGGACGGGTTAAACAAATTGAGAATGAATTGCAAACTGTTTGTGATGCGATTGACCTGAATGAAGGACCGATTCATGTGGAGCTTCGGGTGCAAAATCATGAGATTT
>JADHSN010000017.1 GCA_016776875.1 Gammaproteobacteria bacterium | reverse complement strand
GCGGCTGCGAAGCGTGTCGCGGGTGAGGTTAACTGCGAGGTGTTCGAATCGGTCCAGGCGCTGAGTGATCGTGTTGACGCGGTCAGCATCGTTGTGCCTACTTCGCTTCATCGCGAAGTCTCTGAACCCTTTTTAAAAGCGAAGATCCCGGTTTTGCTGGAAAAACCGGTCGCTCATACGATTGAGGATGCAGAAGCCATCACTTCGCTTGCGCGAGAGCAGGACACACTGCTTCAGATCGGTCATCTGGAACGGTTTAACGCAGGTGTGATCCGGCTTGCACAGGAATTAACTAGTCCTCGGTTCATAGAGGTACATCGCCTCGGCACCTTTACGGCGCGAGCGACCGATGTGGATGTCGTTACCGACCTGATGATTCATGACATTGATATTGTGTTGTCACTCGTGCCTTCGGAATTGCAATATGTCTCAGCAGTGGGTGCAAGAGCCGTCACGGAGCACGTTGATATTGCGAACGCAAGACTTGAGTTTGAAAATGGAGCAATCGCCAATGTCACGGCAAGTCGGATTTCGGCAAAGAAATTTCGAAGGATTAGAGTCTTTTCAGACTCTTCTTACTTGGCACTTAATTTTGAGGATCAACAGATTGATATCTCAAAACCAGGACCTAAAACGGACGAAAGCGAGTTCGCGCCCATCGTTTCTGATTCTATTGCGGTAGAACAAAAACCCCCCCTTGACGCCGAACTCGAAGATTTTATTGTTTGTGTTCGTTCCGGCCGGGCACCTGTTGTTAGCGGTGAGGCAGGTTTGCGGGCGCTTCGGGTTGCCCATGAGGTGGGTCAGCGCATTGATGAGTCTCTGCTTTTTAAGGGTTAGATCGAATTATCGTCAACGCGTTTTCGTTTTTTTGCGTTGATCAGCGTCAGGTGAAAAATTATCATGAATCAAGACGCTTCTAATCTGATCGAGACCCAAGTGCTCGCGATATCGGGTGTTCTACGCGCCGCCAGAATCGTTCAGGATCTGGCGCGGCGCGGCCGTACTCAGTCAGAGCACTTCCGATGCGCCTTGGTAAGCGTTGGGACAGTTGATGAATCTGACGCAAAAAAAGCGTTAGGCGGAGTCGATAGTCTTGTCTTTGGGTTGGATGATTTAACCCAAAAGCAACCGGATGCATTTTTAATGGAGCGGGTCCGTTACGCGACCGCTTTGCTGGACTTGGCGAGGACCCTTGCTAAATCGCCGCAAACATCAGGGCAAATCGGAAAAGTTTTGGCTGAGCTTCCCGACTATTTAGCGGGGGCAGAACCTGATTCTCTTGAATCTATCGAGGCGCTCGCCGGCGTCTATACCTCAAATTTGAGTGACCTCACACCCAAGATTTTAATTAAAGGTGAGCAACGATTTTTGGAAGATCCCGCTTTGGTTGAAAAAGTTCGCGCAATTTTGTTGGCAGGGGTGCGTGCGGCATATTTGTTCTCTCAAGCAGGTGGTCGAAAGTGGCATCTTTTTATTTATCGAAAAAAATTCGCGGCAGTCGCGGCACAATTAAAATCAATCGCGTCCTAATGTTTAAGTCAGATCGAAATCTTGAGACGAAACGGAAAGCGAAAGCTTGATCGAATGAGACTTCGCTTGGATGCCCAATGGCTCAAAAATTTTTTCAGTGATCGTTGCTTCCAGATTCGTGTCGACCATGATCACAGTGCTTGCCCGGGTTCCGTATTGTTCGCCGCGGGCGAAGATAACTCGCTTTAAATGATCGGACGGATCGCCGAGTGTTTCCACGCGGTCCACGGGATTTGAATCAGTTAGAAAACAAAAAAGCCCTGACTGCAATTCATTTTGATTGGTGTTTGAGTCGATGATGCCCTGGAACTTTCTTTTCCCAAAGCGGGTTTTCGGCCAGGCGGTTTCAGGCACATGATTACTGAGCGTTTTTATTCCTTTGACTAATTTCTCGGTATGGCGGCTGGTATTGGAGACAATATCAAGGCGCTTGATATTGCCGGTCATTAAGTTAAATCCGCCATATCTAAGATCCTGTTGAAGATCCCCGTTTTTAATCGCGCCAAGGATCTCGGGGTCTTTCTCCAGGAATTTACGGACTAAATCTCCTCGTGATCGTTCGCCTCGGCTAGAGCTCACTAGTTCACTTCGGCAGTTTGTCAATGCGGCAAAACTTCCGTCGGTTGATAAACCGAGCCAGGCGCCTCCGGCAGATAGATCTTTGCCTGCGACGATCGGGACGGGCGTATCCCAGGTATGAATTTCTACCGAGGGTCGCGCAAAATATTCATCACGGTTGGCTGCAACGATGAAAGGGAAGTCGGGATGGCAGTTGAGTGCGACTGCGACGAAACACATTAGCGAAAGGCGACGAGATACGGTGTTGAGTCCGCGTGCAGCCTAAGGCTGCAAAGGGCGGTAAACTACTCCGTTTCGACCAATAATTTGAATTTCAACAGCGGCGGTCGCGGCGCAAAGGTCCGTTAATGCATGCTTTTTATCCGCCTTCGGCATAGCGGGCAGACGAATTTTAACGAGTTCGTGCTGCGTAAGCGCATTTTCAAGTTCATGTTTTACGGCCGCTGTAACACCAGCGGAGCCGACTGTGACGATGGGTTTGAGATGATGAGCGAGACCTCGAAGGCGGCTCAACTCTTTTCCCTTAAGTTCCATCCTAAACTCCTGATCGCGTTGAATATTTGACGAAGATTAACACTGAAGACTTATGGGTACGAAAAGATCGGCGAAAAGCCACGCGTGGAATCAACGCCAAAACAAGGATATTTACGTCCGCGAGGCGCGGGCTCGATCATTGCGTTCGAGGTCGGTGTTCAAACTAGAGCAGATTGACCGAAAAGAAAGGCTATTTAAGCCGGGGTTTAACGTACTTGACCTGGGTGCGGCCCCTGGGGGGTGGAGCCAGTACGCAGCTTCCAAGGTTGGAGATCGGGGTCAGGTGATTGCGCTTGATCGACTTAAAATAGAACCCATTCCAGGGGTAAAAGTTATTTTCGGCGATTTTTTGGATTCACCTGTTATTGCGGACTTAAATGATATTCTTTCTGAAATAACGGTCAATCTTGTAATTTCCGATATGGCCCCCAACTTAACCGGTATAAAAGAGGTCGATCAGCCCGCGATGGCGAATCTGGTTATGATGAGCGCCACATTCGCTTCACAGCATTTGGGTGAGCAGGGCGTTTTCGTTGCAAAGTTCTTTGAAGGAGCGGAGGCTCAAAACGTGAAAAAAGCAGTTGCGCAATTATTTTCTGAGGTTCGTGTTAGAAAACCGGACGCCTCCCGTGCAAAAAGCGCTGAGAATTACATTGTCGCTCGTCGTCCAATCAAATCGGATATTTGAGCGCCATTGTTTTTACCGGCAAAAAATTCCACAATCGCTTTAATCAGGCGCTTGCTTCCATCACCCCTTAAACAAATTCAGTTTTAATTCGACAAACTTATGAATAATCTCACTAAAAATCTCGTTATCTGGCTTGTTATCGCCATGGTCCTAATGGCGGTATTTAATAATTTTGCGCCACAAAGTTCCCGCACGGGGCAAGAGATTGATTATTCGGTCTTCCTCGATGAGGTCGAAAGAGGCGCGATCGACCAGGTTACGATCAGCGGAGAAACGATCTATATCACCGGCCGGAATGGAGAGAAATATGTGACTTATTCTCCGGGTGATCCGGGACTCGTCAACGACTTGCTGAAGGCAGACATTGCGATTAAAGCGCAGAAAGAAGAGGGACCATCCCTGCTGATGCAAATCTTCATCAGTTGGTTTCCACTTCTTCTTCTTATCGGGGTCTGGATCTTTTTCATGCGGCAAATGCAGGGAGGCGGAGGCCGCGGGGCAATGAGCTTTGGTAAGAGTAAAGCGCGATTACTGACCGAGGATAAAAACAACATTACGTTTGAAGATGTGGCTGGGGTTGATGAAGCCAAGGAAGAGGTGGGCGAATTAGTTGAGTTTTTGCAGGATCCTTCCCGTTTTCAAAAGCTCGGCGGCCGTATTCCACGGGGCGTGTTGATGACGGGCAGTCCGGGTACTGGTAAAACGTTATTGGCTAAGGCGATTGCCGGTGAGGCGAAAGTGCCATTTTTTACAATTTCGGGTTCGGACTTTGTGGAGATGTTTGTTGGTGTCGGGGCCTCCCGTGTTCGAGATATGTTTGAGCAGGCCAAGAAAAACTCGCCTTGTATTATTTTTATTGACGAGATTGATGCCGTTGGCCGGCAGCGTGGCGCCGGTTTGGGGGGCGGGCACGATGAGCGAGAACAAACCCTTAACCAATTATTGGTTGAGATGGATGGTTTTGAAGGGCACGAGGGCATTATTGTCATTGCAGCAACTAACCGGCCCGATGTGCTGGACCCCGCATTGCTTCGGCCCGGGCGTTTTGACCGCCAGGTGCACGTGCCGCTTCCGGACATTCGTGGCCGGGAGGCCATTCTAAAAGTCCATATGCGCAAAGTGCCGATGGATAAAGATGTGGATCCCGCTATTATTGCGAGGGGTACGCCCGGTTTTTCTGGAGCCGACCTCGCCAACCTTGTGAACGAGGCAGCGCTTTTTGCGGCGCGAGCCAATCGCCGAAAAGTGGCGATGGAGCAGTTTGAGCTCGCCAAAGACAAGGTCATTATGGGCGTCGAGCGCAGATCGATCGTAATGCCAGAGGAAGAGCGTCTTAACACGGCTTATCACGAATCGGGTCACACCGTTGTGGCGAAGGTGTTGGCTAAAAATACCGATCCCGTTCACAAGGTGACCATTATCCCGCGGGGGCGGGCGTTAGGGGTCACAATGCAGTTACCCGAAGAGGACCGTTACAGTCATAACCGTGATCACCTGCTTGCGAGGATCGCGGTGCTAATGGGTGGGCGGATTGCCGAAGAAGTGTTTATGGATCAAATGACAACCGGCGCCTCTAACGATTTTGAACAGGCGACGAGTCTTGCGCAAAATATGGTGCAGCGTTGGGGGATGAGTGACTCTCTCGGCCCACGGGTTTATGGCGATAACGACTCTGAGGTATTTTTAGGGCGGGATATGGGCACCCAAAGGAATATTAGTAATTCGACCGCCGAGCAAGTCGATAGCGAAGTCAGTCGGATAATTGGCGAGCAGTACACCCGCGCAAGAGATATTATTGAGTCTCATCGGGAAGTGATCGAAGTAATGACGCAGTCTCTGATGGACTGGGAGACGCTCGAGTCAGATCAAATTGATCAGATTATGAAGGGTGAGTCACCTCGCCCACCGAGTTCCAACGATTCCCCCGGGAAGTCGGATGACGACAGCGGAAAGAGCTCTGAGCGACCCGATATTAAGCCTAAAATGGACTCCCCCGCTGGCGATTCGGCCTAGAGACTAACAGACGCGGTCAACGCGTGGTCCTCGCTCATGAATGAGTGGCTTGTGTCTTCTGGCCGTGCTCGGATTATGGGGATTGTTAATGTCACCCCGGATTCCTTTTCCGATGGGAATCAGTTTTTGTCTCATGAGCAGGCAATTGCTCATGGACGCGCCTTGTCCGAAGCCGGTGCAGATATTGTCGATGTGGGTGGAGAATCGACTCGACCGGGATCGATCGTGATTTCGGTTGAAGAAGAAATCAGGCGTGCTATCCCGGTCGTTCGCGCACTTGCCAAGGACGGTATTCCGGTCTCGATAGATACCAGCAAACCAGCGGTGATGGAGGCTGCTGTTAACGAAGGTGCGTGCCTCATTAATGACGTTTATGCGCTTCGACGAGAGGGCGCGATGGATATGGCCGCTCGTCTTGCTGTGCCGGTATGCTTGATGCATATGCAAGGTACGCCTGACACGATGCAAATCGAGCCCACCTATCGTGATGTTGTGCAGGAGATCCACGATTTCCTGTCAGCGCGAGTAACAAAGTGTGTTCAAAAAGGAATCGGTCCAGATCAGATCATCGTCGATCCCGGTTTTGGCTTTGGGAAAACAAAAGCGCATAATCTCACGCTTATGAAATCCCTGGATAAGTTTCTTGATCTGAGCGCGTCGCTGATGGTGGGGGTTTCCCGAAAAGCTTTCATTCGAACCATTTCAGGTTTTGAAAAAGGAGTTGAACTTGACCAGGCAAGTGCCGTGGTTGCTGGCATTGCGGTAAAGCACGGGGCAGGGGTACTTCGCGTTCATGATGTAGCTTCGACTGTATCGATGCTGCGATTGTTCGATAGCCTTGATCTTGTAAATTTTTCAGAGCGCCTTACCGTTGACTAAGTACGCAAAAAAATATTTTGGAACCGATGGCGTTCGCGGTGAGGTGGGCCGCTCTCCCGTGACGCCAACAGAGGTGTTGCAGTTAGGCTGGGCAGCAGGAAGGGTTTTAGGTGCGGGTCATGCGAGAGGTAGGGTAATCATTGGAAAAGATACGCGAATCTCAGGATATCTGCTGGAATCCGCGCTGGAGGCGGGCCTGAGCGCGGCCGGGGTAGATATTGCCCTTACCGGGCCGCTTCCGACGCCGGGGATCGCGCACCTCACCAGACAAGTGGGTGCGTGTGCAGGCGTGGTGATAAGCGCTTCCCACAACCCCTACCATGATAACGGGATTAAGTTTTTTTCAGCGGAGGGTCGCAAACTAAACGACGAAACTGAAAACGCCATTGAGGTGTTAATGGGGCAGTCGATGGTCACCGTTGGGGCAGAGGCCCTCGGTAAAGCTGAACGTTTAATCGATGCCGTCCCTCGGTATGCGGAGCATTGCCGAAATACACTTCCGCCCAGTTTTCGCCTGGACGGACTGAAAATAGCGGTCGACTGCGCTAATGGGGCGGCATACCAAGTCGCGCCATTGGTCTTAAGGGAGTTAGGAGCAGAAGTCTGCTGTATCGGGGTGGAACCCGATGGGTTTAACATTAACCGCGGTGTGGGATCGACTTACCCGGAGCGTATTTCCGCGTTGGTCCGAGAGACCCATGCCGATATTGGAATTGCATTTGATGGCGATGCTGATCGTGTTGTCCTTGCCGATTCGAGCGGGTCGCTGGTGAATGGAGATGGAATTCTCTTCCTGCTTAGTCAGTATCTTAAGAAACGAGAAGGCTTTGGTGGCGTAGTCGGCACGCTAATGACAAATCTCGGCGTTGAGATTGCGTGCAAAGCGGGTGGGATCGAGTTTGTCCGCGCGAAAGTTGGAGATCGCCATGTCCTTGAGGAGCTCGTGTCAAGGAATTGGATCCTGGGTGGGGAAACGTCAGGCCATATCCTATGTCTTGACAGGAGTACGACTGGTGACGGGCTCGTGGCTGCACTTGCTGTTCTGGAGGTCATCCAGACGACTCAAAATCCACTCTCTGAGCTAGTGAGTGGTCTCACGATTTATCCCCAGCAACTTATTAATGTACAGCTTGACGAGGTAATGCCTGGCGATATCGTTAACCATCCGGCGGTCATTGACCAGGTTCGCGCATCCGAGCAAACGCTCGGCGACCGAGGAAGAGTTGTACTGCGTCCATCAGGAACTGAACCGGTTGTCCGGGTGATGGTAGAAGGCGTGGATGCCAAACTTGTTGATCATCACGCGAAGTCGATCGCTGATGTTATTTCAACTTTGACTCTTTAGGGGTGTTCGTGCCCTAAAAACCAATTTTTTGGCCCGGGTGGCGTAGAAAAGTTGCGTCTTTGTCCTTGCATCGTTACCATTGCGACCCCTCGCCTCGCCCTTATAAGGTGGGGTTAATTCAGGAGAAGATTGATGCGACGGCCCATGGTAGCCGGTAACTGGAAAATGAACGGCAATCGCGAAATGGCGGGTAACCTCATCTCCGAGATTGATCGTGGGTTGAGCGTGGAGCTTGCAACGAGCGTTGAGGTTTTAGTCTGCCCGCCGTATGTTCTGCTGGAATCGACGGGAGCGCTATGTTCGGATACGCCGATGAAATTAGGCGCGCAGAATTTAGATATTCATGAGTCGGGTGCTTTCACGGGAGAGATTTCCGGGCCCATGCTGCTCGATTGTGGATGTGAATATGTGATTGTGGGTCACTCGGAGCGTAGGGCGCTCTTTGGTGACACGGATGAGTTGGTGGGTATCAAAACTCGGGCAGCCTTTGAGAAAGGGTTGGTTCCCATTGTTTGCGTTGGCGAGACTCAAGAGGAGCGCGAAAAAGGGGTTATGGCGAATGTCGTCTCGCGCCAACTAGAGGCGGTTTTCTCGGAGACTCAGGGAAATGTTTTCCCGAAGGCGCTAGTCGCGTATGAGCCCGTATGGGCAATAGGGACCGGCTTAACGGCCTCCGAAGCCCAAGCTCAGGAAGTGCATGCCCTGATTCGAGAACGATTGAGCCAAGTGAGCGCCGAAGCGGCCGACTCAACTCGAATCCTCTATGGCGGGAGTGTAAAACCCGAAAATGCAGAAGGGTTGTTTGGGCAACCTGATATTGATGGCGGCTTGATTGGGGGAGCATCTCTTCATGCTCAGGATTTTATTGACATTATTTCAGCGGCAAAATCATGAACCTTTTTACTAGTATTCTCACTGTCATCCATTTAGTTACGGCGATCGCGATAGTTGTTCTCGTACTTTTACAGCAAGGGAAGGGCGCTGATATGGGCGCCGCTTTCGGGGGAGGATCATCCCAGTCCGTATTCGGGAGTCGTGGATCAGCTAATTTCCTAAGCCGCACGACAGGCATCCTCGCGGCCGTTTTCTTTGCGACGGGATTGAGCCTAGCATATATGTACACGAAGCAAAGTTCGGCACCGACAAGCGTAATGGCGTCTGAAAATGCGACACCGGTCGAGGATCAGATTAACGGAGCGGGTTCAGAGGCATCGCAATCTAATGGGGATGTTCCCATGGTGCCGAGCACGGATTCGAATTAAGTTGTTATCTTAAATGGAAAAATTCAATTATTTAGCCGAAGTGGTGGAACTGGTAGACACGCCGTCTTGAGGGGGCGGTGGCGCAAGCCGTGCCGGTTCGAGTCCGGCCTTCGGCACCATTTATTGGTGTATCGCACTATAAAATAATCAGAATGCTAAAGTTGCTCAGGTGTTTATTTCGAGTAACGAGCTGTTGTTTTCCTAACCTGGTACCCCCCGAATGACTGGGAGTAAATTGCCCCGCGCACCGTACCTTTCTGCTCAAAATAATTTGTTGCAGGAGAAAAGCGTATGGCGTCTGGCTGACGCTTCGGCAGAAATTGATTATTCCGATGGTGTAGAAACAGAGCGTTCGCTAGAAACGATCCTTAAAAACGCTGCCGATTTGACATGGCGGTCTGCCGATTTTTCAAAGGATTTTGAAGACTGGGCGCTCAATTATCACCTCTCGCCTGCTCGCGCAAATATACTCCGCGGTCTTGGTTTGAAACCAGGTGGCCGCGTTCTGGAGGTCGGTGCCGGATGTGGCGTGATCACCCGATTTTTGGGTGATAGCGGTTTTGAGATTGACGCGATAGAGGGCAGTCAATCGAGAGCGGCTCTTGCCGCGCTTCGTTGCTCCGGGTTGACGAATGTGTCGATTGTTCGGGCAGATTTCAATGAAGTTACCTTGCCGAACGAAGGATATGACGTCGTCCTCTTTATCGGCGTCTTGGAATACGCCCGACGGTTTAGCCCACAATTTGAAAATTCCGCCGAGGCGGTGGCACATATGTTGCGCCGCGCGGCCCGAGCTTTGACACCGGGTGGCGTCATCGTGGTGGCCATTGAAAATCGAATGGGGGCAAAGTATCTTTTTGGTGGCGCGGAGGACCATCTTGCCCAGCCGTGGTCAGGTATCGCAGGATACCCCCAACTGGGTAATGAGGCAGGTATTTGCACCTTTGATGCGAAATCATGGTCTCCGATCGTAGGCAGTGTGGGCCTTCAACATGCATTTTTTTATCCACTTCCAGATTACAAAATGCCCGCCGCAGTGATATCCCAAACAGGCATCGACCTTGACGGCGCTCATTCCGTTACCTGGCGTTATCCGTCGGTGCACCGGGCCGAAAATTCGACCACATTCTCTCCGATGCGGGTTCAGACGATAGCCCTTGAAGATGCCGGTATGTTTCCCCAAACTGCAGACTCTTTCGGATTAGTGCTCACTCATGAGTCGATCGATCCGACACAATTTTTACCTTTCGGATGGATTATTTTTGACGATGCCGAATCGGGTTCAAAGGGATTGAAGTGTTTAGATTCTGAAAATGGTGCCGTCTCGCTCGTGGGGCCGGATCGGAGTGCTTTTAAAGTTTCAAACGCGGAACCGGTTTCACGGTTTTGGCTTCGAACGCTTGTCGAAACCAATAATTTGTCCGGATTCGCCGAGTTGGTGGACTCTCATGCAGATCAAGTCATTTCAGATCTAGGGGGTATTCCACTCGAAAGCCTGCAGATGAGAGAGAGTGGCCGGATTGAAGAAGGCATGTTTCTAGGACCCGGGATTTCAGCCAGCAACCGGATCGCTATCAAGACGGAATGGATACGCAAAGCGTTAGAAGATTTCTGGTTAATCGGCCAGCCCGATCTTGGGTGCTTACCTTGCTTGCGGGACTGTGATCATCAGGATAGTTTTAGTCGCAAAATCTTGTCAGCAATAGAGGCGGCAGGAATCGATGCAAACCGTAAAACATCGTCAGCCATTTATTGGGCGTTGGACGCCGAAGATTTTAATGAAATTAATAAGGTGTCGGTAGATATTGATCGTTTGCTGACCCGTCACGTTGCCTTTTTGCTCCCAAAGACGGTTCTCACTCCGGCGTTGATTCGGTTCGATCCGTCAGATCATCAGATTGAGCAGAACTTTGAACGGGTAAAGGTCGAAACATTCGCTTTAATCGGGGACGAGCATGAAAAGCGTTTTGACCTACTTCCTGTGATTGGAGAAGGAAGGATTGAAGTAAGCCCTGACCTTGAAATAAAGTGTGCGGATCGGTCTGTTTATCTTGAAATCTCTGGGTCTGACCCCTGGATGGTTTTCGACCTAACAACCTTAGAATTACCACCCGATTTCGACTGCTGTGAAATTCATGTGACGGCGACTTGGGAGTAAACATTACGTTTGGTGTCATCGCCGAAACGGCTCTACGTGATTGACCGTTAAACCCCAGAAGATTAAAATCAGCGCTTGTTTTTCGGCTGATGTTTACCGAACCTGACCACAGTCGAATGCTATCTAACTACTTACCCGTTCTGCTATTTTTGATCACAGGAATAGTCATTGGCGTCGCTGCGCTTGCCGCAGGGCGAGTGTTGAGCCCGAGGAATCCCTATCCAGCGAAACTGTCGGCTTATGAGTGCGGGTTTGAGGCATTTGAAGACGCTCGGATGAAGTTCGATGTCCGTTATTATCTGGTCGCCATTCTTTTTATTATTTTTGATCTGGAGATCGCATTTTTATTTCCGTGGGCGATTGTTCTGGATGAGATTGGCGTGTTCGGATTTTTAGCCATGATGTTATTTCTGCTTATTCTCGTTGTTGGGTTTATCTACGAATGGATGAAAGGGGCGCTTGAATGGGAGTGATCGTCAATGTCACTTGAAGGTACGTTATCTCAGGGCTGGGCTACCGCTCGACTGGATGACCTGATCAATTGGGCGCGAACCGGGTCGATGTGGCCAATGACCTTCGGGTTAGCATGTTGCGCAGTAGAGATGATGCACGCTGGCGCATCCCGATACGATCTGGATCGGTTTGGCATGATTTTCAGACCGAGCCCTCGCCAGTCTGACGTGATGATTGTGGCGGGCACGCTGACGAATAAAATGGCGCCGGCGCTCCGAAGGGTCTACGACCAAATGCCCGAGCCTCGTTGGGTGATTTCCATGGGATCCTGTGCAAACGGAGGCGGGTATTATCATTACTCTTACTCGGTGGTCAGGGGGTGCGATCGAATCGTGCCCGTTGACGTTTATGTACCAGGATGCCCGCCTACACCTGAAGCGTTGATGTACGGCATTATCCAGCTGCAGAAGAAAATCAAGCGCGAAACCACAATCGCTCGGTAATCACACGTTAATGTCTACAGCAATTTCAGGTCAAAAACGCGCAGCATTTGACGCGGTGGCATTAAAGTTTGAAGCCACAGTTGAGGAGAAATTTGGGGAGTTTACGTTAATTGCTCCGGCACACAACGTGATCGCTTTATTAACATCGTTGCGAGACCATCGTGATTTCTTGTTTGAACAACTTGTTGATTTGTGTGGAGTCGACTTTGATCAGGATGCTCGCAGGAGTGATCAGCATCCCGAGCGTTTCGCGGTTGTCTACCATTTGCTCTCGGTATCTAAAAACACTCGTGTTCGCGTCGTGGTCTATTTGCCCGAAATCCAGCCTATTGTCAGAACGGTTGTTGGTCTCTGGGCGAGCGCGAATTGGTTTGAACGCGAGGCGTTTGATCTTTTCGGTATTCTTTTCGAGGGACATCCAGATCTCAGACGATTGCTGACCGACTATGGTTTTGTGGGCCATCCTTTTCGCAAAGATTTTCCGCTGAGTGGCCACGTTGAGATGCGCTATGACGAGGAGAAGGGACGCGTGATTTATGAGCCGGTCTCTATTGAACCTCGTGTTACCGTGCCGCGAGTCGTTCGTTAGGCTCTGATTCGATGACTGAAATCCGGAATTACACGATGAACTTTGGCCCGCAGCATCCTGCGGCCCATGGCGTCTTGCGCCTCATTATGGAAATGGATGGCGAAGTCGTCGAGCGGATTGATCCGCACATTGGTCTTTTACATCGGGCAACCGAAAAACTGGCAGAAAGTAAGCCTTATAACCATAGCATCGGATATATGGATCGCCTGGATTATGTATCCATGATGTGCAACGAGCATGCCTACGTCCTCGCGATCGAAAAACTGCTAGGTGTTCAGGTTCCAACCAGAGCGCAATATATTCGCGTGATGTTTTCGGAGATTACCCGGATTCGAAATCATTTGCTTTGGATTGCGGCGCATGGGCTCGATATCGGCGCAATGGCGGTTTTTCTTTACGCGTTTCGAGAGCGGGAAGATCTTTGTGATGTATATGAAGCAACTTCCGGCGCCCGGCTTCATGCTGCCTATTTCCGACCGGGCGGTGTGTATCGCGACCTGCCGGAAAAGATGCCACGCTATGCATCTTCAAAAGTGCACTCGGATGACGAGATTCGTGCAAAAAACATGAATCGAGAGGGATCGGTTCTAGACTTTATCGAATCATTTGTTGAACGATTTCCGGCATGCGTGGATGAGTATGAAAATCTTCTGACTGATAATCGAATCTGGAAGCAGCGAACGGTAGATATTGCGGTAGTTAGTCCGGAGCGCGCATTGCAGCTTGGGTTCACAGGACCCATGTTGCGCGGATCAGGTTTTGCGTGGGACCTCAGACGAAAACAACCTTACGAAGTGTATCCGGAGTTAAAGTTTGATATTCCCGTTGGCGTGACTGGGGATTGTTATGACCGTTATCTGGTCAGAATGGAAGAGATGCGTCAGTCCAATCACATCATCAAGCAGTGCGTAAATTGGCTGAAAGATAATCCTGGACCTGTGATGCTTGACGATCACAAGCTCACACCGCCCTCGCGCGAAAATATGAAAGACGATATGGAGTCTTTGATTCATCATTTCAAATTATTTACGGAAGGCTATAGCACACCGCCTGGGCAGGTTTATCAGGCGGTTGAAGCGCCAAAAGGGGAATTTGGAATTTACATTATCTCTGACGGTGCGAATAAGCCTTATCGGTTGAAAGTGCGCGCACCCGGATTTGCTCATTTAGCTGCGCTCGATGAGATGGCGCGCGGTCATATGTTGTCGGACGTCGTGGCGATTATCGGCACTCAGGACATTGTTTTTGGCGAGGTCGATCGCTAATGAATCCAATAAACCAAACGGCAGTGCTTTCCGCTTCACTGATTGAGAAAGTTGAAAAAGAAGCGACGAAATATCCGACCCGCCGCGCGGCAGTTAAGTCGGCTTTGCGATACGCGCAGGCCGAGCACGGCTGGATTAGCGAAGAGGTGGTGAAAGCGGTGGCCTCATTACTCGCGCTGCGCCCTATCGAAGTATTCGAAGTCGCGACGTTTTATGACATGTTTTATACCCAGCCCGTCGGTAAGCACCCCATTCGGGTGTGTACCAACGTGTCGTGCCTGCTCAGGGGCTCGGGCAAGATTATTGATGCGTTATGTGAACAACTTAATGTCGAGCTGGGCGAAACGACCCCGGACGGGCGGTTCACCGTGCTGGAGGCTGAGTGTTTGGGTGCTTGTGGCGGGGCGCCCATGATGGCGGTGGGTAATGATTACCATGAGGATCTCACCCCTGAAACTATTAACCAAAACCTTGAGCCCTACCGGTCATGACGGCGGTTGAAGTTCGAGTCTGCCTTCCGGCTAAAGAAATCGAGGCACCATGGACGATTTCGGCTTATCGGAATCAGGGCGGTTATGAGGCGTGGACTCAGGTGCTTCAAAATAAAACACCGAGAGCAGAAATTATCGAAACGCTGAAAGCATCCGGCCTACGAGGGCGAGGCGGCGCAGGATTCCCAACAGGATTAAAACTCAGTTTTATGCCCCGAGATGTCGAGGGACAGAAATATATCGTCTGTAATTCAGACGAAAGTGAGCCTGGCACTTTTAAGGATCGAGATATCCTTCGTTTTAATCCCCATCAGGTTATCGAGGGTATGGCGTTAGCAGGATATGCGATCGACGCGACTGTCGGTTACAACTATATCCGCGGGGAATATTTTGAACCCTGGGAGCGGTTTGAAGCTGCGCTTCAGGAGGCGAGAGCGGAAGGACTTCTGGGATCGAACCTGTTTGATTCCGGCGTTGATTTTGAACTCCACTCCCAGCGTGGGGCCGGCGCTTATATATGCGGCGAGGAGACAGCTTTGCTTGAGTCCCTGGAAGGCAAGAAAGGCCAGCCCCGATTTAAGCCGCCATTTCCGGCGCAGGTCGGCGCGTTTGGAAAGCCGACCACCATCAACAATACCGAAACACTCGCTTCAATACCGCCGATTATTCGAAACGGCGCAACCTGGTTTTCAGAGATTGGTGTCCCGAATGGGGGCGGTACGAAAATCTTTTCCGTGTCGGGCCATGTTAACCGCCCGGGTAACTACGAAGTGCCTTTAGGGACCCCTTTCGCTGATCTTCTCGATCTCGCGGGTGGCGTTTTGGACGGGCGGAAACTAAAAGCGGTTATTCCGGGAGGTTCATCAGTTCCCGTGGTGCCTGCCGATCTCATGATGCAGGCGACAATGGACTATGATGGGCTCTCAAACGTCGGCTCGGCGTTGGGTGCGGGTTCTGTAATTGTCATGGATGATTCGACCTGCATGGTTTCAGTACTCGAGCGGATTTCTTATTTCTACTTTGTCGAGTCATGCGGCCAATGCACCCCCTGTAGAGAGGGCACGGGTTGGCTTTACCGAATGCTACGCCGGGTTCGTAAAGGTAAGGCAACCGCGGCTGACCTGGATCGCCTGAAGTCAGTTGCGGATCGTATAGAAGGCCGCACGATCTGTGCGTTGGGTGATGCAGCTGCATGGCCGGTACAGAGCTTTCTAAAGCATTTTCGCGCTGAGTTCGAGGCAATGATCGAATCACGAATGGTGGCGTAATGGATTCAAAACCCACAGTTACGCTCATCATCGACGATAAAGAAGTTCAGACCACGCCCGGTAGTATGATTATTGAGGCGGCTGATGCGCTCGGGGTTTATATCCCTCGATTTTGTTATCACTCCAAGCTCTCAATTGCAGCTAATTGCCGAATGTGTCTTGTGGAAGTTGAAAAGGCGCCTAAGCCGCTTCCTGCGTGCGCAACACCGGTAAGCGATGGAATGGTTGTTCGGACGCGCTCCGCAGTTGCGATAGAAGCCCAGCAGGGCACAATGGAATTTCTTTTAATCAATCACCCGCTGGACTGCCCCGTTTGCGATCAAGGAGGCGAATGCCCGCTTCAGGATCAGGCGATGGGATTTGGTCAGGATTACTCGCGTTACGAGGAAGAAAAGCGGGTTAAAAATTCGATTAATCTCGGTCCACTCGTCGCGACCGCGATGACGCGCTGCATCCACTGTACCCGTTGCGTTCGATTTGGACAGGAAATTGCCGGCACTATGGAGTTAGGTGCGACCGGTCGCGGTGAGGCAATGACGATCGAAACTTACCTAGATGGCTCAGTTGATAGCGAAGTATCTGGCAATATCATTGATCTGTGTCCGGTAGGCGCCTTGACCTCGAAACCATACCGCTTTAGCGCAAGACCGTGGGAGTTGATGTCTCATCAAGCTATTAGTCCTCACGATAGTCTTGGGACGCACATCAATGTTCAGACGGCGCATCAGGAGGTCAAACGAGTCGTTCCTCGTGAGCATAATGCAACAAACGAATGTTGGATTTCTGATCGGGATCGATTTGCTTTCGAGGGCGCCGAGTCCGATGACCGACTGCTACAACCACTGGTGAGAACCGGGGAAGGTCTTAAAGAGATTTCCTGGGAAGAGGCTATTCGTCTTGCCGCGGATGCCGTCGAGTTCGCCCGACAAGATGCGAGCGAGACACTTGCTGCGCTGATGCATCCATTAGCCTCGACTGAAGAAGCGTTCTTGTTGCAAAAAATTATGAGGGCAGTAGGGTCGTCAAACATTGACCATCGCTTGTTGCAGCAGGATTTCGCTGACGATCAACTTGCAGCGCCTTACCCTTCGCTTGAAACACCGCTCGCCGATATTTCATCTTTGGATGGTTTGTTGCTGGTGGGGGCTAATCCGCGAAAGGAAATCCCCCTGCTTGCACTTCGGATTCGCGAGTTAGTCGGCGCCGGGGGTAGGGTTGGCACATTAGGATCATCAAGTATTGACGCGAATTTCGATGTCGCGGTGGAGAGCGTGGTTGAGCCGGTATCAATCGTTGACGCGCTTTGTCAAATGATCTGCGGCTTTGAAGGGGGTGCTGAGAAACTCCCGAGAGGGTTTACGCCTAACCCTGAGAAAATTCTCTCTCCCGCCGAGGTCACCGAAATGTCGGACCTGCTTAAAGGTTCGGCTTCAATTATTCTGGGCGAACAAGCGCTCAACCATCCCAGTGGAGCCGCAATCCGAGTGTTGGTGAGTGCGCTAGCCCGGGTATCAGGGTGCGCGATCGGCGTGATCGCGCCGGCCAATAGTGCGGGGGCATGGTGGGCGGGCGCGGTACCCCACCGGCTCGCGGGCGGGATCGATGCGCCACGCGCAGGTGCGAACGCCCAAACGATTTTGGAGTTGCAGGCGAAAACCATTTTGCTTTACGGGCTGGAGCCCGCTATCGACCACTGCGACCCGGGAAAGCTCTTTCAACTTTTGGATCGCGCTAAAAATGTGGTGGTTTTCAGTGCTTTCCGGTCGTCAATACCTGATCAGGCAACGCTTGTACTTCCTATTGCGCCATACACTGAAATGGCAGGTAGTTATCTAAATCTCAATGGGTTGCTTCAACGCTCGAACGCCGCACTTGATCCCAGAGGAGCGGCACGGCCCGGCTGGAAAGTACTCAGGGTGCTCGGTAACTTTTTATCGCTTGAGGGCTTTGACTACCAAACGACTGACGATGTACTGGCTGAAATTCCAACCCCAAGCACGCCCGATTGGCACACACTCGAGAGTGATCACTGGACGCTTGGAAGTCGACCCGTCGATAAGCGGCCATCTGAAATAACCACTCATTTTTGGACCCCGTTATATGCCACAGATCCGGTTGTACGGCGAGCGAAATCGCTTGATCAGACAGCGGATGCCAAGCGGGGTCGAAGATGTCGGCTTCATCCGTCAGATCTTAAAAAATATGATCTTCAAGATGGCGAATTGATCACATTGAGTGCGGATGGTAAAAAATTCGAGCTACCGGTTGATGCTGATCAAAACGTTAGCCCCGGAAGCGCGTCTATCCCAGCAGGATCAAGAGAAACGGCTGCATTGAGAAGCGAAATGTACGTGAGTATTTTGCCCGGTCAGCGCGATGGTTGATTTGATTGTGAGTATTTGGATCGCACTCCCGCTTGTCATCCAGATCGGACTTAAGATCGGTGCAATTGTTTTGCCACTGCTTGCGATGGTTGCCTACTACACGCTCGCGGAGCGAAAAGTGATCGCATACATGCATGTCCGTGTCGGTCCAAATCGCGTGGGGCCAAAGGGTCTGCTGCAACCCATTGCGGATGCGGTGAAATTGATGTTCAAAGAGATGATAATTCCGACTAACGCGGATCGCTATCTCTTTATCATTGCGCCCATATTGGCGTTGGTGCCGGCACTGGGAGCTTGGGCTGTAATACCATTTACGGAGAATCTGATTCTGACGGATATTAATGCGAGCTTGCTTTATGTGCTTGCATTGACATCGATGGGTGTTTATGGCGTCGTTGTGGCGGGCTGGGCGTCAAATTCCAAGTATGCATTCTTGGGCGCAATGCGATCGGCGGCTCAGATCGTTGCTTATGAGATTGCGATGGGGTTTGCTCTAGTTGGTGTTCTTATGGCCGCCGGATCCCTGAACCTTCGAGAAATCGTGATGGCACAACAGGGCGGCATTCATCAGTGGTACGTCCTGCCGCTATTTCCTTTGTTCATGGTCTATTTAATTAGCGGTGTTGCCGAGACTAATCGCGCACCATTCGATGTGGCTGAAGGCGAGTCGGAGATCGTCGCCGGTTTTCATGTGGATTACTCAGGAATGGGTTTTGCTGTGTTCTTTCTAGCTGAATATGCCAACATGATCCTGATTTCAGCATTGACCGTTATCCTGTTTCTAGGCGGATGGTATCCGCCACTTCCGTTTGCGCCGTTTACCTGGATCCCTGACATCGGCTGGTTTTTTATAAAGCTGTCGATGGTTGCTTTCTTATTTCTTTGGTTTCGCGCGACGTTCCCTCGATACCGATATGACCAGATTATGCGGTTGGGATGGAAAGTGTTTATTCCGGTGACACTCATTTGGATTGTGGTGATTGGTGTTGCTCGTTTTTATACACCGATCGGTCATTGGTTTGCCTGAGTCTGATAATGATAAAACGTCTTTTTAATACCTGGTTTTTGGGTGAATTGCTCAAGGGGCTATCGATTACTGCGGGCTATTTCTTTAGGAAGAAATTTACGATTCAGTATCCGGAAGAAAAAACGCCTAAATCACCGCGGTTTAGAGGGCTTCATGCGTTGAGGCGGTATCCCAATGGTGAGGAGCGTTGTATTGCGTGCAAACTGTGTGAAGCGGTGTGTCCTGCGTTGGCGATTACCATCGAGTCTGAGGAGCGTGATGACGGCACCCGTCGTACCACTCGATACGATATTGATTTATTTAAGTGTATTTATTGCGGTTATTGTGAGGAGGCCTGTCCGGTCGACTCAATTGTTTTAACTGATCTTCATGAATATCACTTCGAGACAGGTGCGTCGGGGACGGTCAGTAAAGATGATTTACTCCAGATCGGGGACACGCATGAGACCTCAATTGCCGCGGCGCGGCAAGCCGACGCGTCGTATCGATAAGTCATGAGTTTTCTTCAAGTTATATTTTATGTGTTTTCGACCATTCTAGTGGCTTCAAGTCTTATGGTGATTACCGTGCGCAACCCCGTTCGGGCCGCTCTCTTTTTAGTACTTGCATTTTTTAGTGCAGCTTGTATCTGGCTAACCCTTGAGGCCGAATTTTTAGCGATTACGCTTGTGCTCGTTTACGTTGGAGCCGTTATGGTGCTCTTCCTGTTCGTCATTATGATGTTGGATATTGATATTGCAAAAATGAGAGCAGGATTTACAAACTATCTCCCACTAGGGCTGTTGATTGCGATCTTGATGGCTGGGGAACTTGTGCTGGTCATGCTATCAAAGGATTTTGGTTCGACAAGTCTGCCTCGACCTGCAGGGCAGGGCGCCGACTATAGCAATACTAAAGCGCTTGGAGAGCTTGTTTACACCGAGTACGTTTTCGTATTTGAGTTAGCGGCAGTCATTTTATTGGTGGCGATAATTGCGGCGATATCTCTCACCCTGAGGCGACGACCAACGACCCGTTATCAGGCGCCGGAAAGACAGGTTAAGGTTCGAAAGGCGGATCGTGTGCGCATGGTGACTTTGCCGAGTCGTCCGGAGGATGACCAGTGATTCCCTTGTCACATTATCTTATTGTTGGCGCGCTTTTGTTTGCGATCAGCGTTGTGGGTATATTTTTGAATCGCAAGAATCTCGTCATCATCCTGATGGCGATTGAATTGCTTTTGCTCGCCGCCAACATGAATTTTGTCGCGTTTTCGCATTATCTTCAGGATCTATCGGGTCAGGTTTTTGTGTTTTTCATTTTAACCGTGGCTGCCGCCGAGGCTGCGATTGGGCTCGCGATCCTGATTGTGTTGTTTAGGACGCGTCGATCGATCAACGTTCAGGATCTTGACCGGCTAAACGGCTAATCGCAATGATAAGTAACGAACTGATCTATTTGTTGATTCCGCTGTCGTGTCTTTCTGCCGCTATTGGCGCAGGTTTTCTGGGACCCAGAATCGGAAGACGCCTGACCCATCGCATCGCAATTGGGGGGGTGGGGCTCGCTTTTTTATTATCCTGCCTCGTTGCCTGGGATGTGTTTAATGGTGGCTACTTTAATGGCAGTGTTTATACCTGGGGCGTTGTTGCTGGCGTGAGGTTTGAGATTGGTTTTCTGATCGACGCTCTGACGGCAGTGATGATGGTGGTTGTGACATTTGTGTCGTTGATGGTTCACATCTACACCATCGGCTATATGTCAGATGATCCAGGCTATACGCGGTTTTTTAGTTATATCGCGCTGTTCACTTTCGCCATGCTGATGTTGGTGATGTCGAATAACTTTCTCCAGCTGTTTTTCGGATGGGAGGCGGTCGGACTCGTTTCCTATCTCCTGATCGGATTCTGGTACGAGCGCGAATCGGCGATAAAGGCAAATCTAAAAGCTTTTTTAGTGAATCGGGTGGGAGATTTCGGTTTTATTCTGGGAATCGCCGCGGTGTTGAGCCTGCTCGGCACGCTCGATTACGTTGAAGTTTTTGCAGGGGTTCAAGGGATTCAACACGAATCGGTAACCGGCCCTTTTGGGAATGAATGGAGTTGGGTGACCCTGATTTGCCTCCTTCTGTTTGTGGGTGCTATGGGTAAATCAGCTCAAGTTCCCCTTCATGTGTGGTTGCCCGATTCCATGGAGGGGCCAACCCCGATTTCTGCGTTAATTCATGCGGCGACGATGGTAACCGCGGGTATTTTCCTAGTCGCCCGCATGTCTCCGTTGTTCGAGTTGTCTACAACCGCCTCTTCGACCATCTTGATCATCGGCGCCTTGACGGCGTTGTTAATGGCTTTTGTGGCGGTGGTGCAAACCGATATCAAACGGGTGGTCGCCTATTCAACATTGTCTCAATTGGGTTATATGACAGTGGCATTGGGCGCATCTGCTTACTCGGTCGCGATTTTTCACTTAGGTACCCACGCTTTTTTCAAAGCACTGTTATTTCTGGCAGCGGGTTCGGTAATTATTGCGATGCATCATGAACAGGATATGCGTCGGATGGGCGGATTGCGTCGTTTGATGCCAATTACCTACCTTACATCGGTCGTTGGAAGCTTGGCGCTCGCGGGTATTCCACCATTCGCGGGCTTCTTCTCGAAAGATGCGATTATCGAGGCGGTCCGGCATTCGGAGATCCCCGGGGCGGGCTTT
>JADHSN010000016.1 GCA_016776875.1 Gammaproteobacteria bacterium | reverse complement strand
TTACTGATGACCTCCACACCGTTGGCAATGGCGGGATGCGGGCATTCATTTTCTGATATGGCGCTGGTGATTGAATGGCATGTATTGGCGATGTTTACGCCGTCTTTTTTTACCGGCAGTATCATCAATCGATTTGGAACGCTTCGGGTGATGGGTGCCGGCGCGGTTATTCTTTTTGCAAGCGTTGCAGTCAATTTAAGTGGAACTTCAGTGCCTCATTTTGTGGCGGCCCTGATTTTAGTTGGAATCGGATGGAATTTTCTTTTCGTAGGCGCCACAAGTTTGGTGACAGAAAGTTATTCCGTGCCAGAAAAAGCAAAAACCCAAGGTTTGAATGATCTCATCATTTTTACGACGGTTGCTTTTACAGCGGTCTCGTCCGGAATTATTCACGAGTTGGCGGGATGGGAAATGCTGAACATGATGGTCTTGCCGGCAATCGCACTCGCGTTGGCGGCGATTGTATGGTTCGGGTATCGTCGCGGTAGAGACTGGCGCGTGAATACGGCCTAGATCTTTAACTTGACGTAGCGCCCGGCCCTGATCAGAGCATGTTTTGGGGCCAGCACCAAAATGTTTCCGATCAGTACGAACCCAACCCCAATCATTGCTCTTGCTTGCCACTGGTATCCCTCGAAACCAGTTGATAACGCAAGTGCAATGATGGGCGCTAAAACGGTTGCATATGCGGCATTGCCGGGGCCAATTCGACCAATGAGGGTCAGGTAGCAACCGAAGGCAATAACCGAGGCGAAGAACGCCAGATACATCAGGGATCCGAGATATTTCAAGCTGAATTCGAGGACAAATGGGGAGCCTGAATACATGCAATATACGAGTAAAAAAACTGTACCGTAAGTCATACCGATGGCGTTGCCCGCGGTCACCGAGATGCCACTGGCTTGGTTGTGTGCAGACAGAATATTACCGAGTGATGCGGAATACGTTGCCGCCACGCTAACGATAAGTGCGCCTACCGCTACTTTGCCTGATGACGTGATTTCCGGCCAAAAGACAAGACCCATTCCGCATAGGCCGATCGCCGCACCCACCGCTGTCTTGGTTCGAATGGGGCGGTTGAGAAACACCGCCCCATTGAAAATATTCATGCCGGTGATCATCGAAAATACGACGGCCAAAAGCCCGCTCGCGATATCAAATGCCGCATGGTAGAACAGAACATAGTTCAACCCAAACATGCAAAATCCCTGTGCTGCAAGAAAAAAATGCTGTCGTGTTTTAATTTTTAAAGAGATGCCTCGTCCTAGACACCAAACAATAAGAATAATTGAGGCAAGAAGAAACCGGTAGAAGAGTGAAACTTCAGGCGGAACAAAATCAAGTTGATAGCGGATTGCAAACCAACTTGATCCCCAGATCAAGACGGTCAGGCCGTAAAGCGCTAACGTATTCAAAGAAGCTTATATGTTTTTACTAGTTAGCTTCGCCAAGTTACGTTGTGCAGAGCGCGATCGATTTTTCTAACGTATCGATGTTGATTACACCTGAATACTGCGGCGGATGATCATGCCGTCGGAACGTTTTCTTCACAATTCCCGCGAGATTGGGTTTCTTTTCTGCGGGGCTCTGCCCTTTGCCAATGCCGCCGCCAAACTCAATGATAGTTTGGCACCCATTTTCCACTGCGTGGTTAAGATTGGCATTCCAAAGGACGGGACTAAAAAGCTGTATAAAAAGAGCCGCCCGAATCGCATCCGGGTCTTTGGTATGAAAAGTGCCTGACGCATTGGACAGCACGGATACAGCAGGTGATTGAAACGGGGCGGTTGCTAGGGTTGATCTAAATTGCATCGCTGTCTCGATCATATAAAAAGTATGAAACGCGCCCTCAGTTTTAAGGCGGGCCGATCGCTTTCCGGGAAAATCGATTCCAAATTGCTCAATAAGACTGTCTAGATCCGCAGCGCGGCCGCCGACCACTGTTTGGTCGGGAAGGTTGCAGGCCGCGACTGCGCAGTAATGTTGCTCCGCAATGTGCTTGGCTGCCTGAAATTCGAGGGGCAGGGCTTCCATCTCTCCTTCGCCAAGTTCGCCCATTAAGCGACCTCGTTCATTTACCAGTTGCAGTGCCGAAGCGAAATCCAGAGCGCCTGAGGCGACGAGTGCAGAATACTCTCCCAGGCTATGACCGGCAGCGGCTCGCGGAATGATTGGCGAACTGAGTTGCTCTTGAAAGATGTTTAAGCAAGCAATTGAGTGTGTGAGCAAGGCCGGCTGCGTAAAGCGCGTGAGATGAATCTGATCTTTTGGGTCATCGAAAGAGAGCGCCGCGATGTCATACCCGAGGACATCACTGGCCTCGGCATAAACGTCACGTACGCATGAGAAGGCGTCGAAGAGGTCTTTACCCATACCTGGATACTGGGAGCCTTGACCGGGAAATATAAAAAGAACAGGTTGAGCATCTAGAGTCATTCTGGAACCGGGAATAGTGTTGAAAAGCCTTTGTCGCGACGGGCAATTTTATCGTCTGCTCGGGTTTGGTGCATTTAGTGAGTCTAGAAATGTTGCAGGGCAATAAAGTTCGATTTGGTCTCGATAGTCAGTGTCAATCTATTTATGGATAAGTATTCATAACTTCTATCTATTAGTTAATAATAGACTATTTTTATAGTCAAAAAAAATCCCGCAATGATTGCCAAAGCGGGATTAAATATAGGAGGAGGATAAAAAAGATATTGTGCGTTGCACAAATCTGACGCGACTTTAACGCTGAACACGAATGAAGTCAATACCCAAAGATGATATGCGCGAGGGTCAAGTTTTCAGTCACACCGGTCCTGAAACTTACCTTAATTTGGTGGAGATAGGATGTAACATTAACAGATGTTATTAATTGCCCGTCATGGCCAGACGAATTGGAATCTCGCGAGACGATGGCAGTCGAGGAGCGATATTCCTCTGAATGCGATGGGAGAAAAACAAGCCAAAGCCCTTGCTGATCACCTGCGTGACGCGCCTTGTAAACCCCGGAGACTGATCTGTTCGCCACTCTTGAGAGCAAAGACTACTGCTCAAATTTTGGGAGCCACATTATCTTTAGATGTTGAGGTGGATGCCCGACTGACCGAGCTCGATTTGGGTGAATGGGAAGGTAAGTTCGAGGTCGATTTACGGGCTGAAGATTCTGATTTTTATGATCGATGGCGCTCGGAAGGGTTTTTATTGCCGCCACCGGGGGGCGAGAGTCTCAAAGATGTGGCGGATCGACTCGAACCGCTTGTTGCTGAGATTCAAGCTTTTTCGGGCGATGTCTTAATAGTCGGCCATCAAGGCGCTAATATGGCATTTAAGGCTGTGTTAACCGGTTGTTTTAGCGCAGCCTGCCTGGATGGATTTAGACAGGATAATGATGAGATTGACATGTGGGAGTTGTCGCCCGCCCGCTCCGTTAGAAAAATAAAAGCGACAGTCGATCCATGAGGAAGTCCAAAATAAATTTGTCCGAGGCGCAGTTATTTTTGTCTGAACAGGACCGCGGGCTCAAGAGAGTGATTTCAAGCGTAGGGGATTGCATGCTTAGCGGTCGAGGGAGCGGTACGGTTTTTGAGTATCTTGCGCGATCAATTGTCTATCAACAATTAAGTGGTAAAGCGGCAGGCACCATACATGGGCGAATGCTCAATTTATTTGAGCACAATAAACCAACGTCCACCGCGCTGAGCGCTTTGCCGATCAGTGTCTTGCGTTCAGCGGGTTTGTCGCATTCAAAATGCCTTGCCCTTTATGATCTGGCAGCGTGGGATCAGGGCGGTAAATTGCCTGGTCGGAAGGCCCTGAATAACATGAGTGACGAAGAGGTTGTTCAGACGTTAATTGGGATTCGTGGCATTGGCGAATGGACAGCTCAGATGTTGCTTATTTTTGATCTCGAACGCTCGGATGTTTTACCTGTTCGAGACCTTGGAGTGCTAAAGGGGTATCAGAAAATGAGAGGATTTAAGGAGTTGCCGGATCCGGCCAAATTGGGACGAGCGGGTCTCCGGTGGCGCCCTTATCGCTCGGTTGCCACATGGTATTTATGGCGATGCTTAGAGGTGCCGCTTAAAGCGAATTAAGGATCGTTAGTGTTTTCGACGGGCTTGCGGGTCAGGTAGTGATAGCGCTCGAGCAAAACATCTTTGCTTTCGCGGTAATCGGGATTTACCGGTATGCATTCGACAGGACACACCTCGACACATTGTGACGTTTCAAAATGACCGACGCATTCCGTGCAAAGATTAGGATCAATTTCGTAAATCTCTTCACCCTGAGAGATCGCATTGTTGGGACATTCGGGTTCGCAAACATCACAGTTAATGCATTCATCGGTGATCATTAAGGCCATGTGTTCAATTCCCGAGATAAATCTAGCAACTAAACACTGAGACGATTCATCAGTCTTTCGTTGATTTCAGGGTGCAGGAATTGCGAAACATCACCACCGTGAGTCGCAATTTCTTTGACCATCGAGGCTGAAAGGAACGTATATTTTTCTGAGGGCGTTAGGAACATGGTTTCAATAGTTGGATCAAGTCTGCGATTCATCGCTGCTAACTGGAACTCATACTCAAAATCAGAAACCGCCCGCAATCCGCGAAGGACCACTTGCGCATCGGCTTTGCGAACGCAGTCGATCAGGAGTCCCTGAAATCCGGTAATCGTCACATTGCCGATATGCTGTAATGCGATCGATGCCATGTCCAGACGCTCTTCAAGAGAAAACATGGGCTGCTTGCTTGGGCTGGCAGCGATCGCAACCACAACCTCTTCAAATTGGGCGCCCGCACGCTCGGCAAGGTCGATGTGACCTTTAGTGATCGGATCAAAGGTGCCCGGATAAATTGCTTTGGTGCCCATATCAGTGCTGCCAGAATCAGGGAAATTAAAGATTAGCCTTTACTCTACCAATCGTTATCAAAGTCATCCATACTTTTACTTTATCAACCACAGTATCGAACGAGGTTTTGCAATGGAAGTCGTCAGTTTTACCCATATGGCAGACGGAAGTCGAGAGGACTACGAACTTCTTGATGCGAAAGAACATGATTTTGTCCGGAGCTTGCCCGACCGAATTCTCGTTAATCTTCAGAATCTAGATCAATCGTTTTCGGGATATCAGGTGAGTCGACTTGAGCACTCGCTGCAGTCTGCGACCCGGGCGTATCGAGCGGGAGAGGATGAGGAGATGGTTGTTGCTGCCCTTGTGCATGATATCGGCGATATGCTGGCGCCACTGTCGCATAGTGAGATGGCAGCCTCAATTCTTCGTCCATTTGTTTCTGACCGGATTTATTGGATCATCAAACATCATGGTCTTTTTCAAACGTATTACTACGCCCATCACTTGGGGGGTGATCGTAATGCGCGGGATCAGTTTAAAGATCACCGTTGGTATGATGATGCCGTTCGCTTTTGTGAAGAATACGATCAGAACTGCTTTGACCCCGAATTCAATAGTGAGTCGTTAGAGTTTTTCGAACCCATGCTGCGGCGAGTTTTCAATCATGAACATAAAGTGGACTTGAAATAAACGGCTCGAGAGTCGTCTCATTGGGATCAAGGTATTTAGATTTTGATTGACGACTCTGTATGTCGATAAAGGCTATAGCAGACCTGCCCGGCTTTTTTCTGTCGAAGTAGTTCCCAGTGAATGGGGATAGTCGGTTTTTCATCAATTCGGTATTCGGTATAGATGTTTGCATCAGTTCGTAGGCAATTAGTTCGGATCAGGCGGGCTAATGCTTTATCGATTAAGCCAGAGCAATATGGGGGATCTACAAAAACAAGGTCAAATTGTTTGCTGCATTGGGTTAACCAATCTAGTGCATCAGCGTGCTCAGCGACCACGGTATTGGCATTTAAAAGGTTTATTACGTCCTGAAGCTGTCGCCAAGTCTTAAATTGGCTTTCTATTAAGGTGACCGATGCGGCCCCTCGTGAGGCGGCCTCAAAGCCTAAGGCCCCACTGCCTGAGAAAAGATCAAGACAACGTGCTCCTGAAATATGCGGCGCCAGCCAGTTGAAAACGGTCTCTCGAACGCTATCTGGGGTCGGTCGTAACTCGTTTGATCCGCGGAACCGAATGATGCGCTTTTTCCACCGACCACCAATAATTCGAACTCTGCCATGTTGCTCGTTTCGGGGAGTATTCACGCTAAATTCTGCATCACTTATTAATTGACACCGAATGATAGGATAGTTGTCGTTCTAGCATTCTTTTATTTTTAACGGGCTGAAATGGATCAAATTGAGAAAAGTAACGGGCTCTTTTCCCGTCTTAAAAAGACTCGCGCATCACTCTCGAATGGATTAGCAAGCATCTTTAAAGGGGGCGGCATTGAGTTTGATGATAGCGTACTCGAGGATCTGGAAGATCAACTCATTATGGCCGATCTGGGTGCAGCGGCGAGCAAGATGGCTGTCGAGTCAATTCGTCGTCGTGCTAAAAGTAAAGGATTCCACAATATCGAAGAATTACGGCATGCGCTCATTGAAGAGATCGCGACTATATTGGGTGATGCGCGTCGGACGATAAACCTTGAGGCCAATGCCCAACGACCTTATGTTATTTTGATGGTCGGCGTAAATGGTGTCGGCAAAACGACGACAAGTGCAAAACTGGCATCCTGGTGCCAGGATGCGGGACACACTGTTATGCTCGCGGCCTGTGATACTTTTAGAGCGGCAGCAATTGAGCAGCTTCAGTTCTGGGGGGGCAAACTCGATGTACCGGTTATCGCCCAATCTCATGGTGCGGACGCGGCAGCAGTTGCGCACGACGCCTTTATGGCCGCTAGCGCGCGGGGCGTCGACGTTCTGATTATCGATTCAGCAGGCAGGCAACACATCAATGCGGAACTGATGACGCAGCTGGGAAAGATCAAGCGCGTGCTTTCGAGAATTGATGCCGCTGTTCCGCACGAGACTTTTTTGGTAGTTGATGGCGGTACCGGTCAAAATGCGTTATCCCAGGCAAAGGCTTTCGCGGCAGAAGTCGATTTAACCGGGGTTTGCGTCACTAAGCTAGACGGTACCGCTCGGGGCGGAATTGTTGTGGCGCTTGCAGATCAACTCGAACTGTCTATCCCTTTTATTGGGGTGGGCGAGGGGTTACATGATCTACAGGCTTTTGATCCTCTGATCTATGCGGCAGCGCTACTTGGCGATTTGGACTCGCCGATAGGAAACTGAAGCAATATTTCGGAAGATAATCCTAACTATCTGAAAATAAGATGTTTATTGAGTATTTAAAAGTGAAATTGATGTTAGCACTCGACGTATAAGAGTGCTAAAATTAGAGAAATAGGCAAAAAAAGGGGATAAGTATGAGTCAATCATTATCAATAATGTCTGATATTGGTTCTGGGCAAGGGCTTTCGCGGTATCTTGCTGAGGTCAATAGCGCTCCTATTTTATCTGCGGAAGAAGAAAAGTCGCTCGCCTGTCGTTATTCAAACGATAACGATCTTGAAGCGGTGCGTCAGTTAGTGTTTTCGCATCTACGCTATGTCGTATCTGTCGCGCGAGGTTTTTCGGGTTACGGACTCCCTCTCGGGGATTTGATTCAAGAGGGAAACGTGGGCCTAATGAAGGCCGTTAAGCGCTTCGATCACGACCGCGATGTTCGGTTGGTCTCGTTCGCTGTGCATTGGATTAAATCAGAGATTTATGATTATGTTGTCCGAAACTGGCGGATGGTCAAAGTTGCAACAACTAAAGCCCAGCGGAAACTATTTTTTAATTTACGGAAAAATCGTGCTCGCCTCGGCGTAATGAAACAAGCAGAGGTCGAATCTATGGCCGAAGCGCTTGACGTAAAACCAGAAACGGTCCGGGAAATGGAAACGCGGATGAGTGGGGGAGATGTTGCGTTTGAGGCGGATGTCGAAGATGATGATACGCCGCGATCGCTTGCGCCCGCTGATGCACTCGGCGATACCTCGCTCGACCCGGGGAGATTGATATTCGAGGCGGATGAGGCTAAGGATCGGGCTCGACAACTTCGAGATGCCCTGTCAGTACTTGACGACCGAAGTCGCAGCATCATCGAAGCCCGGTGGCTCGGTGAAAGGGAAGATAAATTGACCCTGGGAGATTTGGCAGATAAATACGGGGTGTCTGCGGAGCGCATTCGTCAGATCGAAAAACGCGCGATGGAGCAAATGCGTACCACCGTTTCCGCCTGAAGCAGTTGGATAAAAAAAGCGCCGCGAGGCGCTTTTTTTATAAGCCCATAGATGATCGAAGCGCTCAGGACATTAACAACTCGATCAGTGCTTTTTGTGCGTGCAGGCGGTTTTCCGCCTCGTCAAATACAACACTCTTGGGTCCATCAATCACATCCGCTGTGACTTCTTGGCCACGGTAAGCCGGCAAGCAGTGCATGAAAATAGCATCAGGCGCTGCACTGTCCATGACTTCTGTATTCACTTGAAAGGCAGATAGCAAAGCAAGGCGTTCTGCCTTCTCTTTTTCTTGGCCCATACCAGCCCAGGTATCTGTGATCACAAGATCTGCATCTTTTACCGCTTCCGAGACGTTATCCGTCACTTTGTAGCGAGCGCCTGCCGCCGATGCAATCTCTGGTTTCGGGTGATATTGTGGAGGCGTTCCAACTGTAATAGAAAATTGCATCATCGAGGAGGCATTAATCCATGAGTGACACACATTGCTGCTTCCATCACCGACAAAAGCGATCTTTGCATCACGAATATCTCCTCGATGTTCGTTAAACGTTTGTAAGTCGGCTAGCAACTGACACGGATGAAAATCGTCAGAGAGCGCGTTGATCACGGGTACAGCAGAATGTTCGGCCATTGTTTCGAGACGGGTATGAGCGCCCGTGCGCATAACGATCAAGTCAGCCATTCTTGATACAATCTGCGCGGTATCGCTGATCGATTCGCCCCGACTCATTTGGCTGTCGCCAGGTGATAAAAATATGGAAGA
Organism: Gammaproteobacteria bacterium; assembly: GCA_016776875.1. Taxonomy (GTDB): domain Bacteria; phylum Pseudomonadota; class Gammaproteobacteria; order Arenicellales; family UBA868; genus UBA868. The sequence goes on along the minus strand of JADHSN010000016.1, from coordinate 12,713 downwards.
GCCGCCGAACTGGGCACAAGCGACTTCAAAGGAAACCCGAGTGCGAGTAGAGGATTTCTCGAAGATGAGGACGATGGCTCGGGAACGCAGGAGTTCCGTAGTAGCGGAATTAAAACTGGTTTTTTTTAATTCACTTGCCCGATGGACGACCGCAGTCAGTTCTGCTGGGGTCAGGTCTTTGAGGGTTAGAAAGTCGCGCTTCATGGATGGCACTTCTCAAATGAGGGGTCAGAAAAAAGAAAAACGCCCATTCAGGGCGTTGGTCAAGAGTCTAGCGTTGCGCCAATTACCGCGCAAGGTCTTTAAAGTACGCTGATATAATTAATAAATTGTAAGCGAGCGGAGGACGGTCGCTGTTTTTCCCTGACATGGTTTAAAAAGTGAAAACAATCAAAAAGGCGGTTCTTGCCTACTCTGGCGGTTTGGATACATCGATTATTCTGAAGTGGCTTCAAGATCAATATAACTGCGAGGTGGTAACGTTTACGGCTGATATTGGCCAAGGCGAGGAGGTCGAGCCTGCTCGAGAAAAAGCAAAAAAATTGGGTGTAAGCGAGATTTTTGTTGAAGACTTGCGTGAAGAGTTTGTCCGCGATTACGTGTTTCCAATGTTCCGGGCAAACGCGCTTTATGAGGGCGAGTATCTATTGGGAACGTCGATTGCACGACCACTGATCGCAAAACATCTGGTGAGAATTGCAGATCAGACTGGAGCCGATGCAATTTCTCACGGTGCAACTGGTAAAGGTAATGATCAAGTTCGATTTGAGCTGAATGCTTATGCGCTTAATCCGCAGATTCACGTAATTGCGCCATGGCGGGAATGGGATCTTAATTCCCGGGAGCGCCTCGTCGGTTACGCTCGTGAGCATGGTATTCCGGTTGAAACTCGAAAGGATGGGGGTGCGGACTATTCAATGGACGCGAATATGCTCCATATCTCATATGAGGGAGGAGAGCTTGAAGATCCTTGGAATCGACCAGATCCTGAGATGTGGCGCTGGGCCGTCTCGCCGGAGGACGCGCCGGATACCGCAGAAGAAATCGAGTTGGGATTTGAAGCCGGTGATGCCGTTTCACTTAATGGCAAAACCCTTAGTCCGGCTCAAATGCTGGCATCGCTAAATACAATTGGTGCCAAGCATGGCGTGGGTCGAATCGATCTCGTCGAGAATCGGTTTGTAGGTATGAAAAATCGGGGTTGTTACGAGACACCGGGCGGCACTATCCTGATCAAAGCGCATCGAGCGATAGAGTCAATCACGTTGGATCGTGAAGTTGCACATCTGAAGGATGATCTAATGCCGCGGTATGCATCACTCATTTACAATGGCTATTGGTTTGCGCCCGAGCGGCAGATGCTTCAGGGAATGATCGATGACTCTCAAAAGCCTGTTAACGGGTTGGTTAGGTTAAAGCTCTACAAGGGTAATGTTGACGTCACCGGGAGGCGGTCAGACTCGGATTCACTCTTCGATGAAAGCATGGTCACTTTCGAAGATGATCACGGCGCTTACCATCAGGCAGATGCGGAAGGGTTTATAAAGTTAAACGCCCTGCGCCTCAGGATCGCTGGCAGAAAAGGCAGGCTTTAGGGGTGCATCGCTTTATTCATGCTTAATGCTTTAAATCGGTGGGCGAGAATCAAAAAACCTTGAACATCAAACAGCCTTTCCCCTCTCTGTTCAGTCCAAATTTATTGCTACCGAGGTATTGGGGAAACTGGGCGCTTATTGGGCTGGTGGGATGCTGCGTTTTTTTGCCTCGATCCTGGGTGCTGATTTTAGGTCGTGGTGTCGGGAGCTTATTTTTTAGGGTCAATAAGAAGCGGGTCCGAATCGCCCGCATTAATCTTCGCTGGTGCTTTCCACATCTTGACCATCAGGCGCGAGAGAGAATTCTCAAGACGCACCTGACCCGGTATGGTCAAGCCATCATCGATTTGGGTTTAATACGATGGGGTTCGAGGAAAACGATTGATCGACTCTGTACTATCGAAGTTGAAGCCGAACTGAAAGATCGGGTTCAATCTGGGGAAAAAATTCTGCTCATTATTCCGCACGTTGTTGGAATCGATATGGCAGGTGCAGCGTTAGCGCGGGTGGCGAGGGGTGCATCAATGATGAAAGAACCCTCTAACCCCCTTCTTCACTGGTGGCTATTGCGGGGGCGGACTCGTTTTGGGGCGCGAATATTCATGCGCAGTCAGGGCGTTCGTCCGCTCGTTAAATCAATCCGATCGGGTTATGTCGGCTACTTGATGCCAGATGAAGATCTGGGTGGCGAGCATTCTGTTTTTGCTCCCTTTTTCGGTATTGAAACGGCAACTCTGCCGGTTGTGGGCCGACTCGCGCGGATGACTGACGCGACCGTTATCCCCATGTTTTGCATTCTTAGTGAAGAAGGTCGATATAAAGTGGTCTTAGGTAATCCGATTGAGGATTTTCCAACTCAAAATCCAGAGCTTGATGCAGCCAAAGTCAATCTTGCTTTTCAGGCATATATTCAAGATGCTCCGGAGCAGTATTTGTGGACGCTGAAATGGTTCCGGACGCGTCCTAACGGTGAGTCATCCCCTTATGACGCTTAATATGCCGATGATGACTTGGCGGCTAAGGGCACCAAGTGACTAAAACCATTCTCCTAATCAAACAGACATCTCTCGGTGATGTCGTTCATGCGACGGCGCCTATTCGGTCTGTTCGCACGGCATTCCCAGATGCTCACATCACCGTTTTGACCTCGACAACGGCGGCCGATCTATTTTTAAATAATAGAGATATTGATGTCCTGTTGACCTTTGATCGGTATCGGGTCAAGTCTGACTGGTGGCGACATCCTTGCTGGACGCTAAGTCATATATGGTGCTCGATAAAAAAAGTTCGAAGCCAACAATTTGATCTTGTCATTGACCTGCAGGGTAGCTGGAAAACAGTGATGTTTCTGTGGGTGGCACGCACTCGATCACGATTTGTAAAAGGAAGATGGTGGTTTGCCCAGCGCTTTTGTGACCCACGATTGCACGCAATTGACGAAATGAATGGCGTGCTTCAGCTCTGTGGTGTTCAACCATCCCAGGAACAGCCAATATTGACGGTGTCTCAAAAAGATCACGATCGGGCCTCTTTGATCCTCAGTAAAGTAGTGATGAGCGGAAAAAAGCTCGCGGTCATTTGTCCAATGACTCGATGGCCGACCAAAAATTGGTCGCTACTTAATTTTGTCGAACTTGTTGATGGAGTAACGGACAAGTTTTTCGTCGTTGCCACAGGGAGTTTTGAAGATCGGATTCATATTGATCGCGCACTTTCGAGCGACTCATCCGAGCGCGTAATGAACCTGGCCGGAGACCTATCTTTGACTGAATTTATCGCCGTAATGGATCAAGCAGACGTTGTGGTCGCCGGCGATAGTCTTCCAATGCATGTGGCATCAGCCCTTGATCGACCGCTGGTGGCGTTGTTTGGCCCCACAAATGAAGCGTTAGTGGGGCCTAGAAGTCCGAGATCTTTGGTGCTACGTGCAGATGTCGGCTGCCAGCGCTGTTATCGACGTCAGTTTTGTAAACAAAATTGCATTAATGCGATACCCGTGCGTTCCGTTATTAATGCGATTAATCGAGTAACGCTTTGATCGAACTTTTGTAGGGCGCGGGAAGATTTAGCTGCGCCAGAATGCCGGGGTGAGGAGCACTAAAAGTGTGAAAATTTCAAGCCTTCCCAAAAGCATTGTGGCCGTTAAGATGAGTTTGGTGGCAGGATTGAGGAGTGCGTAATTTTCCGCCACGGCGCCAAGGCCGGGACCCAGGTTGTTAAGGCAGGCCGTTACCGCTGAGAATGCGGTGATTAAATCCACACCTGTAGCAGTGACTGCGATGGATAATCCGACATAACTTAGGATATAGAGTGAGAAAAATCCCCAAACCGCATTAATCACATGATCGGGTACAGGCTTATTCCCAATTTTGACAGTGACCAGCGCGCTGGGATGAATCAACTGTCCGATTTCCCGTTTCCCTTGTTTATATAAAAGTACGAAACGAATCATTTTCATTCCACCCGCGGTGGACCCCGCACATCCGCCGACTGCGCTCATAATGATGAGTAAGACAGGTAAAAAGGAAGGCCACCAGTGGAAACCTGTTGTGGTAAAGCCAGTGGTTGTGCCAATGGAGATTACCTGAAAAGCGCCATGCAGGATTGTTTGCCCAGAAGAGGGATAGGTCTCCCAGATCGCAAGAACAGTAATTGCTGTGGTTATTACCAACAGCATGAACACCATAAATGCTTTCACTTCAGTATCGCCAAAGTAAGTGCTTATTGAGCGCGATCGAACGACGGTGAAATGTAGGGCAAAGTTAATCGCAGACACCAGCATAAATATCATTGCGATAATCATTACGAGCGGGTTATTAAAAAACCCAATGCTCTCGTCATGTGTAGAGAAACCGCCGATGGCGACGGTAGAGAAAGCATGACCAACAGCATCAAATACGGTCATACCCGCCGCCCAATAGGCTACTGCACAGGAAACAGTAAGACCCAGATAGATGTACCAAAGCGCTTTTGCAGTTTCGGTGATGCGCGGCGTCAGTTTGGAGTCTTTCATCGGACCCGGTGTTTCGGCCCTATAAAGTTGCATCCCACCCACACCCAGCATGGGCATTACCGCCACAGCGAGCACGATAATCCCCATGCCGCCGAGCCACTGCAGCTGTTGCCGGTAATAGAGAATTGAAGGTGGTAAGTTATCAAGCCCCGTGAGTACCGTGGCTCCAGTTGTGGTTAATCCAGACATCGATTCAAACAAGGCGTCAGTCAGGCTCAATGCCGGATTAGGTGATAAGAGCAGTGGGGCGGTGCCGAAGATCGCGAGTACTGTCCAGAACAGAACGACAATTAAAAAGCCATCTCTCACCCGCAACTCGCGAGCTTTGTTTCGGAACAAAATCCAAAGCGCACCTCCAACACTCACTGTTGCAAAGTAGGCGACAAAAAACGCGCCAGCACTTCCATCCGAGCTCATCCAAGAAATAATTAAAGGCGGTATCATCGTGGTACTGAACATGACAAGAAGCACGCCGAGAATTCTGAGGACTGCAGAGGAAAACATGGCTTCTTTCCGCTTAGATGAAGGTGACCGCAACCTGAAATAATTGCTCGATGTCGCGAATTTTGCTTTTGTCTATTACAAACAGAATCGCGTGGTCCTCTGACTCAATTACGGTGTCGCTATGCGCAATAATGACATCTTCGCCTCGCAGAATTGCACCCACCATAGCGCCGTCTGGCAGGTTTATTTCAGAGATCGAACGGTTCACCACTTTTGAGGAATCCTTGTCGCCATGCGCAATTACTTCAATTGCCTCTGCAGCACCTCGTCGTAGAGAATGAACGGCAACCATGTCTCCTTTCCTGACATGAGTTAGAAGTGTGCCCACTGTTGCCACGCGGGGAGAAATTGCAATGTCAACTAAGGAGTCTTCCATCAACTCCACGTAGGCAGATCGGTTAACGAGTGCCATTGTTCTTTTTGCGCCTAGTCGCTTGGCGAGCATAGCCGAAAGGATATTTGCCTCGTCGTCGTTGGTAAGAGAGCAGAAGGCATCAACATTATCGATGTTTTCTTGAGTCATCAGATCTTCATCAGCCGCGTCCCCGTGCAGAACGACAGATCGATCGAGCAGTTCTGATACCTGCTTAGCGCGTTTAGCATTGTGCTCGACAATCTTCACGTGAAAGTTAAGCTGCTCAAGCCGTTCCGCGAGCCGCAAGCCGATATTTCCAGCACCGGTCAGCATGATTCTCCGTCCAGGCCGCTCTACCTTGCACAGTTCACTCATCACAGAATGAATGTGTTCCCTTGCCGCCAAAACGAAAACCTCGTCTCCGGGTTCAACGACCGTATCACCGTTGGGCAAAATCGCGCGATCTTGACGGTAGATCGCCGCAACGCGACTATCGATATCTGGAAGATCTTCCCGAAGCGCCTTTAATTTTCGGCCAATCAGGGGACTGTTTTCATTGGCTCGGACGCTGACCAGTTGAACACGATCATTTGAAAAGTTCACCACCTGCAGTGCGCCAGGGTACTGGATCAGGTGCAGCACGTGTTGAGTGATGATATGTTCAGGACTGATAATGACGTCGATGGGGATGGCGCTATCGGTGAAAATTTCGCGATGAGAAAGGTACTCGGCGGATCGGATTCGCGCGATTTTTTTAGGTGTATGGAATAACGAATGCGCAATTTGGCAGGCTGCCATATTAACTTCGTCATGATTTGTCACCGCGAGCACCAAGTCTGCATCGTGGCCGCCAGCTCTCTCAAGGACGCTTGGATATGAAGCGGCGCCATGCACTGTTCTGATGTCAATTCGGTCTTGCAGCCCCGACAGTTTTTCCGAATCGATATCAACCAGGGTGACATCGTTCTCTTCTCGCGAAAGAATCTCCGCCATTGACGTCCCAACTTGACCTGCACCTAGGACAATAATTTTCACGACTTTTGATTCCCGCTTTCTACAGCAGTGTCTTCGCGGTATTTGTCGTCTTTCGGATCTATACCTAAACCTTTGAGCTTCCGATAGAGGTGCGTACGTTCCAGTTCTGTGCGGCGCGCTAACTCACTCATATTGCCTTTTGCTTGACGCAGATGAAATTCTAAGTAGTCCCTTTCAAAGTGTTCTCGCGCAGAACGCAGGGGTTGACCAAAATCCCTCCACGCATTTTTTTCCTGAACCTCGTTAATCATATGTCCGCTTTGCCCCATCATCTCACGGGTTTCATCTGCTTCAATGACTTCTGAAGAGGTGGTGAGAAGTGTTCGATGAATGAAATTGACGAGCTCACGTATATTGCCCGACCAAGGCCGGTTGCGAAGATAGTTGATCGAGGACGTTGAAAATTGTCGAAATGGTAGATGTTCACTATCAATAATGTGCTGAGTATAAAAGTTTATTAGATCCGGAATATCTTCGCGATGGGCCCGAAGGGGCGGCACCCCAATTGTGATTGCACTTAAGCGATAAAAAAGATCTTCACTAAACCGTTTTTGGGCAATTTTTTCTTCAAGATCCTGATGAGAGGTTGCGATGATTCGGAAGTTTTTCTTTAACCGCTTATTTCCATTCAGTCGTAAAAAGAATCCCGTTTCCAACATGTTTAGCACTCTTTTTTGAGCGGCTGAGTCTAGGTCGCTGATTTCGTCAAGCACTAAGGTGCCGTTTGAAACTTGTTCGAAAAGGCCGGGCGTTACGTTGTCCCCGTTTTCGGAGCCGAATAGCGTTTCAATGATCCGCTGTTTTTCAAGAGTGCTGAGGTTCGCTTCAACATAAGGGCCTTCTGCGAAAGCGCTTGCGCGGTGTAAAACTCTTGCCGCAACACCTTTTCCTGAGCCGGACTCTCCTCGAATCATGACAGGCTGGTCAGTGGCTGCTACTCGGTTAACCAGTTGACCTAACGCGATGATTGAATCACTATGCCCAACGAATCCAGAGACTGGCTCTAGTTGAGTTTTTAGACTTAAGTTTTCAGTTCTTAATGCGGTTGCTTCAAGTGCCCGTTCGACGGTGACCAACAGCTTTGCTGTTGATAAGGGCTTCTCTAAAAAGTCGTATGCGCCGATTCGAATAGCTTCAACTGCGGTTTCGACGGTGCCATGCCCCGAAATCATGATAACTGGAGTCGAGATGACCCCATCTTCTCGCCACTCCCGTAAGAGTGCGATGCCGTCTGTGTCTGGCATCCAAATATCAAGAAGTACCAGGTCTGGCTGAACTTGCGTAAACTGATCTCGTGCCTCGGCCGCATTCGCTGCCACATGAACAACATATCCCTCATCTTGCAGGATATCACCCACGACTTGCCGGATATCCGGTTCGTCATCGACAACCAGAACAGAGTATTCGCGCATGGAGGGATTTAGATTAGCGTCGGTGTTTCTAAAGTTGTCTGACCGGAATCGAGATTATAACGGTTGCGCCACCCTCCGGCGCATTGACTGCCCGAATAACTCCCCCGTGCTCTTCAATGATCCGCCTGCAAATTGCGAGTCCTAACCCGGTTCCTTTATCTTTCGAGGTGACGTAAGGCTCGAAAATGCGTTCGAGGCTTTCAACGGGAAAGCCAGGCCCGTTGTCAGAAATCATGATCTGAAAGCTATTGGTTTGAACATTGATTTGGGTCGAAATAGTGATTTCCCCCGTCCGGTCCGGGAACGCATCCTGCGCATTAATAATGACATTGTTGAGTACCTGACGAAAGGCATTTGGGTCAAGAACCACTGCTTCGGACTCCTCCTGAAGGTGCATTGTAATTCCCACCTTATCTTCCGCTTGCAGAAATAGATCTACGGTGTCGACCACAAGTTGATTGACGTCTGTTGGTTTCCGATCCAACGGTGCGGGGCGGGCGTAGTCTGAGAACGCATTAACCATTGTCTTCATGGTTTCGACTTGCTGAACAATGGTTCGTGTCGATCGGTCCAGAGTTTCACGATCCTCATCAGCCAGGGTGTCTAAGTATTTACGTCGAATACGTTCAGCAGAAAGCTGAATGGGTGTTAAAGGGTTTTTAATTTCATGCGCGAGCCGTCTGGCCACTTCGCCCCAAGCTGCGTCGCGCTGTGCTTTAAGTAGATCTGTGGCGTCTTCAAAGACGATAACGTAACCGGAATCACCGCTTTCGGACTCAATTCGGGTACCACTACAAATCAAGGTGTGTCTGGTATCTGAGCCTGAAATGCTAATTTCTTTTTGCCATTGGTTTAGGCTGCCTGAAATACCTTCTTTGATCATATTTAACAGAGATGATGCGTTAGGCAACGCCTTGGCAATCACGTCGATATTGGACGCGCGCAGGTCTTCCAGACTGATTTCCAGGATGCGTTCAGCGGCGGCATTAAATGTGATGAGTTCATGGTTCGAACTAAGGGTGAGCACGCCGGCTGATAAGTGAGTGAGAACCGTGTTGAGATAGGCATGCTCAGATTCAGCGAGCTGCTGGCTTTCAATAGCACTTTTTTGGGCGGAGGAGATTTGACGAGTCATAAGATTAAATGATTCAACCAAGACGCCTAGCTCATCACTGCCGTGCACGGGGAGAATTTTCCCATAGTCTCCTTTTGAAATAGCACGGGTGCCCTCAGCGAGATCTCGCAATGGTGCGAGCAATCGTTGTGCAAGATAAATAGAAGCCCACAATGAGATCAATAGGGTCATCGCTGTCACCAGTGTCAGACTCAACACAAAACTTAAGGTGAGCGGTCCTCGAAGGTACTTTAATTTTTCATACTCACGTGATGCGGCCTCAACGCTTTCGCCGAGTCTCGAGTAACGAAGCGGGAGGGGATATAGCACTTGCAAAACCCGATCGGGTGAACTGACACTGAGTCCCGATACGGGAACCGCGACCCGAAGTATTAACCCACCATCGCGTGCAGGCTCAAATTCTGCATAGACCTTTTCTCGGCGGACCTTGTTGAGCACTTCTTTATTAGGAGCATCGGGAATTAAGGAAATTGCCAAATTACTGCTTGAGGCTAATATGCGTCCCGTTGAGGAGTGCAGACTCATTTCATCGTAGCCGCCAGCGGCGCGAAGATTATCAAGCAGGTTATATAGTTGTGCTGAAGAGTTTGTGATCTCGATTCGCCGCGCGGATATACGAGCCTGTCTGACAAGATCAAGCTTGATTGTTTCAAGCGTGTTCCGGCCGAGAAGAAAAGCGTCGTCAAGCGCTTGCTCAATTTGGACGTCAAACCATGAATCAATACTGCGGCTCAGATACTGGACCGCAAAGTAGTAGACCATCGCCAGAGGAATCACGGCGAGCACGGCAAACGTTGCGACAAACCGCATGGTCAATCTGGATCCAAGGGCTCGCGCTCGAATTGAACCCACTAGTTTTCTGATTTGAAAAAGCGTTAGAACGGCAAGCGCTGAAATTCCAAAAATGTTTAATGCAATTAAGGCACCGTAATAATCACCGAACAGATCTTCTTGATCTGCAGTTTGGGTGAGAAAAACAGAAATGCTTAATAATGCAAGCGAGACCGTCAGGGTGACGCCAAATCCAAGCGCGCGGTTCACGGAACGTTAACCGGCCAACGTCCCCAGCTGCTATCCAGGCGCCACTCGGGAAAAATAAGCGCGATGAGTCTCAATGGCCCTGGTAACTGCCCTCGATCCAGGATGACACGAAGATGGATCTGAAGTTCATCTTCTGTGCTGACACCCTCTGGCAACGGGAGTTTGGATCGATATTGCGTAAAAGATGACAACGTTTCGGATAATGTTGCGAAGTGCTGGGTTGAGCCCGTGCCCAAGTGCGTTAAAGTGAAGCGATTCGACAGACCTTGATATTCAATCAGGTATCGATCTTTCCACGCGGCGACTTCAAAATAGATAGACGCGAGACTCGATCGATGAAGTTCAGTTTGAACCTCTAGCATCAGGCCAATTCCTTTGCTCAGCGCGACTTCTGGCTCGCCTGATATGGTGAGGTTCAGGCGCGCGGAGGTTGTAATTAATCTATCGACAACATTTGAAGTGCCACGCTCCACAGTGAAGTCCGCGAGCGCTGCGGGCAAGCCGATAAAAAAGATCACCAGTGCGAGTTGCAGTTGTTTAAGGTTGAAACTCAGTTTCATATCGAGGCCAGATTCAGAAACCTTTATTAAAGATTCGTATCGCAATTATACGGCCATGATCATTTCACATCATACTTTTGCCAGAGCGGCATAGAAAAGACCATCGTGTTCATTATTAGGGAGAAGCTGCTGCCCGTTTTTTGTACCAATGGCAGTTGGAATCGTAATGTCCTGAACTTGTACATCGCTAAATTTTTGAATCAGGTTATCAATTGGTGCATCATTTTCTTCTTTTAAAATAGAGCACGTGACGTAAACCAGCTGACCGCCGATTCGCAGTAGGGGCCATAGTGCCGACAGTAACTGTGACTGTTGCAAAGCATAGGTTGAAATATCAGAGGAACGTCGGTGATGACGAATATCGGGATGTCTTTTGATGACACCAGTGCCACTGCAAGGCGCATCAAGAAGGATTAAGTCGTAGCGCTCTCTATCACACCATTTTTTATCATTGAGGATATCTGCCGAGATAACCTGAGCACTTTGACCGAGTCGATCGAGGTTGTCATTGATCGACCGGGTTCTATTGGGCAGATCAATTGCGGTAACCGATTCAATATTTTTGAGTGCTTCGATCAGATGAGTTGTTTTGCCGCCCGGTGCAGCACACGCATCAAGAACACGCCCGCCGTCGAAAGGGATACATGCCAGAGGGGTCATTTGGGCGGCTTCATCTTGTACCGAGCAGAAGCCCAACGAGAAGCCGGGTATTGATGAGATGTCCCGAGGTTTTTCCAGGGTGACTCCCCACGGGCTGATTGAAGTTTCACGTGCTTTGATGTTTTCGCGCCCGAGCAGTTCGATAAATTCTGAGCGCGTGATCTTCAGTGTGTTAACCCGCAGCGTCATCGGTGGTTTTTGATTGGCGCAACCGACAACTTGTTCCCATTCATCAGGCCAGCTGCTCTTAATTCTTTGCAGCAGCCACGAGGGGATGGCAAACGTGCACTCTTCGCTCGACATTAGATCGTTAGGTTTATTCCTCAACCAAGAGCGAAGAACGCCATTAACCAAACCTGCTGTTTTGGGAAGGCCCAGAACACGGGCTGCCTCAACGGTCCCGGAGGTAACAGCATAGTCAGGCTCATTCAGATGATCTAATTGGTACACGCCACATAACAATAGCGACTCGAGAATCCGATCTTTTTTCGAAATTGGACGATTGAGCTTTGAAGTGACAGCGGCTTGATAACGAAACCACCATCGTAACGTTCCCCATGAAATTTCCCGAACTTCTCCCCGATTTTCAGGTTTTAACTTGCTGCACTCACTGAATGTTGCCCTGTCAAGAGATTGACCTTTCTTTGTGACAGCATGGACGATCCGAGTCGCCGCTGCACAAATTTCAGCAGTTGGCATTTTGCCGAACTTGCGACGTGAGCTGATCACCGGCGTTTATTGCGTACCCATTTTGGAAAGCCCGAACGGACAATGCAGTGCCTCCAGATTTTTGTATCTCGATCAGGTCCAGAGTGCCTTCACCGGTTTGAACGCGAATGAAGTCACGTTGGGTCTCGATGACGGTGCCGGGATTCGCTAATTCCTGGTCCGGACCAACGCAAGCTTTTCGAATAATTAAGGGAGTGTCGTGATGATTTGATCGTGTGAGTGGCCAAGGATTAAATGCCCTGATACATCTTTCAATTTCGCTTGCAGAGCGTCTCCAGTCTATCCACGAATCGTGCCGACTGAGTTGACGGGCGTAGGTCACGCCATCCGCCGGTTGCGCCTGTGATTCAAGCGACCCGTCTATTAACGCCTCATAGTATTTTTCAAGCATGCCGGCTCCCATATCAGATAGGCGATTATGCAGGCTAAGCCCGGTTTCATCGGCTTGGATAAGCGTTTTCTCTGTTGCCAAGACAGCACCGGTGTCCAATCCTTCGTCCATTTTCATCAGGGAAATTCCGGTTTGTTGATCACCCGCTTCAATCGCACGTTGGATCGGGGCTGCGCCGCGCCAACGAGGTAATAATGATGCGTGCACATTAATGCAGCCCATGGTTGGTATTTCGAGAACCTGCTGAGGGAGAATCAGGCCATATGCAGCGACAAACAGAATA
>JADHSN010000142.1 GCA_016776875.1 Gammaproteobacteria bacterium | reverse complement strand
GTCGGTCTTGAGTCCGGCGCCAAATGGTTGTTGTTCGAAGGGGCCGACGGTTCCGCGCACGCACGGAGTATCCCGCTTGATAAGGCGCTTGATGACGTGATGCTTGTCTTCGCGTCGGGTGGGGAGATGCTGCGTCCCGAGAATGGTTATCCTTTAAGAGCTTTCATCCCGGGATGGGAAGGAAATACTTCGGTAAAGTGGCTGCGACGCATCAAGGTATCTGACCAGCCGTGGCACCTGCGAAGTGAGACCGCGCGCTATACAGACCCCATGCCTGAAGGCAAATTTCGTCAGTTCTCGATGGAGATGGAGTGTAAATCCGTCATCACGAACCCATCAGGCGGTATGCAGATGCAGGGCCCGGGGCTCTATGAGCTTCAAGGTTTCGCCTGGTCCGGCAACGGCACTGTAAAGGCTGTGGATATCACGACCGACGGCGGGAGCACCTGGCGTACTGCAGATCTAGAGGGGCCAATAATGGATAAGTGCCTGACACGGTTCCGTTATCGTTGGAACTGGGACGGCGGGCCGGCGAAAATCGCAAGTCGCGCAGTGGACAGCACCGGTTATGTACAACCGACCGTGGCTGAACTGGCAGCGAACCGGCGCATCGCGGGTTTTGTACAGCATCATAACGGGATCTTTCCTTGGGCCATTAATACAAACGGGGAGGTATCAAATGCAATTGCATAAACTTACGATAGCCAGTGGGCTAGCGCTTGCGTTATCTTTTTCCAGCGCGTTCGCAGGTGGTTCCAAGCCCGCTGTAAGCTTCGGATCACCGATCACTGAATCGGCCATCGCGGCTTGGGATATCGACATTCAGACAGCCACCGGAAAGGGTCTGCCATCCGGATCTGGTTCTGTTGCGCAGGGTAAAGCGTTATTTAATGCGCAATGTATCGGTTGTCATGGCGTTGATGCAGCCGGCGGATCGCAGTATGGTTCGATGGTAGGCGGCAAACGGCCTTTGACCGGGGGTGGATACCCGTATGCACCGATTCTGTTCGACTACATCCGTCGCGCAATGCCGATGAATGCGCCTCAGTCCCTGTCGAATGATGAGGTCTACGCACTGACGGCATATATTTACGCGCTAAATGAATTTATCCCGCAAGATGCCGTTCTTGATGCAGCCTCCCTTACGGCAATTCAGATGCCCGTCCGAGATGGCTTTATCGTTGACGATCGTCCGGATACCTCCGCAACGAGGTGTATGGAAGACTGTTAAGTAAACATCGTAGTGTGATTGTAAAAACCTGAGGGCTGCCTCAGTGAGCTAGCGTAATTTAGTTCACTGGGGCATCCTAACGGACTACCTCAAAAAAGCCTTGGCTTCCCCGGGTCCTTCTTCCTCCAGGTCTCAACTTCGGCGCTCTGCGTCTTAAAAACCTTTAATCGCGTTCAAAACGCAAGACCGCCACAAGTGCACCTTCGCCTGTTACCGATACTGTTTTCTCTAGCCCGCTATCTGATTCACTAATAACGTAGACCCAACGGGCTTCACCCAACCCAACCAGGCCCTTTGTGCAAAAAAAGAGCAATCAGGGCAAACGCTTCAAACTGCGTTAAAAACTAGTCCGGTTAAAGAGTGCAGGGTTTGGTTAAATAGGAGTCAAAAGTTTTGGAGACCTATTGAGTCCTCTTTAGTGCTCAAGGTACATCATCGAGATACCACTCAAGTCAGCCCTTCCCGTTTATGAAATACCACTACTTCATCTGCGACGTATTCACTGACACACGCTTTCATGGCAATCAACTGGCGGTGCTACCTAACGCGGTCGGACTCTCGACCGTCGAGATGCAACAGATCGCGCGGGAATTTAACTTCTCAGAAACCGCTTTCGTCTTTCCCGCAGAGGAAGGCCACACACGCAAGGTAAGGATCTTCACGCCCACCATTGAACTTCCCTTTGCCGGCCATCCCAACATCGGCACTGCGTTCGTGCTAACGGAGACCGGGGAACTTGGCAGCGATACCGTCCCCGAATCGATCTGTTTTGAAGAAAAAGCAGGTCTCGTGCATATTGAAATTTCTCAAAAACCAGGCAGCCTGCGCCAATTTGAGCTTAAAGCGCCCGAGTCTTTGACGACTCATCCAATCACAACCGTGTCGACGATTGCAGACGCGCTATCGTTGAATTTGGATCAGATCATTGAAAAGAATCATCCTCCCTCAGCCGCCTCGGTCGGTCTTCCCTTTCTCATTGTCGAACTGCGGGATACGTCGGCACTGTCTGATATCCAAGTCAATCTAGAAAGCTTCAATCGCCTCCTGAATCAAAACAGTCCGCCTTACATCCTTGTCTACACACAGGACACACCCGAGGCTGATATCCAGGCACGCATGCTTTCTCCACTCGACGGCACAACAGAGGATCCGGCCACAGGCAGCGCCAACTGCGCCCTGGCAGCGCTATTGGCACAACATGCAGACTTGGCTAACGGAGATTTCTGCTGGGAGGTGCTTCAGGGAGCCGAGATGGGTCGACCCAGCCGTCTTCGAGTCCGGGCGAAAAAAGAAAACGGAACCGTGACCGGAAGCTGGGTGGCCGGCAGCTGCGTGATGGTCGCTGAAGGCGCTATCGAATCGCCATAAGGCGAGGACTAGAGCCCGGGCCTAAGTAGAGTTGTTCAGTAATTAAAAGAATTCGTCTATTTAGTTAATTTTGCTACCTCGTTGCCCAAACCGATTGAGCTGAAGCCTCAGTGGGCTGCTCGAAAAATTCAAAATAACCCGCTGCAATTAACAGAAAGTTACGTATTAACGTCGCTCCAAGTTATCATTACGGTTATCTTTCCGCGCGGAAAAAAGCGTGAGCAAACAAACAATCCAAAAACGGGCACCGCTTCTTGTTGAGCTTGGCACCGAAGAGTTGCCCCCGGCGGCCCTGAAGACGCTCGCAATTGCCTTTCACGAGCATCTGTTGAATGCGCTCGGTGAAGCGGGTCTGCTTCATGAGGCGCATTCACGGTGGTTCGCCACACCTAGACGTCTTGCCGTATTAATTGAAGACGTTGCAACGAAAGGCGCCGCCCAAAGTATTGAAAAAAGAGGGCCTGCGCTCGCTGCCGCCTACGACGATACCGGTCAACCGACAAAGGCGGTCCTCGGGTTTGCGCGGTCGTGCGGCGTTGATATCGACGCGCTCGACACACTTGAAACAGACAAAGGAAAATGGCTGATCCATCGATCAGTAACGCCGGGTGTCGCGGCTAAAGATCTCATTGGGCCATGCATTCAAGTCGCTATTGAAAAGCTTCCGATCCCCAAACGGATGCGATGGGGTAATCACGATTCAGAATTTGTCCGCCCGGTACACTGGTTAGTTGTCTTACTGGGACGTCAAATCATGCCCTGTAACGTATTAGGCATCGCAGCTGGACGCAAAAGCCGCGGGCATCGGTTCATGAGTCCAAACGCTGAAATTGCCATCGTACAGGCTCAAGATTACGAAGAAACGCTAGGCGCTGAAGGCGCCGTGGTGGTCGACTTTGACGCGCGGAAAAAATCGATCGAGCAGCAGGTCAACCGACTCGCCAAAAAAACAGGGGGTCGGGCCATCATGACGCCGGCTCTACTCGACACCGTAACCGCATTAGTTGAAAAACCTTTTGCGCTTCTGGGCACATTCGACCCGGGTTATCTCAAAATTCCGGCGGAAGCATTGATCTCCTCAATGCGGGATCATCAAAAATATTTTCATGTGGTTGATGACAACGACGCACTGCTGCCGTTTTTCATCACCGTTAGCAATATTCGCAGCTCTTCGCCAAATCGCGTTCGAAGTGGAAATGAGCGAGTACTGAACGCCCGACTCGCTGATGCGCAATTTTTTTGGAAGACTGATTCGCTTCAACCGCTTGAGAGTCGAGTGGATCAGTTAAAGCATGTCCTTTTTCATCACGCGCTTGGCAGTCTCGCAGATAAAACCCGACGACTCGAATCAATCGCTGTTGGAATCGCTGCCGTCATTGATGCAGATCCAGTTGCATGCCAGCGGGCGGCGACCCTCTGCAAGGCAGACCTGGTCAGTGGCATGGTGGGCGAGTTCCCGGAAATGCAGGGAACCATGGGCAAGTATCTTGCCCGGCACGATAAAGAACCCGCCACCGTGAGTACCGCTATCGAAGAACACTATCTGCCTCGTTACGCGGGTGATGCCCTTCCCGAGTCAGCAGTGGGTCGCGTGCTTGCCCTTGCCGACCGAATCGACTCGTTACTCGGCCTTTTTATTGCAGCAGAAGAGCCTTCTGGCGAAAAAGATCCATATGGGTTACGCCGCGCCGCGCTTGGCATTATTCGGATTCTGGTCGATAAGAAGCTGGATATTGATATATCAACTCTAGTCACCATCGCGTCGGATGCGTATGCAGCCGGTGGATGTCCCGCAACACCTGAAGTCGTTAATCGATGTCAATTGTTTATTGCAGATCGATATCGGGCGCTCTATCACTCGATGGGCTTCGCGGCGGACGAGATCTCGGCTGTCATTGCCATAGGCGCAAGTCACCCCCTTGATTTTGATAGAAGATTACGGGCGGTCGCGACATTCAGAAGCCATCCCGATGCTGCGGGACTCGCGGCGGCGAACAAACGAATTCGCAATATTCTCCGAAAGAATAAATCGAATGAAAATCAAACGGTCAATGCTGATCTGCTTTCAGACCCGGCCGAAATTGCATTGTTCAGTGCCCTCACCGAAACGGCGACCGCAATCCAACCTGATATTGAAAAAGGTGATTTTCAGGCGGCACTTCGGTCCCTCGCCGGGTTGCGTGCCACCGTTGATCAGTTCTTTGATGATGTGATGGTGCTTGCTGATGATTCCGTCATACGGGCGAACCGCCTCGCGCTGGTGAACAACATGCACCAACTCTTCCTCGGAATCGCTGATATCTCGCTCCTACAGGATCAGGAGTCTACTCATGACTGATAATCGTCAGGACAGTTATCAGGCCATGCTGGCAGCTGTGCAATGTTTCCATGACAAACACCAGCTGCAGGCGCGTGGCGGCGAAGACATGCCTTACCGGATCGCGCTCATGGCTGAAGAGCTGGGCGAAATTTCTGCATGCGTTACAAAAGGGAAGTCACAGCACGAACTCGCCGAGGAATGTGCAGATCTGATGATTCTGCTCATCGGCACCGCGATTTCGGGAAACTTTAATCTAGATGAAGCGTTTTGGAAAAAAATGGATCGTCTTGCCACTCGTGAAAGTCGGATGATTGACGGCCGTGTTCGAGTTTCGGAATTCAAGGATACTTAGGTGAAATCAGACCTCGTCATCCTAGACCGTGACGGCGTTATCAACTACGACT
>JADHSN010000141.1 GCA_016776875.1 Gammaproteobacteria bacterium | reverse complement strand
CAGGTGATCGAACGGCAGCTTGACGCGTTCGCGAGGGGTGATGCGACGACGGCATACGCGCAAGCCTCACCCCTTATTCAAGCGATGTTCCCCAATCAGGATATTTTTATGACGATGGTGCGCCAGGGTTATGGCGCGCTGATTAGTCCAGCCCAGGTCGATTTTCTGGGGGTTGAGGAGACAGCGGACGGCCCGGTGTTTGGCGTCAAGATTTATGCGCGCGATGGCAGTTTGTGGCTCGCAGCCTATCAGATGGTCCTAGAGAATCCGGAAGATTGGCGGATTAATGGCTGTCGCGTGACCCGTTATTCGGGTGAGCCGACCTAGTCTTAGTCATTTTCACGCCGTGTGTCGATATGGAGTGGTGAATCTGAACCGCTCTCGGTGATTGAGAATACGATGGGCTGACAGCATATTTCGCAATCCTCGACGTATTCCGCAATTTCGAGACAGGGATCGACGAGCGCGGTAAAGTTTTCGCCACAGTAGGGGCACGCAATCAGATGTTCTTCAAGGTTCATGATCTGATATTCTGCCACGGCAATAAGAACACAGTTGCCAATATTTTGATCTAATCAGGAAAGCATCATGACAGATTACACCCAAATGGCTTGCGAAGCATGCCGAGCAGGAGCCCCGCCCGTTAGCAAAGAAGATCTTGCTGCGTTTTTGCAATCAAGAGATCAGTGGAATCATTTGGTCATTGATGGCGAACCCAGACTTCGAAGAATTTACGCCTTTAAAAATTTTGAGACTGCCTTGGCTTTTACCAACGCGGTCGGAGCGCTCGCTGAGGCAGAGGGCCATCATCCCGCGTTATTGACCGAGTGGGGAAAGGTGACGGTAGATTGGTGGACCCACAAAATACATGATATTCATTTGAATGATCTTATTCTCGCGGCGCGCTGTGATGGCCTTTACGACGGGATGCCGGGGACGGACTAGCCCGAATGGATCGTACCGAGCGGTTCTACACGATCGATCGTATGATGCGGAGCGCCCGCGGCACGACGCTTCGGGAGATGATGGAAGAGATGGAGATCTCGAGGGCGACCATTCGACGCGATCTCGAATATATGCGTGATCGGCTCGCCGCGCCCATTCAGTGGGATCATGAGACACGGCGCTATCGGTATGAGTCCGTGAGCCAAGACGCAGATCGCTATGCATTGCCGGGGCTGTGGTTCAACGCATCAGAGGTGCATGCATTGCTGACCATGGAGCACTTGTTATCAAGCTTGCAACCGGGACTGCTTGAGCCGCATATTGAGCCGCTAAGGGGCCGGATTCGAAGATTGATTGACAGCGGGGATCACCCGGCTGAAGAGGTCACGCGGCGAATTCGGGTTTTACATATGGGCGCACGCCGGGCTGATAGTGATGTATTCGGGGTTATATCCCATGCGCTTTTACGTCGCCATCAACTTGATATAGAGCACCTCAATCGCCGAACGGGAGAAGTGACTCAGCGCCGCGTCTCCCCCCAGCGGCTCGCACATTATCGCGATAACTGGTATCTCGATAGCTGGTGTCATCTTAGACGAAGTCTTCGCAGTTTCGCGGTCGATGCCATTCGTTCTGCCGATACGATTGAGACCAAGAAAGCTAAAGATGTGACGGAGAGTGAACTTGAGAAAGTGCTCGGTACAGGCTACGGAATTTTCGCTGGGGATGATATTCGAGAAGCTGTATTACGGTTTACGCCGGAGGCGGCCCGATGGGTGTCAGGAGAAAAATGGCATTCACGCCAGCAGGGCGAGATGCAGCCTGACGGCACCTATACCTTAAAGGTGCCTTACTCTGAGGAGACAGAGCTCGTGATGGACATTATGCGTCACGGCGCCGACGTCGAAGTGATTGCGCCAGACAGTTTGCGTCAAGCGGTACGAGAGCGTTTGTCTGCTGCTGCGCGGCAATATCCCAACTGAGCATGTGCTGAGACATTTTTTTAAAGACGCTCCGCTGTCTGGCAATCTGCGGGGAATTGCGTGGATGCTGCTAACGGGTACCTTGTTCGTCGGAGTGGTTGTCGCTGTTCGATACCTGGGTACTGAGATGCACCCGATTCAGGCTGCATTTATTCGATATTGTTTTGGCATTATTCTGATCTTGCCGTCACTCACCGGGATGGGTGTTCTCTCGTTGAACCCCCAGCGACTTGGTTTCCACGGGCTGAGGGGTCTTATCCATAGCGGCGGTGTCATGTTATGGTTTTTTGCTATGAGTCGAATACCCATCGCTGAAATAACGGCGCTGGGATTTACGACCCCGATCTTTGCAACCTTAGGCGCAACCTTTTTCCTTGGTGAGCGGTTCAAAAGTTTTCGAATGATTGCCATCTTGGTAGGGTTTCTGGGCGCGCTAATGATTCTGCGCCCCGGGTTTCGGGTTATTGATATCGGCGCATTTGCGCAACTTGGCGCCGCCCCTCTTTTTGCATGTTCGTATTTGATGGCTAAATCTGCGACTCGCAAAGAGTCAAGCGCAATGATCGTGGTGTTGCTGTCAGTCTCTTGTACGTGCGTCCTGGCGGTGCCCGCGTTTCTGGTTTGGCGCGAGCCGACCCTGCCGGAACTTACGCTGCTTGCGGTGACAGCGGTACTTGCAACCGCGGGACACTACTGTATGACTCGCGCCTTAAAAGCGGGCGAAGTTTCCGCTGTGCAACCGTTCACTTTTATTCAGCTCGTTTGGGCAACAATCCTGGGGCTAATTTTATTTGATGAAAGCCCGGATGTTTGGATTTGGTGTGGGGGTGCCGTCATCGTTGGCGCGGCAAGCTGGATGGCCCATAAAGAAGTGCGAGCAATCAAATTGCGCTCGTGCGACAGTTAGATTGAATTGTCGTTAATAACAAGGGCATTTCCCCTGGTGCGCGGCGGTTTGGCCAGCACCTGAGTCTAGGATCACCATGTGAGACTGTGGTTGCGCATAATCTAAGTTCCGAATGCGCTGAATTCTTCAAAAATTGAACAATGCTACACCTGCACCATTCCAATCAGCTTGAGGATCTTGCTGACCAGTTGTCAGAGACCTTGAAGACACCATCAGGTGCGGTCATGTCGCCTGAGGTTGTTGCTATTCCCGGAGCAGCGATCAGTGAGTGGCTTACGATTTTTCTCGCGAGGCGCCACGGCGTGAGTGCGAACATGCAGTGGTTGTTGCCCGCGCGTTTGTTATGGAAAGCTTTTCGCGATGTGCTACCCAACGTTCCGGATACCAATGCCTTTTCGGCTGATGCGCTAAGTTGGCGAATTTTCCAGGCGCTACAGGACGAGAAATTTGTCAGTCGTTATTCGCAATTAAGTCGATATCTTGATCAAGGCGATTTACACAAGCATTGGCAGTTGGCCAGACAGATGGGTCGACTCTTCGAACAGTATCTTGTTTTTCGTCCTGATTGGATTAGCGATTGGGAAGCACAAGAAACAGAAGAATGGCAAGGCGCGCTTTGGCGGCAAATGATGTCGCGGGGCCACTCTGAACACTGGCTACATTTAAGGAAGGCATTATTCGATTTTTTAAAACAAAATCCTGAAGCCGGACAAAAATTACCTGCGCGAATTTCACTTTTTGCGCTGACGGGATTATCTCCCGAATTTTTAAACCTCATATCGAATCTTGCTGAACATACTGATATCCATATTTATCATCTGAATTTCAGCCATGGCTTTTGGGCCGATATTGTGAGTGATCGGGAGCGCGCACGACTCATCGCCCGCGAGGGGGAAGATATTGCGATTTATCTTGATCGGGGGAATCGATTGCTTGCATCAATGGGGCGTACGGGGCGGCAACATCTTTCTCAGCTTCTCGAATTGAATGCCCTTGAAACAGAATCCTACTCGGTACCCTGCCGCGCGAGCTTGTTAGGGCACATCCAGGCCGATATTACTGAGTTGAGAGACAGTTCTATTGATGACGCCCATGAGGTGACGCCAGAAGATCATTCTATTCAGATTCATATCTGTCACGGCCCGATGCGAGAGATCGAGGTACTGCACGACCAATTATTGGATGCTTTTCAGCGGGACGCTAGCCTCACTCCGGCAGACGTGAGGATATTTATCCCGCGTCTTTCGGATTACGTACCTTTCATTGACACTGTTTTTGGCGCTGCCCATGACACACGCCATATTCCCTGGACCTTGGCGGAAAGCGCTCTACCTGTTGAAAGTGGAATGACAAAAGCGTTCATGTCGCTGCTCGAACTGCCAGATACCCGGCTGGATGCCCAACGCATCAGCGCGCTACTCGATTTTTATTTTATTCGACGGCGCTTTGGCTTGGACGATGTTGATGTGGATACGATCAGTGGATGGATTCGACAGCTTGGGATTGTCTGGGGTCATGACGCACAACATGTTGATGATCTGAATCTGAATCTCAGGGGTGTCCACACATGGCGAGGCGGTATTGACCGGTTATTGCTCGGTTTTGGAATGGGAGAGCTTGAAGAAGATGTGTCAGGTGTATTACCAGTGTCTCCCGGTGATTCAAGTGCAGCCCGGGCATTAGGCCAGTGGCGCACCTTTATCGAAGCGGTGATAAATCTCCAGTCAGTGATGTCCGGGCAGCATGCAGTGTCACGTTGGGTTAGCTTATTTAACGACCTGCTTGACCAGTTTTTTTTCTTCGAAGAACAAGAGAGCGACGCGCTCGTTCGACTTCGTCAGCAAATCGCGACGCTTGCATCTGATGCCGCCTCGGCTAATCTCGAAATTTCGCTGCCTTTATCAGTTGTGAGATCTGTCCTTAAAGAGAAATTGAAAACGACTTCAAGCGGGCGCTTTATGAGCGGCGCGGTGACTTTTGCTAACCTGGCACAGGGTCGTTGTGTTCCCGCGCAGCGAGTATTCCTGGTCGGTATAAACGCGACTGATTTTCCAGGACGAGATAATTCGCATGGCCTCGATCAAATGACGCTCAATCCAAAACCCGGTGATCGTAACCGGCGAGATGAAGACCGGTTTGCATTTTTGGAGGCGCTGATGTCGGCTCGAGAGTCGTTTTATGTGAGTTATTCAGGACTAAGCGCCAGGGACGAAAGCAGGCAGCCTCCCGCAATCGTGGTCAACGAGCTTTTAGAGGAGATAAAAGCGGTTTCAGCGGGGGCAGATATCGAGTCAAGATGGATAACCCGGCACGCCTCCCAACCCTTTAGCCGGCGATATTTTGAGGGGGTACCGGCTCTATTCACCTATGCCAATGAACTGACGCCTGTTCATCCGGAAGCCGCGGGTGCTCGGATGCCCCTGTTCAAGCAATCCCTGTCCACGAACGCATTATCAGAGGTATCCACCGCGCGCTTGATAGAATTTTTTGTAAATCCGGCGCG
>JADHSN010000140.1 GCA_016776875.1 Gammaproteobacteria bacterium | reverse complement strand
CGTGATTGCGGCAGGGAATAGTGGGGTAGATGGCTATATCAGCTATCCGGCTTGTATCAGAAACGCAATCGCTGTTGGAAGTTCGAACAAAAATGATGGTTTGTCTAGTTTTTCAAATCACTCTACGCTGATCGATCTCGTTGCGCCTGGCGAACGGATTACGGCAGGTGTGCCGACCCGCTCAGTAAAGATGATGAGTGGTACGTCTATGGCTGCACCTCACGTGGCTGGCGCGTTCGCACTCCTTCGAAGCTATGACCCAAACGCGTCAGTTGCGAGTCTATGGACTGCCTTAACGTGTACGGGTGAGCCCATTGTGCGAGCAGGAGTCAGTCGAAATCGGATTGATGTCAGAGGCGCATTCCAGTTTTTAAAAAACGGACTGTCAAGTTGCCAGAAAAAAGAAGATGTTAGCGCGCCGGACTGGCTGCCAAAGCACGGCTGGTTTTAATATCATGTCTTGTGGCGTTGGAATCAAAAAATGAAAGCGCGCACCGTAAAAAAAGGGACTTGCCTACTCGCGGTTTGGCTAACGTTTTTCTCATCGATCACTATTGCGGATTTGGATCAGGAGCAGATCGCGTTGTTGCGGGCCATTCAGGGCCTTCAAAGTCTTCGTTATGAAATTCTTCAAGAGCAGGTGCGATTTGATTCAATGCCACGGCCTACCTCTCAAGATGAGTTGAAGGTTTGGAAAGCTATTGAGCAAGACATGACCATGACCCTTGCTGAAATTGATCAATCGCTTTCAGATTATCAGAGACAATATGCCGAGCTGACGGATTCCGCTAAAGCGCCTCCCGCAGCAAAGATGCCCCCGTTACTACCAGATTAATGCGCTTTTCACTTTTATTGAGAAGGTGGCTTTGGAGTCTGACACTTTTGCTTTGGACGACATGGGCGTATGGCGATCCCGGGCCGCTCGCGCAGAGTCCGATTTTGACCTCTGCTGCCAGTCCGCCCAATATTGTGCTTGTCATTGACGATTCTGGATCCATGGGATGGCGTCGAAGCGGTCAGCCCCGCACCCCCATGAGTCAGGCTCAAGATGCCGCAATATCATTGCTGGATTCGCTGAGTAATGTCCGGGTCGGGATTGCATCTTTTGGTCGATACAACTTTGGGGGGGAACTCGATTATCCGGTTGCGGATCTCGATGCCAATCGTGAAAAGATTTATCAGGCGATTCGAAACCTTTCTCCTGGGGGCGGTACGCCGCTGGTCAGCACATTGCAGCATATGGGGCGTTATCTTTCAGGGCTTGGAGGTCCTATTAATCCGGGGAACAACACCAGTAAGAGTTGCGCGGTAAATGGGCAGTATAAGGGAGCGCTCACGTTACGCCCGGATACGACCGCGCAGACTTATTCCATCAGTGAAGTTTTCCCGACGCCGCCGTATAAACGGTGGAGGCGCGCGACTGATGAGTCACCCATTTGTTTTTGGTGCCAGAAAAATTTTCTGATTCTACTGACCGATGGGTGGGGTTGGGGGAACGCGTCTCGTCCTTTGCAAAATTACTGCCCGACATGCTACCACCCGCTCGTCAGCGTTGCGGCGGCGTTGCATGATATTGATTTACGGCCTGACGTTGATGAGTTTGATGGGGACGAAGCAAAAAATAATCTGACAACTTACACAATTGGTTTTCATACCAGTCAATCGTTACTTCGGGAAACTGCCAAGAAAGGTGGCGGCCTTTATTTTGAAGCAGATGATGAGGATGAGCTTAAGTCTGCGTTTGCAAAAATCGGAGAGGACATCCTGGCACACACCAGTGGTTCAGCCACCGCTGCAACATTCAGCACCAGCCTGCTTCAGCAAGGGACTGATTTGTATCTGACGACCTTTAATACCGAGTTTTGGACGGGCGATGTGATTGCCGGGCGGCTTGATTCGAATGGAAAACCCGGCCCTCAACGATGGTCAGCGGGCGATAAGCTCGACTCTCAAACCAGCCCCGACCAACGTGTCATGCTGACCTGGAATAACGAGGAGTCACCCACAGGCTCGGTTTGTGCGGGCGGCGCCGGCGCCTCAGTTTCCAGCAAGTCTCGACCCGGCGGAATTCCGTTTCGTTGGGATTATTTGTCGGCCCTTCAGCGCGCAGATCTTCTGAATCTATCGGGATCCTCAGGCAATCTTGTATACGAGAGAAAGTGGGGTCAGGCGGGAAGCGGCAAGGGCCGTTTTGCCTTGCCTTTTGATGTGGCGACGGACCAGACAGGAAGCGTCTACGTCGTTGATTACAACAATCATATGGTTCAGAAATTTGATATTGATGGTAATTTTTTGTTGCAATGGGGCGGTCTCGGCACCCATAAGACCAATCTCTATTATCCCGTTGGAATTTCTACTGACAAAGATGGAAACGTGTACGTTGTTGAGCATGGTGCCCACACGGTAAAAAAATTCTCATCCTCTGGAGATCTGGTCGCCGTCTTTGGCGGATATGGCACTGGACCGGATGAACTGTATTACCCATTTGACGTCGCAGTTGACTCGGTCGGGAATATCTTTGTCGTCGAACTGCAAAATCACCGGATCAAAGTCTTTGATGCCGCTGGCCGTTATTTGCGAACGTGGGGTAGCCGAGGGAGCGCCAATGGCGACTTTCATACACCAAATCGAATCGCGATTGATGCAGGGGATAACGTTTATGTTTCGGACTACGTCAATCACAGAATTCAAAAGTTTGATACCTCCGGGAAGTTTTTAGCCACGTGGGGAACGTATGGGACGGGGGATGGCCAGTTCCGATACCCATATGGCGTGGCGACAGACGGGAGCGGGAATGTTTTCGTTGTGGAATATTTCAATCGTGTTCAGCAATTTGATGCGGCGGGTAATTTCATTACGAAATGGGGCTCTGCGGGATCCTCTGACGGACAATTCCGATATCCGAGAGGAATTGCAATTTATGACGGCGGAGAGTGTGAGGGCACAAGTTTCTTTGTAGCTGACGCATATAACTATCGTATTCAAAAGTTCTCCAGTCCAGGAAGCGCAAATATCAGTACCGATGTCGGTAAGGCCCGATTGAATTATTTGAGAGGTGATCGGAGCAACGAAGGAAAAGGCTGGGGTTTTCGAGAACGGGAAAGCCTCCTCGGAGATATTATTCATTCCGCTGCCGTTCATATCGGACGTCCGAACCTGAATTGGCCTTCGGGCGGACTTTTCCCGTCCGCGAAGCAGTCCCATTCCGTTTTTGCACAGAGCCAGAAAGACCGAAAACCGGTGGTGGTGGTTGGCGCAAATGACGGAATGCTGCATGTATTTTCCGCGAGTGACGGTAAAGAAATGATGAGCTACTTGCCCGGGAATCTCTTCTCGAATGCAAAGAGCGAGGGATATCACTACTTGACTCATCCTGATTACGCTCATCGCTACTACGTGGATGGCACCCCCACTGTGGCGGACGCCTATATTCGATCGCCTTTTACGACAACTCCCGCCTGGCGGACGGTTCTGGTTGGGATTCAGGGGTCGGGCGGGCGCGGTCTTTTTGCTTTGGATCTAACCGATCCTGACCGCTTTTCCGAGGCAAGATCTGCTGAGATACCACTCTGGGAATTCACAGATGAGGATGATCCTCACTTAGGTTATACCCTGGCTCGACCGACGATCGCGATGTTGCCAAACGGCCGCTGGGCGGCAATTGTGGGCAATGGCTATGAGCATACGGCCACAGGCACCCGGACTTCGGGCCAGGCGGAGTTGTTTGTTATTTTTCTGGATGGCGGGCTGGATCGAAAATGGACAGAGGGCGTGGACTATCTGCGAATTCCGACCGGCGTGGGCTCTGTCGCACGACGCAATGGCCTATCTACGCCTGCGGTGATCGACACCGACGGAGATCGTATTGCTGATCGAGTGTATGCAGGCGATATACATGGAAACCTGTGGGCATTTGATCTCTCGAGCAAGTTGATGAGTGAGTGGAAAGTGGCCAACGCAGTTCCGTTATTTAGTGGTGCCGATCGCCAACCGATCATGGCAAAACCCGAGATTATCCGTCACCCCCAAATGCCGATGAGTGGCAATGCGCCCAACCTGATGATTTTTTTTGGGACGGGTCAATATATCGTGGCAGGAGATAACACCACGGTCGATACGCAGAGTTTCTATGCCGTCTGGGATAAGGGTGATCATGGACTCAAGCGATCTAATCTTGTTCAGCAGGTCTTTCTACGCACGTCGGATGGAGACGGTCGCGTGACCGATCCCGATCGATGGCAAGAGCTTAAGGTCGACTATAAAAAAGCAAGCAAAGAAGGTCGTTATGGTTGGTTTTTTGATCTGCCCGATCGAGGCGAGCGGGTGGTGACCGATGCTCGTTACCGAGGCGGTTTGGTCTTTTTTAACACGTTAGTCCCCTCGGATCCCAGACCTTGTGCGGCAGGCGGATCAGGTTGGATGATGTCAGTGGATGCGTTGACCGGAGGCGTACCGGTTTCACCTGCTTTTGATTTCGACGGAAGTG
Organism: Gammaproteobacteria bacterium; assembly: GCA_016776875.1. Taxonomy (GTDB): domain Bacteria; phylum Pseudomonadota; class Gammaproteobacteria; order Arenicellales; family UBA868; genus UBA868. The sequence continues at coordinate 885 of JADHSN010000140.1, read as the reverse complement.
GCGCAATTGACGCAGACGGCGATACAACGACTATCGGTGGTGATGGCCGTCGACCCAAAAAACAAGTTGGGTATTCTGGCAAGCGTTACACTTCTAAAAAAGGGGTGCCCACTGGGGTATCGATTATCGGTGACAATCGTTACACATCGGGGAGCGGTACTGATGGCGCTGATGAAGTGGCTGTTGAAGCAATCCGATCAGGAGATGATCAGCCGGAGGGTCGATTGTCATGGGAACAGGTGAACCCAGGTCAGTAAAAACAGCTTCATATTCAGATAACTAAAAACATCGAGCGAAGGTAAACTTTTGAAATCCCCAGGCCCCGGCTTCATTGTTATTGCGATCGTATTAATGATCGCTACTTTCGTCGTTCTTCGACTTTTAAACCAGTAGGTTTATTTTTTATTGATAGGTTTTGTTTTCGGGAGCTTAGAAGCGTGATCAACATCAGGATTACGCTATGGTGATCGTTTACGACCCAAGGACGATCTGTCGTTAAGTGATCGAGACATCAGCGAAGATGCGAAAAGGAGATGGCGTGGTAACGGGACTTCGGAATATGGCGCCTCCGTCAAGCGAGCATCTCTGAATAAAAGCATTTGGAGATGAACTAACCTTCCAAACCAGCCCGTTGCCGAAGTGTCTTAGCCGCGTTGCTGTGACGCCGGACCAGATCAATTTCATCAAGTCCTTGAATCTTGCCTTCTGTAACTCGCCATTCGCCCCTAATCATGACGCAGTCAGCGCGAGATGCGCCACACTGAATGAGCGCAGCGAGTGGATCATGGAACCCGCTGTAACGCAGGTCATCTAATTTAAAAAGCGCAAGATCAGCCTGTTTGCCTGCCGCAAGGACGCCAATGTCGTCCCGACCGAGGCAGTGAG
>JADHSN010000015.1 GCA_016776875.1 Gammaproteobacteria bacterium | reverse complement strand
CTCAGACGGTTCCCCACTCGCTCTGATAAATCGGCAAGCGTTGCAATCTGACGCAGTACCTGATGCCAGAAAATAGTTGCCACACCAAGATCGTCTTCGATTTCAAATAATTTTCTGGCCGCCATATCTAAACATCACGATATGGAATCGGTTATCTTTAAATCACGCTCAATCGCAGCAAGGTCTTCATGGCGAACATCGCGGCCCGTCACTAAATAAACCACGTAACCTGCAATATTCTTCGCATGCCCACCAATTCTCTCTAGCGCTCTAATGGCAAGCACGACATCGACGAATTGGCCGATTGACCTTGCGTCCTCAAGTACAAAAGTCATTAATCGGCGCAACGCAGATCTAAATTCCCCGTCTAGTGATTCTGCCGTTCTAATCACTTCACAAGCGCTATCAATATTTCTCGCATCGAAAGCATCAAGAGATTCCTGAAGCATCAAATCAACAAAACCAGCCACCTTAGACACCTCTTGCAGAAGTTGATAATTTGGCGCGATAGCTGGACTGTCGAAGAAATGAATCGTCAGTTTTGCTAGCTTTCCAGCTTCATCACCGCACCGCTCGAGATCAGTCGCAATCTTCGCGACAGTAAGAACTTCTCGAAGATCACTTGCGACAGGAGTGCGCCTAGCCAAAATGGCTTCCACGTGCGCTGCCACCTGAATATCGAGCGCATTGACTTCTAAGTCATCCGCGATAACTTTTCGTGCTGCTTCCGGGTCTTCATCTCTCAGTGTCTTGGCAGCGTTTCGAATTTGGTGTCGCACCAGAGCGCCCATTTGAAGGACAGTCCGGTGCTCTCTCCTCATTTCTTCATTAAAGCTTTCAACCGTGTGACCACTCGTAGGATTAGTCATGATTATTCCTTACTTAAATTAGCCAAAACGGCCAGTAATATAGTCCTCGGTCAAACGCTGCCTCGGATTAGTAAACATTTGATCGGTTACGCCTACCTCAACCAAATGTCCCATATGAAAATAAGCGGTACGTTGAGAGACACGGGCAGCCTGGTGCATCGAATGCGTCACTATCGCAATTGTAAATTTTTCCCTAAGATCGTCGATTAATTCCTCAATGCGTGCGGTTGCGATCGGATCTAAAGCAGAACAGGGTTCGTCCATTAAAATCACCTCAGGATTAACGGCTATTGCTCTCGCAATACATAAACGCTGCTGTTGCCCTCCGGATAATCCTGTCGCAGGCGTGTGCAATCGATCTGAGACCTCTTCCCATAGTCCCGCTCTTTTCAGAGCAGTCTCGACAATATCGTCTAATTCATTTTTAGGTCCAGACAAGCCATGAATACGAGGCCCGTAAGCGATATTGTCAAAGATAGATTTTGGAAACGGATTGGGCTTCTGAAAAACCATACCCACTTTGGAGCGTAATGAAACGACATCAGCATCCGAATGATTGATCTCCGCGCCCTCTATCTTAATTTCTCCGTCGACACGACAACCCTCAATCGTATCGTTCATTCTATTGATACATCGAAGGAATGTCGTTTTCCCACATCCCGATGGCCCAATCAGCGCAAGCACCTCATTTCTACCCAAATCCAGGTTGATGTTAAATAATGCTTGTTTGTCCCCATAGTGAACTGAGACCCCGAGACAGCTGACTTTAGGTCGGTCAACAAACATCTCGCCAACAGTCTCCACCCTGTCGAATTCATCAACCGACTCCAACCGTGTTGTGAAATTTTTTTCAGATTTTTTTGATGGTGGCGAAATCTCAATCATTTTTGTTAACCTTATGTTTTCGAACCTATTTCGCTAGATTGCTACCAGCGTCTCTCAAATTTTTTCCTAAGAAACACTGCTAAAAGGTTCATAAATACCAAAAATACTAGAATAATCATGATCGCTGCAGCGGTAAGCTCAACATATCCTCGTTCCGAACTCTCTGCCCATAAATAGATCTGAACCGGCAGTGATGATGCCTGATCCAGAATCCCGCTTGGCGTGTCCGCTACGAAAGCGAACATTCCGATCATTAAAAGCGGAGCAGTCTCTCCCAGCGCTTGCGCTAGGCCAATAATGGTGCCCGTTAGGATGCCCGGCATTGCCAGCGGCAAGACATGATGAAATATTGTCTGCATCGGAGACGCGCCCATTGCTAATGCGCCATCACGAATAGAGGGTGGAACTGCTTTAAGCGCTGCTCGGCTGGCAATTATGATTGTGGGAAGCGTCATTAAGGATAGGACCATTCCCCCTACCAGGGGCGTACCTCGAGGAAGACCGAAAACATTAAGCAAAACCGCGAGCCCGAGTAATCCAAATATTATCGACGGTACCGCTGCGAGGTTATTAATATTAACTTCGATAATCTCACTAACTCTATTCTTCGGCGCATACTCTTCAAGATAGATAGCCGCAGCAACCCCCATTGGAAAACTAATCAGCAATGTCACCAATAAGGTTAGTGCTGAACCGACAATTGCACCACCCAAGCCTGCTAATTCTGGTGATCGGGACGGTCCACTGGTAAAAAAGCGAAAGTTGAACCGAGTTCGGGTCAGGTTTTCGCCCTGCCATTGATCAAGCCAAGTTAACTGCTGATCAGTCAGTACGCGACGCGTTTCCTCGATGTCACGCGGCGCAGCCCCTTTGTAAATCATCTCTGCCGAGGATGACGACAGCACCCAAATCCGTTGTTTCGAGCCAACCAAAGAAGGATTAGAAATGACAAGTGATTCGAGAATATCCGGCACTGATTCACTAAACATCTGAGCGAGTTTTCGACGCTCGCTCCGACCCTTCACCTCTGGATATGATCGTTCGAGATTTTTTCTAAACAAAGCAAGATAATTTACGTCTCGCAGTTCTTCAAGGGATGGATCGCTCGATACATTCATTAAAACCGGATCAAAGTCGATATCTACTGCAAAATGAAGCCGCCAAAAAGCGCTGTAGCCAGATGAAAAAATAGTGCCTAGCAAAAATAGAACTGAGGCCAGCGCGAGTCCTACCCCAAAAAGACCAATGCGCCGAAATCGTCTCTCAGCGCGCTGCCGGCGAATATTGAGACTCGACAACGGCTTGCCGCCAGTCGTCCTAGAAAACCCCCTATTCATACTGCTCCCGATAACGCTTCACGATCATCAGCGCGAAAACATTCAAAATCAGTGTCATAAAAAAAAGAATCAGGCCCAAAGCAAATGCGGACAGGGTTTTGGGATCATCAAATTCTTGATCTCCGATCAGGGCAACAACGATCTGAACAGTTACGGTCGTTACATTTTCAAGCGGATTCGCGGTTAGGTTTGCATTCAATCCGGCGGCCATCGCCACAATCATCGTTTCACCGATGGCCCGGGAGATCGCAAGCAGAAATGCGCCAACGATCCCAGGGAGCGCCGCGGGGAAAATCACATACTTAATCGTTTCTGACTGCGTGGCACCCATCGCATAAGAGCCCTCCCGAAGACTCTGTGGCACCGCGGTAATCACATCATCAGCAAGAGATGAGATAAAAGGAATAATCATAATACCCATCACGATGCCGGCTGCAAGGGCGCTGCGCGCTTCCACCGCTAAACCCAAACTTAAACCAAGTTCTCGCACAAGCGGCGCCACGGTGAGTGCGGCAAAAAATCCATAAACGACGGTCGGAATACCGGCGAGCAGTTCTAACATGGGTTTCGCGACATCGCGGACTCTCGGATTTGCATACTCGGCAAAATACACAGCGGAGGCAAGCCCAATCGGGCCTGCAACCAAAATTGCAACAAAAGCAATTAATAGCGTGCCAGAAAAGACTGGCACTGCTCCAAACGCCCCTGTTGAAGCGCCTTGATCCGCCCGAATAGCAATTTGAGGATTCCATTTAAGGCCAAACAAAAACTCATGTAAAGGTACTTGCTCAAAAAACTTAAAGCTCTCAAAGAGCAGCGACAAGACAATAGCGACAGTCGTCAATACAGCCACGGCTGAACTTAAAAAGATAAAAACATTAAAAGCTTTCTCAACACTCTCAAGTGCCGGGAAATCCGCAGTCACCTTCGATTGCGCGACAACGAGTGCTGATAGCGAAACCACCGAAACGACAACAATCATCGCATAATCGGACAGTTGATTCATTGAAATTAGCAGTGAAGCTGCCTCTTCAGCATAGGGTAAGCCTGACTGCGTTCCGACGATACCTTGCGAAAGATTACTGATCTCCATCATCGCGAGGATCGCCTCGTCACCCGACAAGTTAAAAAACTCCGGCGGCAAAGAATTCCGAACTAACGATTGAATTACAAAGGGTTCAAGTACAACCCATAGCCCCAAAAGGAAAAGTGCTGGAAGGCCACACCACAAGGCAATACGTAATCCGTGATACTGAGGCAAAGACTGGATCCGAGCGCCCACAACAAGCGCGCTTGCCCTGTTTTTGCCTATATAAAACCCGCTCAGGGAAACCAGCAGAATGGCGGCAAGAAGATATATCGTCATTTAATAAAAATCGTCCCGGCGTTCGTATAGAACCACCGGGACGTTACTCAAACTCAATTCACTAGAAATTATTGCCACTTTAGTTGCTTCATAAATAATAATTCCGTGAAGTTTAGCTTCTTTATTCTATCCATCAATCGTCTTAAGAGAAGAAACATTTGTTCGAACTTCACTGAGCGATTTTGACTCCAGAGGTACCAGGCCCCTGTCCATCAAGTACCCATATTCGCCAACCGCATTGTCAGAGACAAATTCGTCCATGTACTCCTGCATTCCGGGAACCACATTCACATGGGCTTTTTTTGCATAGAAAAACAACGGCCGGGCGATCGGATACTCATAGCTCTGAATTGTATCAAGACTGATCTCAACACCCTCAATTGTTGATCCTTGAATCTGATCTCTGTTTTGATCTAAAAAACTAAAACCAAAAATACCAAATGCTTCCGGATCAGCCGCAAGTCGTTTAACGATCAAGGTATCATTCTCACCTGCCTCCTCAACCGCGCCATCCTCCCGGAACACTGCGCACTTCTTTTTTCCAAGGTCATCATACTTCCCGACTGACTTGCAGCCCGCCTTCATAACTAAGCTGTTCCACGCATCTCGCGTACCGGAGGTCGGTGGAGGCGCCATGATTTTGATCGCAACATCAGGCAACGAGGGATCTATCTGGCTCCAGGTTTTTGGTTTGGGACCGTGTTCCGCCATAGCCTTCCAGAGTTGCTCTTTTGTAAAATTGAAGGGAGCTGAATTAGCGCTATTTGAAAAAGCAATTCCGTCATTACCAATAATAATCTCGATAATCCCAGTGACACCATTCTTCGCGCATAATTCCACCTCACTCTTCTTGATCGCCCGTGACGCATTTGTAAAGTCAGGATACTTCACGCCAAGGCCTGCACAAAATAATTTCATGCCACCGCCAGTTCCCGTGGACTCAATCACAGGCGTATTAAAGTTTTTCTTGCCAAGTTTCTCAGCAACGACTGTCGCAAATGGATAAACGGTGGAAGAGCCAACAATCTGAATGGTGTCTCTCGCCTGAACGGCGCCGTAAGGAACGGTAGCCGCAAACAGAACTGCCAATCCGAACATCTTTCTTTTAAGATTCATTTTTTCCTCTGCTTGAAATTAATAATTACAATGGTTTTTCCAATCACTCGCGTTTTGCATCGACTGGAAGAATGAATCTTAGGCTTCTTTTGTTACAAAAATATTACTAGCCCAAAATAATTATCGTATATAAATCAGTAATTTAAATCAATAGACAGAATTAAACCCATCACGGCATACTAGGCCCAACAGGCTGAATACAGACTCTGGAAAGTGGAAATCGAAGCGTGAACGTGCTCCCCTCGCCAACTAGACTGGTAATTGAAAGATCCCCCTCCATACCAGCCAGAGCGTGCCTCACAATCGCTAATCCCAATCCGGTTCCACCTGATTCCCGAGATCGAACAACATCGACACGATAGAAACGCTCGGAAATTTTTTCAATATGCCTCTTCTCGATACCAATTCCCTTATCATTGAACGAGAGATATCCACCATCTGAATTGGCCCATCCATTAATTACGATCTCTCCGGAGTCATCCATATAACGTACCGCATTCGATACAAGGTTTGATACCACACTAAATAACGCCTCGCGATTAGCTCGGAGAACATAATTATTATCAAGCTTTAATTGAATCGAATGATTTTTTGTTGCTGCGACCGCTTTTATTTCATCACTTATATTATTTAAGAACTCGCAGATATCGATTTCTTCCTCTATTGGATCGTAGTCACTATCAAGCCGGGAAAGGAGAAGCATATCTTCAATAATTCGTTTCATTCGACTCGTTTGAAAATGCATTTTTTGGAAAAGCGTCTGAAAATCTGAATCACCGGCCTCTAGAGAATGATCTATTAATGTTTCTAAATATCCATGAACAACTGTTAACGGCGTGCGCAATTCATGTGAGGCATTTGCAACAAAGTTCTGGCGCACCACTTCTAATTCCCGCAAACGAGTGATATTTTGCAACTGAATCAGTGTTCTGTCTTCAGTTAAAAGCGACCGTCTTGCAAAAAATGATTCATGCTCCATCCCAATGGAAGATAATTCAACATTTTCCCCAACTTCGATGTCCAATAAACTGAGAAACGCGGCATCATCAATTAGTGATCGTATTGGTTGCTTCCGATCCAGTGCATGAGAAAAACTAAATAGACGCGATGCGGAGCGATTCCACTGTATCAAGCGTTTCTCGCTATCAAGAATCAAAATTGGATCAGGGAAAGCTTCCATTACCTTCCGCAATTCTAAGATCACGCCATTCAGCGCTATTTTTCGTCGACGGCTGCGCAGTCGATACCGATCCACTGCTTTTGATAATATCTCTTGGCTTGAATACGCATCAATCACCACGCTCAGTAATCGCTTGGCCGAGGGGCTCATCCACCACTTTACAGCCTGCTTGGAAACTGGTCCGCTCTTGGAAACACGAGCAATATAACTCAATTGAAAACAGTAAAAGCCAACTAATAGAAATGCCGCCAGCCCGATACCTAAGCTCGTCTCTCCAGCACACCATCCCAAAATAGCGCCGAGGAATAGCGCACTAACTGAAATAAAAAGATCACTCATCCAATGACATGAGATTATCTTCTGTTCGTTCCCACAAACTGATAACCCACCCCTCGAACGGTTTTGATAAGTCCGCCATAAGAGTGCTTCTCAAGTGCGGCCCGTAACCGACGAATGTAAACATCCACAGTGCGTTCTTCAATAAAAGCATTAGCACCCCATACCCAATCAAGAAGCTGATTGCGGCTATAAACACGATCCTGATGAGTCATAAAAAAATGCAGCAAGCGAAACTCCGTGGGTCCTAATTCTAATGTGTCACCACGTACCGTAACGGCATGCAGAATCGGGTTTAGAAGCAAACCGTCGACTTCAATTGGATCATCCCCCTCATGTGGCACAGCGCGCCTGATAACGGCTCGAATACGTGCAATTAGTTCTCGTGGAGAAAATGGCTTCGTCACATAATCATCAGCACCACAATCAAATGCCCGAACCTTGTCCTCTTCTTCTCCACGCGCAGTCAACAAAATGATGGGAATACTGCGACTAAAACTACTGGACTTCAATTTTTCTGTAAGCTGTACGCCATTCATTCCCGGCAACATCCAATCCATCAAGATTAGGCTCGGGTGCTTTTTTTCTAAACCTTTTATCGCTGTTTCTGCATCAACGAATTCAGCAATATCAAAATTGTTCTGTTGAAGCACAAAACGAAGCAACTCTCGTATCGCCTCATCATCCTCGACGAGCATTATTGTTGGGGCTGACACCAGTGAATCCTCTCGCATAACGAATCAACCGCAGATTTTTACCAGTTTTTTGTTACAAAAATATTTCAGCGCTTGCGAAATGTTACTTCTCTGCATGAAAAAGATTAGTTAGTGAGTTCGATCAACGACCCTGCCCGGCATATAAAGACTAAATCCAAAACGCAACAGCAAAAATGGCTTTTCCATCAATTCTTGCTGCTTGCAAGCATTTGCTCTAAATGCTTCAACCTTCGACTCATATCATCCAACTGACGAAATCGGACCGCTGCTTTTCGCCAATCACCAGTCGGCAATAAGCCCGTACCTGAGGAATACATCCCAGGTTTGTTGATTGAACCTGTGACCATCGCCATGCCCGTGAGATGCACATCATCACAAATGGTGACGTGATCCGCCACGCCAACCGCACCGGCCAAAATGCAGCGCTTTCCGATAACCACACTGCCCGCAACACCAACGCAGGAAACGATTGCGGTGTCTTCCCCTATCTGGCAGTTATGGCCAATTTGCACCAGATTATCGATCACCACGCCGTCAGCAATCAGGGTGTCACCGATAGCGCCCCTGTCGATAGTCGTTAGCGCGCCGATCTGGACTCGATTACCAACCGTTAGCCCGCCTAACTGAGGAATGCGAACCCATTGACCGTCTTCGTTTGTATTGCCAAACCCGTGACTACCGAGAACTGCCCCGCTTTTGATAAAACACTGCTGGCCAATCTTGACGCCGTGCATGATCGTCACGTTGGCAAAAAGGCGAGTTTTTGAACCGATTACAACATTAGCACCGATGACCGATCCGGGTTCAATAATTACCCGGTCCCCAAGCTCAGCGTTCTCCTCAATTACACAATTGGGTCCAATTGATACATCTTCACCTAACTTCACACTATCCGCGATAACCGCGCTTTGGTGAATACCGGGCGGCGGCATAGGCGTTGTATCTAGCGCCCGCGCAGTGAGCGCATAAGCCGAGTGAGGATTTTCACTGACAAGCGCTGATCCCTGCCAACTGTCGAGATCTTCTTCTCGCAATATGACCGCTCCTGCCTTGCAACTCGCCAGCATTTCGCGTGATGTCGAGACCCCGAGAAAGGTGATTTGATTAGGGCCTGCTTCCTCAAGCGTTCCAAGAGAGATAACGTCAAGATCAGAATCGCCATGACAACGCGCCCCTATCCGTTTTGCAAGATCACTTAGTCTCATATGGCTAATTAAGTCACTTAAATATCTATGTTGTTATCGAGCGATCAATTACGGCTACCCGCGATTTCCCGATATGCCTACAGCGTTCGACTAACGGATAAGAGCCCATTGTTTCGAAGTAGTGATGATAGACCTCGACACTAATAAAACCAAGGCCATCCGAGTTTTTATTCAGGTGACACGTTCATCTCCCGCTCCAGTAAAATGTGGGAATACGCTTTGACGAAATCAGAGGAAGAAAATAGTGCGATTAAAAGATAAGGTTGCCGTGATTACAGGAGCCGCTCAAGGCATTGGATTGGGAATTGCCGAACGGTTCTCGGCGGAAGGTGCCAGGGTCATGATGCTCGACATCAATGATCAGATTGGTCGAACTGCGGCCGATGGCGTACCTGGCGCCACTTTCTTCCACATCGATGTTGCCAGTAAGCAGGAAATAAACAAAACAGTCGAGCAAATAATTGCCCAGAACGGGCGAATTGATATTTGCGTGAATAATGCGGGCATTCTTCGCACCGGCGATGTTTTGGAGATCAGCGAGGAAGATTTTGACATTGTCCTCAGCGTAAATCTGAAGGGAGCATTCTTGATGAGTCAGGCTGTTGGACGTCATATGGCGAAAGCGGGAAGTGGGAGCATTATTAATATGTCCTCTGTTAATGGCGTAATGACAATCCCGACGATCCTGCCCTACAACGTGTCCAAAGGCGGGTTAGACCAGCTCACCCGCGTCATGGCGATGGGACTTGCCGACAAGGGTATCCGCGTAAACGGAATCGGACCGGGCAGCATTTTGACCGAAATGCTTCAACAGGTGATGTCGGATGATGAAAAGCGAAACGCGATACTCTCGAGGACGCCAATGGGGCGTTGTGGCGAAGTGGACGAAATTGCCAAGATCGCGCTTTTCCTTGCCAGTGAGGATTCGTCTTACATTACGGGGCAGTGTATTTATGCAGACGGCGGCCGAATGGCACTGAACTATACGGTACCCGTCCCAGATTAAATATCTCCCGAAAAAATCAGGGCGATTTAATACTCAACTCGTGCACCGCATCCACCAGGACCTTCACATGGTCGGGGTTTACGCCTGGCGTTACGCCGTGGCCGAGATTAAACACGTGTCCCGGGCCAGAACCGAAATCGGCTAACACCTCAGTGACCGCCGAACGAATTCGCTCTGGCGATGCGTACAGTATTGCAGGATCGAGATTACCCTGGAGCGCAACCTGATCTTTCACCGCTAACCGGGCTTGCGCCAGTGATGTCGTCCAATCGCAACCGATCGCGTCACAACCTATTGAAGCGATTTGAGGAAGCCATTGCCCGCCTCCTTTTGTAAAGACAATTGTGGGCACCTTTGAGGCAATCGGATCTGATTGCAGTTCCGATAGCACCTGAGCCATCGGATCAAGAGAAAACTCTCGATACTCGGCATGTCCCAAAACGCCGCCCCAGGTATCAAAAACCATAAGCACTTGCGCCCCTGCTCGTGCTTGGGCTTTGAGGTAAAGCCCAACAGACTGGCTTAATAAACCCAATAATTTTTGAGCAGCTGGTGCCTCGCGATAAATCATATTTTTAATTTTTGCAAAATCCCGTGTACTCCTGCCTTCCACCATATAAGTTGCAAGCGTCCAGGGGCTTCCGGAAAAACCGATCAACGGCACACGATCTGCGAGTTCATGTCGAATTACTCGAACCGCCTCCAGGACGTAACCGAGATCGTCTTCCGGATCCGGAACCCCAAGCGAATCAACATCGGCTTTTGAGTTGATCGGGCGTGCGAATCTAGGGCCTTCGCCCTCGTGCAGGCTCAGTCCTAAACCCATGGCGTCCGGGATTGTGAGAATATCTGAAAAAAGTATTGCCGCATCCAGGTCAAAACGCGCGAGCGGCTGCATCGTGACTTCACAAGCCAGTTCAGGCGTTTTACAGAGCGTTAAAAAATCCCCCGCCCGCTCTCGAGAAGCCCGGTACTCGGGGAGGTAACGCCCGGCCTGACGCATGATCCAAACCGGCGTGCAGTCGACAGGTTCTCGCTTGAGTGCGCGAATAAGGCGATCGTTTCTCGGCGATCCTGTCACAATAATTCCGTCAAAGTCGATTGAATTTCACTTTGAATTTGAACTGCTGCGTCACGAGGGCTTTGTGCATCCCGAATGGGTCTGCCCACCACAAGATAATCGGACCCGTCCATCAGAGCTCGGCGAGGCGTGACTGCGCGCTTCTGATCATCGTCGTGAGCTCCAGATCGGATACCGGGAGTGACGATCACGCCGTTTTTGCCTAATGTCTCTCTCAGCATCTGCGCCTCTTGGCCTGATGCGACCACCCCAGCACAGCCCGAGGCAATCGCGCGTCTCGCTCGAGAACAAACAAGTTCAGGAATATCGCAATCAAAGCCGAGATCGCGCATATCGGCTTTATCAAGGCTGGTAAGCACCGTGACTGCAAGGATACCCACGCCGTCAGCGGCCTCTGCAGCCGATCGCATCATGGCGTCATTGCCATGAACCGTAGCAAAGGTAATTCCTCTACCCTGCAACTGACTCACTGCACGACCCACAGTCGCCGGCACATCAAAAAATTTAAGGTCGACGAAGACGTTCTTTTGTTGACCGGTTAGCCAATCCACAATTCCAAACCCATCGGCACCCGTGAACAACTCAAGACCCACCTTATAAAAATTAACCGCATCGCCAATTTCATTGACCAACGCACGCGCCTCTTGGGCGGACGGGACATCCAGCGCAACAATTAAACGTTGCTCAGGTGGAATTGATGTCTGGCTCATCTCCAACTCTTTCTAGGCGACTGGGTTAACCCTTTTAGGTAATCATCGACACTTTGAGCAACAGCGCGGCCCTCCTGTATTGCCCAGACCACCAACGACTGCCCTCGCCGGCAATCTCCAGCCGCAAAAACGGATCCCTCACCGCATCGATAGTCGGGCGCAGCTGCCGCAATATTTGAACGTTGATCCCGAGCGAGTTCAAGCTGATCGGGTACCGCCGACTCAGGCCCCATGAAACCCATCGATAAAAAAACCAGATCACAGTTCCAATCTTGCTCAGATCCCTCGATTTCGCTAAACGGTGCCTCTTGTGAGGGTTGATTCCAATCAACTTCGATCGTCCGCACGCCAATCAACTGCCCGGCTTCATTCTTCAGGAATGATTTTGAGAGCAGGTTATAGCTTCTGGGGTCTTTACCAAACTTGTGCTTCGCCTCTGAGTGTGCGTAATCGCTTCGTAAAATTAACGGCCATTGTGGCCATGGGTTGTTTTCTGCTCGACCATCCGGAGGGCAATTCAACAGCTCGAAGTTAACCACACTCTCACAACCCTGACGCAGAGCCGTTCCAATGCAGTCAGCGCCAGTATCACCACCTCCAATCACAATCACTCGCTTACCGGCGGCATCGATAGACGTCGCACGCTCGTCAATGAGACTTTTCGTGCTACGGGTCAGATAGTCCATCGCAAAATAAATTCCGGAAGCCTCGCGACCCGGAATTACCAAGTCACGCGGCACGGTCGCCCCTATTGCTAGTACAACCGCATCAACCTCTCTTTGCAATTCTTCTACCGAAATATGTCTCACGGACTCGCCGGTATCAGTCATGATTGCGTTTGAATGACTCGCGGAAATTTCGACCGGACTCCCCACGCTCGTGTTGACTCTGAACTCGACGCCCTCTGCCCGTAATAAGTTTACACGTCGATCCACTAACTTTTTTTCCAGTTTCATATTGGGAATGCCATAGATCAATAATCCTCCGATCTGATCAGCGCGCTCATAAACGGTCACTGAATGGCCCAATTTGTTCAACTGATCTGCGGCCGCAAGACCTGAAGGACCCGAGCCCACCACCGCTACTTTCATTCCAGAACGTTTGCTCGGTGGCCGAGCGGTCACCCATCCCTCATCGAATCCACGATCTACAATGGACTGCTCAATATTTTTAATGGTAACGGCCGGTTCGGTTATGCCGAGTACGCAGGCCCCTTCACAGGGTGCTGGGCAGACACGTCCGGTAAATTCGGGAAAATTATTTGTCGCGTGAAGGCGATCCAGGGCCGCTCGCCATTCACCTCGGTAAACAAGATCGTTCCACTCCGGAATAAGATTATCAACAGGACATCCGTCATCTGACTGACAGAACGGCACGCCGCAGTCCATGCAGCGAGCCCCTTGCAACTTTAATTGATCGGTATTGCCTTTAGAAAAAATCTCATCAAAGTCATTAATACGGACTTCCTCGTCCCGGTATGGGACAATGGTTCTAGGAAATTCTTTAAATCCGGTCACTTTACCCATAAGACAATAGTCCTCTAACTGCTCTCAGGCTGCGCCCTGCTGGATGGTTATCTCCTCACGCAAGTCTCGCGAACCGGGAACCGCAGCATCCTGTCCACCCTCTGCGAGCACCCTTTTGTAATCTCGAGGCATTACTTTAATAAACCTTGTCAAAGCGCTTTTCCAATCTTTAATCAAGTCCTCCGCGACGGTTGACCCCGTTAACCTGTGATGTTCCTCGAGAAGACTGAATAACTCCGCTGCCTCTTGATCGTTTTCGATGTCATCAAGATCAACCATGTCCTGATTACAATTAACCGCAAACCGATCACGGTCATCGGCCAAAACGTAGGCAATTCCGCCCGACATCCCAGCCGCGAAATTCCGGCCGGTAGGGCCCAGTACCACGACTCGCCCCCCGGTCATATATTCGCAACCATGATCACCCACACCTTCCACAACCGCTTGTGCGCCGCTATTTCGAATCGCAAAACGCTCGGCCGCGATCCCTCGAAAAAAAGCGCTTCCCGCAGTCGCACCATACAGCACGACGTTACCAACAATCACATTTTTTTCGGGTAAAAACTTACTATCTGGATGTGGGTAGATGATAATCCTTCCACCGGACAAACCTTTTCCCACGTAATCGTTTGCATCTCCCCTCAACTCCAGCGTAATACCATTTGCAAGCCACGCCCCAAAACTCTGTCCAGCAGATCCCGTAAATCGCCCATGTATCGTGCTATCCGGCAATCCGGCTTCTCCCCATCGCTTAACAACCTCGTATGACAGTAGCGTGCCCACTGTCCGGTCGGTGTTTTTGATCGGCAGGTCAAAATCAACTCTTTCCGCACGTTCAATAGCGGCATGGCTGAGGCCAATTATGTGCGTGTTGTCGAGCGCGCGCTCAAGTCCATGATCCTGAACTTGCTGGCAAGTGGTACCCGCTTTTGGGTGAGGCTTTTTCGGGGACTCCAGCAAACGACTCAGGTCAAGGCCGCTGGCTTTCCAGTGTGACACGACTGCGCTTGTTTCCAGAATTTCAGTCTTTCCGACCATATCGATAAAACTTCTAACGCCTAACTTGGCCATAATGGTTCGGACTTCCTCAGCCACGAAAAATAAATAATTAACGACATTTTCAGGCAACCCATGAAACTTCGCCCTGAGAACAGGATCCTGTGTTGCAATTCCGACTGGACAGGTATTCAGGTGGCATTTTCGCATCATGATGCACCCCAGTGCGATCAATGGCGCGGTCGAAAAGCCAATTTCTTCAGCGCCTAATATCGCCCCGATAACAACGTCCCGACCCGTTTTGATTCCCCCATCGGTCTGCAACGTCACCCGGCTCCGAAGGTCATTCATCACAAGCGTCTGATGCGTCTCAGCAATCCCAAGTTCCCAAGGTAAACCTGCATGCTTGATACTGGTCAACGGTGATGCACCAGTACCCCCACTGTCGCCAGAAATCAAAATATGGTCGGCGTGGGCCTTCGCAACCCCCGCCGCAATCGTGCCCACCCCAACTTCCGAAACCAATTTAACGCTAATCCTCGCAACTGGATTTGCATTCTTCAGATCATAAATTAACTGCGATAGATCTTCGATAGAGTAAATATCATGATGAGGCGGAGGCGATATCAAGCCAACACCCGGCGTTGAATACCGAATCTTGGCAATCGTGGCGTCGACTTTGGATCCAGGTAATTCGCCACCTTCTCCTGGTTTAGCGCCCTGAGAAATTTTGATCTGGATCTCATCAGCATTGGCAAGGTACCAACCAGTCACCCCAAATCGACCGGAGGCCACTTGTTTGATTGCCGAGCGTTTAAGATCTCCATTGGGCAGCGGCTTAAAACGCTCCGGATCCTCACCGCCTTCTCCCGTATTGCTTTTACCGCCCACGCGATTCATTGCAATAGCCAAAGTTTCATGTGCCTCTGGCGACACCGATCCAAAACTCATGGCGCCGGTACAAAAACGCTTAACAATCTCTGAGGCAGGTTCTACCGAATCAATCGATATAGCTGAACCGGCAACGCCCTCGCGAAGATGCATCAATCCCCTCAAAGTACAACGTCCTGACGTTTCTGCGTTTATCGTTTCAGAAAATTCCTGGTAAGCCTGTGCACTGTTTTGCTGGGCCGCTCGCTGAAGACTCGAAATTGCTTTCGGTTCCCAGGCATGTTTTTGCCCGCCCGGACGCCAGTGATACTCGCCGGGATTTGGAAGCGTTCCGGAATCAACTGACGGCGCTTCAGCGTAACCGAGATGATGTCGTCGTAATATCTCCACCCCCAAAACATCAAAACCCACACCCTGTAATCGACTCGCGGTCTCCGTAAAGCAAAGATCGATCACCTCGTCTTGTAATCCCACCGCCTCAAAGATTTGAGCGCCCTTGTAAGACTGGAGTGTTGAAATACCCATCTTACCCATTACTTTCAGAATGCCCTTTGCGACACCCTTACGGTAAGCCTCAACAATCGAGTGATCATCCGGGAAATGTTCAGCATCAAGCCTCGAATCGCGGCGCGCTTGCCAAAGTGCTTCAAAAGCGAGATAAGGATTAATCGCATCGACGCCAAAACCAACAAGCAGACAATGATGATGCACTTCGCTGGCTTCTCCTGTCTCAACAACTAAGCCAATTCGAGTTCGCTTAGAGGTTCTGACCAGTCGTTGGTGGACAGCCCCTGCAGCGAGTAACGTACTAACAGGAGCGTTCTGGTTGCTGACTAATCGATCCGAAAGGACGACGATATTAATCCCATCATCAACAGCGGCTTCAGCCTCGGCACAGATTCGCTCAATCGCCCGCTTCAAGCCCCCAGGACCATCCGCCTCTGGGAACGTAATATCGATTGTTGCACTTTTCCAACCGCGATAATCAAGCGCTTGCAGCGCTGCCAGATCACTTTGGGTGAGAATCGGTTGCATCAGGCGCAATCGATGACAATGCGACGGCGTCGTGCTTAAAAGATTTTTTTCAGGGCCTATAAAACACTCGAGCGACATAATGACATCTTCTCTTATGGAGTCGATCGCAGGGTTCGTCACTTGAGCAAATAGCTGCTTAAAATAATCGTAGACCAGTCTGGGTTGATCCGATAAACAGGCGAGCGCTGAGTCGTTACCCATCGACCCAATAGGATCACGTTGCTCAAGCACCAACGGAATCAGCATAAAATCCAAAGTCTCTCGGGTATAACCAAAGGCCCTGAGTCGTGGCACAAGCGTTTCTTCTGAAAGACCAGGAACATCATCCGCTTTTGGCAATTCAGACATTTCTATTTTTTGTTCAGTCAACCATTGGTCATACGGTCTTTGGTTCGTCAGACTTTCCTTGATTTCTTCATCAGGAACTAACCTGCCCTTTTCAAAATCAACCAAAAACATCCGACCTGGTTGGAGTCGACCTTTCTCTTTAATCGTGGTGGGATCAAGTTCTAGAACTCCAACCTCGCTCGACATAATGACCCGGTCATCTGAAGTAACGTAATACCGACTCGGTCTAAGTCCATTTCGATCCAGCACTGCGCCAATGCATCGGCCATCAGTAAAAGTGACCGAAGATGGGCCGTCCCACGGCTCCATCATTGACGAGTGATATTCGTAAAATGCGCGCTTCGACGCGGTCATTAATTCATGTTTTTGCCAAGCCTCTGGAATCATCATCAAAACTGACTCTGGAAGCGTACGTCCCGTTACGGTGAGGAAATCTAGGGCATTATCCAGGCCGCTCGTGTCCGAGCAGTTCGGCTCAATAACCGGGAATAGCGCTTCGAGTTGATCCCCAAAAAGATCACTCTCCATGCTTCCCTCCCGCGCACGCATCCAATTTCTGTTACCGCGGAACGTGTTGATCTCACCATTATGAGCAATCATTCTCATAGGGTGAGCGCGGTCCCAGCTTGGAAAAGTGTTAGTCGAAAAACGTGCGTGCACCATTGCAAGATGACTGACGTAATCTGATGCCTGCAAATCAATAAAGTAGTCCATCAGCTGCAGCGTTCTCAACATCCCCTTGTAGACCATTACGCGCGTTGAAAGCGAACAGACATAGAACATCTCGGACTGTGACGAAGAGTCAACTGCACACAGACGATGGCTTGCGCTTTTCCGGATCAGATAAAGTTTTCGCTCAAACTCGTCTTGACTAATATCGGGAGCCGCCTCGACCAACAGCTGCTCTATGTGGGGCTCAGACAATCTAGCAGCAATGCCGATGTCCGCGGAATCTGGTGCAACCGGCACGACCCTCCAACCCAACAAAAACTGGCCATGCTGATCGACAAGATTCTCAACAATCCGTTTGCACTTTTGACGTTGAGATAAATCTTTAGGCAGGAAAACTAATCCGGCACCCAATTTCCCTTGTTCTGGAAGATCAATGCCAAGTTCCTCGAAAATTACGCGAGATAGAAACTTATAAGGCAATGCGGTGAGGATCCCGGCGCCATCACCACTATTTGGCTGCGCCCCTACGCCTGCCCGGTGCTCCATACTCTTAAGCAATTCATAGCCATCATCGATGATGCTTCGGCTTGCAATGCCCTTGATGTGAGCGACCATACCAACCCCGCAACTATCGTGCTCGTAGCGGGGGTCATAGAGCCCGTGTGGCGAATTCGGTTGCGTGGTCATTAATTGCGCTTACTCCATTGGATGATCTTGCCATTTAACGCCGCGACACACCCGACCCACTGCGTTGTCAACGGAAGCGGGCCTCAAGATCGGGAAAGCAGCAATCTGAGCGTTAATCTGCGGGATGTCGCCGCAGATTTTTTTTATGAAGGGGTCAATAAATTATAGCGACAGCTAAAATTCGCTTCAAACACAAGAGTTTTATGCCTACCCAAAAACGAGTTTTGGCGATCTATTGCCCCCTTATGGTGCAATAAAGCGTAACAGACTTAGATCGTCGAAAATTCGTTCAATACTTGAAGTAACACCTCTTCAGGGTAGTCTTCGACTAACTTTGCACACCCCAACCCATGGAGTAGTACCAACCGAATCTTTCCGCCAACTACTTTTTTATCCACCGACATATGCTTTAGAAAATCGTCTGCGGTCATTCCCTGTGGCGGCGCCACCGGCAAATTGACGCTCAGCAATAAGCGGCGAGTTCTATCGACTATCTGACGATCTAGCCATCCTAATTTTTCAGACATCGTCACTGCCATCAACATGCCTACTGCGACGGCCTCTCCATGCAACCACGAGCCGTAACCGGATGCGGTTTCGATTGCATGTCCAAAGGTGTGTCCTAGGTTCAAGATCGCCCGCTCTCCAGCCTCTTTCTCGTCATTAGCGACAATCTCTGCTTTGTGACGACAGGATTCCATAATTACATACTGAAGCGCTTCTTGATCGCAGTTCAGAAGGTGATCCATATTCGACTCTAGCCATTCAAAAAAAAGACGGTCGCGAATCAAGCCATACTTAATAACTTCAGCAATCCCCGCAGCCAGTTCGCGAGATTCAAGCGTACGAAGGGTGTCCGTATCAGCGATGACACAAGCGGGCTGATGGAAAGCGCCAATCATATTTTTACCCGCAGGATGGTTTACCGCGGTCTTGCCGCCAACGGCAGAGTCTACCTGCGCTAACAAAGTGGTGGGAATTTGGACAAACGAGACACCTCGCTGATAACAAGCCGCCGCAAACCCAACCAAGTCGCCAATCACACCGCCACCGAGCGCGACTAACGTCGCATCTCGGCTGAATCGACTTTGCAAAAGCGTATCGAAGACACGCTGGAGAGTCTCAAAGCTTTTGTACTGCTCACCGTCAGGAAGCGTTTGGGAAATCACTCGGCGGTTCCCCAATAAACCCATCACGCGATCAAGATAAAGGGGGGCTACTGTTTCATTTGTGACCACCAAAACGTCATCGCTTGGTATGTATGCAGAAACTGTACTGGGTTCTGCGAGCAATCCGCTGCCCACGATTATGGGATAACTACGACTTCCAAGGTCAACGGTTAGCGTTGCCAACGTTTTCTTATCTCGCTGCAGATATCCTTGGCGACCGCGTGCGGCGATCTCGAGTCAGTTTCAAAAATAATATCCGCTTCGGCTCGATATAGAGGTTCACGCTCCTCCATAAGCGCCTCGAGCACTTTTCGGGGATCTTCGCCGGTATTCAGTAATGGGCGGTTTTTACTGGACCGCGTCCGCTCAACCAGCATCTCCAGAGTCGCATGCAGATAAATTACAAGACCGTTATGGCGCATCGCCTTCCGGACGTCTTCTCGAGTGACCGCACCACCGCCTGTCGCCAGGACAATATTTTTGCGCTTCACCAACTCAAAAATCTCTTTTGCCTCCCGCTCCCGAAAACCCGCCTCTCCTTCAATATCAAAAATAGTACTGATACTAACGCCGGTACGCTCTTCGATCTCTTGATCTGAGTCCACAAAGTCCATCCCCAAACTCTTTGACAGAGAACGGCCGACAGTTGTCTTGCCGACGCCCATAGGGCCGACTAGATAAATATTGCTCGCAGATATCATGACAAGGCGCTAAGAAGCGTAATGGTAAAAGTTAAGAAATCAGCCCGACGTCAGCACTGGATTGACAATGCGTGGTGTCAGAAAGATAAGTAGCTCACTCCGATTATCAAGGATTCCTTTGGTTCTGAAAAGGGGGCCAATAATTGGAAGGTCTCCAAGCACCGGGACTTTGGACACATTATCAGCTGTTTGCTGCTCGTAGATACCGCCTAGCACGACCGTCTCCCCATTATCCAACAGCACCTGAGTTCTAACCTGGAGCGTGTTGATATTCTCCTCAGTCGCAGAAACGAAGGAATCTTTTGTCACAAAGACATCGAGAATCACGCGGTCATCTGGCGTGATCTGGGGCGTCACCGTTAGACCTAAAACGGCTTTTTTAGTGACAACTGTCCCTTCCCCAAGTGTGTTTGTCGTAAAGATCCGCTCCTGACCTTGTTCAATATGAGCTTCCTGTTTATCTGCCGTTAACAATCGAGGATTCGCCACGATCTTCCCGTTCCCTTCGGCTTCCAGGGCTGAAATCTCAAGATCAATCAAACTGGCCCAGCCTGCGCCGGCCTTAGCAAGCGTTAAGGCATACGATGCAGGAGAAACCGAACCAATACCTTGTGCCGGGAAATTGACGCCTAAAGAGCCATCACCACTCGCACTCACGCCATCCGTCCGGATAGTTCCCGTGTTGGATAACGAACCAGAACCCATTGCCGTCCCGAGACTGGTGTTACTGTTTATACCGGTCAGTCCAAGTTTAACGCCGAGGTTTCGACTGAAATTTTCTTTTGCCTCTACGATACGTGTCTCTATCAAAACCTGTTTGACCGGTCGATCTAATTCAGCGACCAGTTTTCGAATTTCACGAATCTTGCTTTGAGTATCCTGTACCAGCAAAGAATTGGTGCGCTCATCCACCGTGACGCTCCCACGCTCGGAGAGTAAGCGATTCTCTTCTGTCTGCACCTCTGCTACCGACACATTACCAAACATGGACTGCTGCACATTTGGCTCTATTGCCCGCACCGATTTCAGAAGGTTGCCAATATCTTCAGCTTTCGCATAGTTGATTTGAATTAGATCAGAGACTAAAGGCTCTAGTTCACTGACCTGTCGGGACGCTTCGAGCGCTAAACGTTCCTGATTCGCAATCTCCTCGGCGGGCGCGATCCAAACCACATTACCCTGCTCCCGTCTCGCGAGACCTTTAGTTTGCATTATCGTATCAAGCGCCTGATCCCAGGGCACATCCTTAAGGCGCAAGCTCATTTCACCCGTAACCGTATCGCTGATTACAAAATTTAAACCCGTTTCCTGCGCTATCTGTTGAAGCGCACTTCTGACGGGAATATTCTGGAAATCAAAGCTAATTAAATTTCCACTATAGACGGCCGATTCAGATCCTTCCGTTACACCAGTAGGTTTTTCCGAAACTTCCAGGATAAATCGCTGTCCAGTTTGAATGGAGACAAATTCAAAGCGGCCATAAGGGGTTACCACAATCCGAACGCCGCCTTCAGTCGCAAATGCATCAACAAACTGGACGGGCGTTGCAAAGTCGACGACATCAAGGCGTTTCTGAAGTGAGCTGTCCATCATTGCATCTGCGATATCGATCACAATCTCACCGAGATATTCCCGCACGTCAACTCTCGCATCATCATCTTCAAATTCGAGAATGACTCGCCCGGCAGAGTCACGCGTCCGCCTGAAATCTATTTTTGATAGTTGAACGCCATTAGCTCGAGATGTGTCCGGCGCACTAACGACTTTTGGAGCGTCCGCAAAATTTGAGCTCGGCGCCACTGGATTAATAATCAGCGTCATGCCGTGACTTCTATAAATCGACTCAAAACTGGCTGGCGCAATAAGATTAACAACGACCCGAGATCGCTTGTCGTCTTCGGCGACCAACAGATTCTCAACAGCGCCCCGACCAACCTCTATCACGGGATTCTCAACCTGTTGTTCCAACCCAAAAAAATCAAGCACAAGCCTATCGGGTCCCGTGGTCCGAAACATCCGCGGTCGCTCAAACGGGCCATCCGCATCTAAATCAATCTGGACTTTCCCACTGGGGAGATACGTATGGGTAACCGACGTTAATGAGATCGAGTCTTGAGCCCAACTCGCTGAAGGCAGATAACTCGCCATCACGACGATGGCCAAAATCAGCCTTAGGCAGTTGATAAAAGAAGTGCGATGTTGCATAGCGTTGAATCTACTCGAATTCAAAAACAATTACTCACCGTTCGTCATTTGAATCAAACGAACTTCCCAACGACCCGATGCACCCTGGAGCCGCTCTTCGATCTCAAGACTGCCTGTCGATTCATTAATCTCAATTATTTTTCCAGTATTTTGTCCCAAGTAGGACCCAACAACGACTCTGTAAATCTGACCATCTGGCGCATTAATCAAGGCCCAATTCTGCTCATCGAGCTTCATTGTGCCCACTAATTTCAATGCGTCCAGCGGAAAATCCTCGAGAGGCTCTCGGGATCTACCGGCATCAGGTTCAAGTGGATCAGGCCC